>NZ_BAAASL010000014.1:0-191044 GCF_039532865.1 Streptomyces luteosporeus
GGTTGAAGATCTACCGGGCCGTGGCCACGCGTTATGACAAGAGGGCGTACGTCTTTCACGGCACCGTGACCGCTGCAGCCGTACGCCTCTGGCTGCGCTCCTGACCCGCCGGACAGACCCTAGGGCGTGTCTGAGGGACGCCACTTTGGGCGATCTTCGCACGCCCTCAGCCAACTACCTGGTCGTGGGGCCACGGCCTCGGGTCGCGTTCGTTTCGTCAGCTAGAGCGCTGCGGTGGGTCTTCGATAGTGTCCTCAAAGCTTTTTTTGACCGACTCTACCCACTTCGGGGTATCCCCTGACTGGCTACGCAACGGGTCATCCTGCTGCTCCGCCTTCTCCGCGGCCTGCTGATCCTCGTTCTGTCTCTCGTCCTTCGCGCCCATGACGTTTCCTCCTAGAGAGCTCAGGAATTCGGGTTACGACCAGTCTCACAAATGCGACGGTGCACCGCACTTCGATCAGTGACGCTCCATACGCCTCCGAGCTTCACATGGTGTGTTGTTCAAAAGGCGGCCCGACGCAGCAGTAGTGCGGCGCGCCGTGAGAGCCGTGCTGACCCATCGGACACGCCCTAGGGGTGGTGCCCCACGCGGATGCCCAGGGCCTCCGCGTGGGCGTGCAGGCGGGCGGCCGCCAGGGTCGTGGCGCGGGTGTCCGCGCGCTGGGTGGCGACGACCAGGGCCTGGCCCGCCAGCATGTGGGCGCGCTGGTGCAGCGCCGGCCGCGTGGCCACGCCCGCCGTCGGCTCGGCCCGCAGCGGGCGGTGGTCGCTCAGCCGCTCGATCTCCGCGGTCAGGCGCGCCGCCGCCTCGTCCAGTGCCGGTGACGGCTCCAGGGCCCGCAGCTCGTCGGTCACCGTGAGCAGGGCGGTGAAGTGGCCGGCCAGGCGGTTGTCCAGTTCTTCCGCGCGGCTGCGGTGGGGCCCGTGCGCGCGGACCGCGTGGCTGGTGCGGGTCGGCTCGTACATGGATGGCCTCCTGAACTACCTCTGAAGGCCATCCTAACTTAGACAGCGTCTAAATTGACGTCCGGATCATTGTCCGTAGCCGTCCAGGAAGTTCCCGATCCGGGTCACCGCGTCCGCCAGGTCCTTGGCGTTCGGCAGGGTGACCAGGCGGAAGTGGTCCGGCTCCGGCCAGTTGAAGCCCGTTCCGTGCACGACCATGATCTTCTCGGCCCGCAGCAGGTCCAGCACCATCTGCCGGTCGTCCTTGATCTTGTAGACCTTGGGGTCCAGCCGCGGGAAGGCGTACAGCGCACCCTTCGGCTTCACGCACGTCACGCCCGGGATCTGCGTCAGCAGCTCGTGCGCGACGTCGCGCTGCTCCAGCAGCCGGCCGCCCGGCAGCACCAGGTCGGTGATCGACTGCCGGCCGCCGAGGGCCGTGGCCACCGCGTACTGGGCGGGCATGTTGGCGCACAGCCGCATGTTCGCCAGGATCGTCAGGCCCTCGATGTAGCTGTCGGCGTGGGCCTTGGGGCCGCAGACCGCCATCCAGCCGCTGCGGTAGCCGGCGACCCGGTACGCCTTGGACAGGCCGTTGAAGGTCAGCGTCAGCAGGTCGGGGGCGAGGGCGGCGGTCGGCGTGTGGGTGACGCCGTCGTAGAGGATCTTGTCGTAGATCTCGTCGGAGCAGACGATGAGGTTGTGGCGGCGGGCGATCTCCGTCAGCCCGCGCAGCATCTCCTCGTCGTAGACCGCGCCCGTGGGGTTGTTGGGGTTGATGATGACCAGCGCCTTGGTGCGGTCGGTCACCTTGCTCTCGATGTCGGCCAGGTCCGGCATCCAGTCCGCCTGCTCGTCGCAGCGGTAGTGCACGGCCTTGCCGCCGGCCAGCGACACCGACGCCGTCCACAGCGGGTAGTCCGGGGCGGGGACCAGCACCTCGTCGCCGTCGTCCAGCAGCGCCTGCATCGACATCTGGATCAGCTCGGAGACGCCGTTGCCGAGGTAGACGTCCTCGACGGTCAGCTCGATGCCCTTGGTCTCGTAGTGCTGCACCACCGCGCGCCGCGCGGCGAGCAGACCCTTGGCGTCGCCGTACCCGTGGGCGCTGCCGACGTTGCGCAGCATGTCTTCGAGGATCTCCGGCGGGCACTCGAAGCCGAAGATCGCCGGGTTGCCGGTGTTCAGCTTGAGGATGCGGTGACCTGCTGCTTCCAGCCGCATGGCCTCCTCGAGCACCGGGCCACGGATTTCGTAGCAGACGTTGGCGAGCTTGCTTGACTGGATCACCTGCATGACGGCCACCATACGGGCCCGCCGCCCGGGTCGCCCGCGGTTTCTCCTGCGACTTTCGCCCCACGCGCCCCGCCCTCGGAGGCGTCAGCTCCGGGTGCGGGGACGCCGCACGGCGCGGCCCGCCAGGACGTCCGTCCGGCGGCCGTCTTCCATCACAAAGCGTCCGGCAATCAGGACATAAGGAATGCCGGTCGGAAGCGTCCGAGGGGCTTCGAAAGTGGCGCCGGCGGCCACGGTCCGCGGATCGAAGAGCACGAGATCCGCGCGGTGTCCCTCGCGCACGAGGCCCCGGTCCGCCAGCCCCAGCCGGGCCGCCGGACGGGACGTGAGATGCGCCACGCACTCCTGCAGCGAGAGGACGCCCAGCTCACGGACGTAGTGGCCGAGGTAGTGCGGAAACGTGCCATAGGCGCGCGGGTGCGGCTTGGCGCCGTGCAGGATGCCGTCGCTGCCGCCGGTGTGCACGCGGTGCCGCATGATCGTACGGACGTTCCCCTCATTGCCCACGTGGTGCAGGATCGTCGGGCCCAGGCGGTCGTCGATCAGCAGCTGCCGTACGAAGGCCCACGGCTCCTGCCCGTCCGCCCGGGCCGCAGCGGCGACCGTCCGGCCCGCGTGGCGCGCGTGGCGGGCGTCCGCCACGCCCGAGATCTCGACCGTGTCCCAGTCCACGGGCAGCCCGTGGCAGCCGTCCGACCCCGACACCTCCAGGGCGTACCGGATCCGGGCCGCCGCCCCCTCGTCGCGCAGCCGCGCCACCACCGCCTCCGGGCCGCCGGCGCCCGCCCAGCCGGGCAGGAGGGAGGCCAGCGTCGTGCAGCCGGGCGTGTACGGGTAGGTGTCGAGCGAGACGTCCACGCCGTCTGCGAGGGCCGAGTCGATCAGGGCGAGGAGCTCGGGGGCGCGGCCGGCGTTGACGGGGAAGTTCATGACGGCGTGCGCCAGGTGCAGCGGACACCCGGCCTCCCTGGCGACGGCCAGCGTCCGCGCGTACGAAGCGAGCGCGCCGGCACCGTACGAACGGTGGTGCGGGCAGTAGTAGCCGCCGTACGCCGCCACGACACGGCACAACGCGACAAGCTCCGTGTCGTCGGCGTACATGCCGGGCGCGTACGTGAGCCCGGCCGACAGGCCCATCGCGCCCTGCGCCATGCCGCGGGCCACCAGGTGCTTCATCCGGGCCAGCTCGGCGGGGGAAGGGGGACGGTCCTCCCAGCCCACGACGAGGGCGCGCAGAGTGCCGTGCGGGAGGAGGTAGGCGGCGTCGACGGCGATGCCGCGGTCCAGGTGGTCCAGGTAGGCACCGACGCTCGGCCAGCCGGCGTCCGCAGCGGCACCGTTCCAGCCGGCGATCTGGGTGCGGATGCCGTCGGCGGTGCGGGCGTCGACGGGCGCGTACGACAGGCCGTCCTGGCCGAGGACCTCCAAGGTCACGCCCTGGGCCACCTTCGCCACGTGGGCGGGGTCGGTGAGGAGGGCCAGGTCGCTGTGGGCGTGCATGTCGATGAAACCGGGGGCGAGGGCGAGGCCGGTGGCGTCGAGGATGCGGCGGGCGGAGGGACGGGGGCCGGTGCCGGGGCGATGGACCTCGGCGATCCGGCCCCGGCTGATGCCGACGTCGGCGGGGTAGGGGGCGGTGCGGCCGGTGCCGTCGACGACGAGGGCGTTGCGTATGACGGTGTCCACGGGAGGGGTTCTTCCCCCGGCCCCGCCCCCGGACCCCCGGCGGGGTCGTCAGAAGGCGGGCTCGTCGGAAGGCGGAGTCGTCAGAAGAACGTGCGCACCAGCGACGTCACCGTGCCGTCGCCTTCCACCACCGGAATCATCGGCCACTTCTCGAACACCGTGCACGGGTGCGAGATGCCCAGGGCCACCCAGTCGCCGACCTCCAGGGGCGTGGCGTCCGGCGCCACCTCCACGAACGCGTGCTGGTCCGCCAGGCGCAGGACCGTCAGGCCCTCGGCCGGGCGAACCGAACCGTCGCGGGCCGAGCGGACGAGCTGGGGCTCGGGCAGGCCGAGGTCGTAGGAGACGTCGCGCTTGCCCGCGTTGAGGTAGGCGCGGCCCGGTTCGGGGCGGGAGACGACCTGGGTCCAGACGTGGAGGGCCGGGCGCAGGGCGCCGCCCGCCGGTTCGGGGAGGCGGTTGAAGGGGGTCTTCGTCCGGTACTGCCCGTCGTCGTGCGTGACGTACGCACCGGAGCGCAGCAGCTTGAGCACCGGTGCGGACAGCTGCGGCAGCTCCGCGAAGACCTCGGCGACGGCGTCGAACCACGAGCTGCCGCCCGCGCTGACGACGATCTCGTCGAGGCCGGCGAAGCGGCCGGCCTCGTCGAGGGCGACGGCGAGGCCCGTGAGGCGGTGCAGCCACGCCCGTACGGCGGCGCCGTCCGCGTCGGGGATCTCCGCCTCGTAGCCGGCGACGCCGACCAGGCGCAGGGTGCCGGTGGCGGCCACTGCCGCGGCGACGGCCTCGCACTCGGCCTCGGTGCGCAGGCCGGTGCGGGCGCCGTCGGAGCCGAGTTCGAGGACGACGTCGAGGGGGCGCGCGGCGCCGGCCCCGGTCAGGGCGGCGTCCATGAGTTCGACGCCGCGCAGGGAGTCGACGTAGGTGACGAGCCGGAAGCCGGGGTCGGCGGCGAGCTCGCCGGCCAGCCAGCGCAGGGCGGCGGGGTCGACGACCTCGTTGGCGAGGAAGATGCGGCGGACGCCGAAGGCGCGGTAGACGCGGGCCTGGGCGGGCGTGGCCGCGGTGATGCCCCAGGCGCCGCGTTCGAGCTGGCGGGCGAAGAGCTGCGGGGCCATGGTCGTCTTGCCGTGCGGGGCGAAGGCGAGGTCGTGCTCGCCGGCGTAGCGCTCCATGACGGCGAGGTTGTGGTCGAGGGCCTCGGCGGAGAGGGTGAGCACGGGGGTGGTGAAGCCCCCGGTGAACAGGGAGCGCCGTTCGGCGGCCAGCTCGCCGGCCGTCGTGCCGTCGGCGTCGGGCGGCAGGCCCTTGAAGCGGTGGTCCAGCCGTTCGTCGTCGAGGCGGGCTACGGCGTCGGCGGCTATGGCAGCCAAGGGGACCTCCCATTGTCTCACGTGCAGTGCGTCAGCAGTGCGTCAACGGTACGCAATGTTCCGGAAAGGTCCCCGCGGCGTCCGTCAGACGGACCAGCGCTCGCGCATCGACAGGACGGTGTCGCCCTTGTCGTTCAGCGTGATCTCGTAGATGTTGCCGTAGCAGGCGTAGGGCTGCTTGACAACGTTGTAGTCGTTGCGCAGGCAGCCGTCGATGTGCTTGGAGAGCTCCTCGCGGCTCACCGCCTTGTACTGGCCGGGGCCGGCGCTGAGGGCCAGTTCGCCCTTGACGTCGGCGGGGATCTTGTAGCCCTTGGGGTCGCCCTCGCCGTGGTAGATCCAGTCGTTGGGCGTGCACTTCGGCTTGGCGTCCATGGCCTCGATGGCGCCGGCGTCGCGGTGCAGGCCGACCTGGATCATCTTGGTGCCGGCCGGCAGCGTGGGCGGCTTGCCGCAGTCGCCCTCGCCGCCCTTCGCGCCGTGGCCGCCGTGGTCGCCCTTGGGGTTCTGCGCCTGCTGGCCGGCGGAGGTGGCGCTCGACGACGTGCCCTCCGCCTTGTCCTCCTCCTCGGGCCCGCAGGCGGTGAGGCCGCCGCCGAGGGCGGCGATGAGTGCAACGGTACCGATGGCGCGCCGGGCGGAACGCGTGCGGAACATGAGGAACTTCCCCCGTATGAAGAAATTTTGCGTGGTCATGATTGACCGACGACGAGTTCTACATCAGGGAGGCCATCAAGATCCAATCGGGATGGTGGTCCCGACGGCGGTCCCCGGCGCCGGTCGTCGCGGACCGGCGCCGGGCGGGCGTCCGCTGCCGTACGCGGGCGTCAGCTGCAGTACTGCGCCGCCTTGCCGATCGAGCGGTACATGCAGTCCGCGTTCTCCAGCAGCTGCAGCACGGCCTCCCGGTTGCGCGCCGTCTCGCGGTCGATGACCTCGTCGGGCGGGTAGAAACCGCCGCCTGCACCGCTTTCGTCCGGGTACATCTCGAAGGTGTAGGCGAAGACCTTCTGGGTGCCCCACAGCCAGTCGTCGATCGACCCGTCGGTGATGTACAGGTCGCTGGACTGCTCGGGCTTGTAGCCGTTGCTCGCGGCCATGGACTTGCCGACCGTGGCGAAGGCGTCACGGTCGTCCTGCGTCATGCCGGGCGCGGTGTCGTCGTACGTCCAGCCGAACGGCCACAGCACCAGCTCGCTGTAGGTGTGGAAGTCGATGGCGGCCTTGATCTGCTGCTTGCCGCCGACGACCCGGCTGCGCACGAAGTCCGCGACGACCTTGACCTCGGGCGCCGACTCGGCGGCGCGGCCGCGGTAGGTCTCCGAGCCGGGGCTGCCGGAGGAGCCGCCGCAGCAGCCCCACTTGTAGTCCCAGTTGCGGTTGAGGTCGGTGCCACGGCTGTTGGAACCGGCGTTCGGCTGACGGTTCTTGCGCCAGCTGCGGTACGAGCCGGTGGCGATGTCGTACTCGCCGCCGTCGGGGTTGAGGTCGGGCACGATCCACACCACGCGGCTGTCGAGCATCTTCGTCACCCGTGCGTCCTTGCCGTACTGGGTGCCGAACTCCTTGAGCAGGTACAGCGCCATCTCGACGGTCAGGTGCTCGCGGGCGTGCTGGTGGTGGGTGAAGAGCACCTCGGGCTTGGCCGCGCCGGTGGGGGTCGTGCGGGTCGCGTTGTTGGTGACCTTGACGGCGACGATGTCCCGGCCCTCGTAGGACTTGCCGATGACCTGCTTGCTCATGAGGTTCGGGTGGGCGGCGACGTCCGCGTCGATCTCCGCCGTGGCCTCGGCGTAGTTGTGGTACTTCGCGTCCTCCGGCGGGAAGTCGAACGGGGTCGCGGTGCGCCCGCCGCTGCGGTCGGGCGGGCCGGGCAGTTCCCGTACGGAGTAGCCCAGCTGCCGTACGCGCTCGGCCTGGGCGGCGTCGGCGGTGATGACGACGGAGCGGTCGCGCACGGCGTCGATGGCGACGCCGGTCCGGGCGATCACGGTGCGCTGGGCGGCGGTGCGCGGCCCGGTGACCTCGTACGCGTGCGTCGTGGGGTCCTTGGCGGAGTGGGACGACGCGGGGGCGGCCAGGGCGAGGGTGAGCAGGGCGGCGGTGGCGGCACCGGCCCATCTGCCGTAGCGCCTGCGGGTGGGGGAGTGGGGGGCGTGCGGTCGCATGCTGCCTCCTGCAGGGGCGTCCGTGCGACGAGTGAGGGGGGTTCGGTCCGGTACGGACCTTTTCCAGTGTTCGAGGAGTGACATGCGCAGGTCAATCATCCGGCCCGGGGGAAACAAGCCAACTTCTCCATCTCTTCAGACCGGTTGATTGCCGGGTGGTACCACCAGCCCCAACAATGCACATGTCAAACCTCGGTTCGGACCGCATAACGGAGAGGACCACCCCCCATGAGACGACCTCTCGTCGGCGCGCTCAGCACGCTCCTGCTCGCCGGTGTCACCGTCGCCGGCACGGGCACCGCCACGGCGCAGACGCCCAAGCCCCCCGCCAAGGCCGTCGACTTCGCCGGCACCGTAGCGCTCAGCAACTGCTCGGGTTCGCTGGTGCGCATGCCGAACTCGGCCGACGGCGACCCCGCTCTCGTCATGACCAACGGCCACTGTCTGGAGACGGGGATGCCGGGCCCGGGCGAGGTCATCACCGACCAGCCCTCCAGCCGCACCTTCAGTCTGCTGAACTCCACCGCAGGCAAGGTTGCCACGCTGCGCGCCGTCAAGGTCTCGTACGCCACGATGACCGACACCGATGTCACCCTCTACCAGCTGAACACCACGTACGCGAGCATCAAGCAGCGGTACGGCATCAGCGCGCTGGCCCTCTCCGGCGACCACCCCGCCACCGGCACCTCCATCAAGGTCGTCTCCGGCTACTGGAAGCGCATTTACTCCTGCAACGTCGACGGCTTCGTCCACGAGCTCCGCGAGGGCGACTGGACCTGGAAGGACTCGCTGCGCTACACCCCGTCGTGCAACACCATCGGCGGCACCTCCGGCTCGCCCGTCGTCGACACGGCGACCGGCAAGGTCGTGGCCATCAACAACACCGGCAACGAGAACGGTGAGCGCTGCACGGAGAACAACCCGTGCGAGGTCGACGAGAACGGCAACGTCACCGTCCGCCAGGGCATCAACTACGCCCAGGAGACGTACGGCATCACCAAGTGCATAGCCGCCGGCAACAAGGTCGACCTCGACCTCCCCGGCTGCACGCTGCCCAGGCCGTGACGCGGCGCAGGCCGTGACATCGCGGTGCCGGTCCGGCGCGCCGCCGGACCGGCACCCCGGCGCCCTGTAGGGGCGCGGGGAACTGCGCGATCGGCCACCGGCGGCCCGCAGTCGATGTGCCGCTCCGGGGGTCGGGGGGAGCGCGGCCGGTGCTCCGTCTGCAGGCGCGTCGTGGCGTGTCGCGCAGTTCCCCGCGCCCCTAAGGGGCGTACGCCCCTTGCGGGGCGCGGGGTGCCCCCTACGGCAGTGCGTGCACGTGTGGGCCCACCGCGCCGGACCACGCGTTGCCGGCGCTCGCGTCCCAGTTCGTCGACCAGGTCATCGCACCGCGGATGTCCGGATACGTACGGGCGGGCTTGAAGGATCCGCAGCCCGTCCCCGTGGCCAGGCAGTCCAGGGCGCTGTTGACCACCGAGGGCGCCACGTAGCCGCTGCCCGCGCCGCGCGGCGAGGCGGGTACGCCGAGGCCGACCTGCGAGGGCGCCAGGCCGCCCTCCAGCTGGATGCAGGCCAGCGCGGTGAGGAAGTCCACGGAGCCCTGCGCGTAGACCTTGCCGTCGCAGCCGTTCATCGAGCCGGAGTTGTAGTACTGCGTGTTGACGACCGTCAGGATGTCCTTGATGTTCAGCGCGGTGCGGAAGTACGCGGAGGACGGCGACTGCATGTCGATCGTCTGCGGCGCCATGGTGATCACCAGCTTGCCGCCCGCCTTGGCGGACAGCGAGCGCAGCGCCTGCGACATGTAGGTCGGGTTCAGCCCGTTCTCCAGGTCGATGTCGACACCGTTGAAGCCGTACTTCTGCATCAGCGCGTACACGCTGTCGGCGAAGTTCGCCGCCGACGCGGCGTCGTTGACGGAGACGGTGCCGCGCTCGCCGCCCACCGAGATCACGACCGACCGGCCCGCCGCCTGCTTGGCCGCGATGTCGGCCTTGAACTGCGCCTCGGTGTAGTGCAGTGCCGGGTCGAGGCCGAAGGTGACCGCGCCGGGGGTGGTCGTGGCGTCCGAGAAGGCGACGGCGATGATGTCGTACGCGGCCGGCACGTCGGAGATCCTCTGCACGGTCGCGCCGTTGTCGAAGTTCTGCCAGTAGCCGGTGACCGCGTGCTTCGGCACGCCGGGCGTGCCGCCGCTGCCGCCGGAGGTCGTCACGGTGACCGCGGCCGACTTCGCCGACTCGCCGCCGGGGCCGGTGGCCGTGACCTGGAAGCGGTACGCGGTGGCGGCGGCCAGGCCGGTGACGGTGGCGGAGGTGCCGGTCACCGACAGCGCCCTGGCGCCGTCCTGGTAGACGGTGTAGCCGCTCGCGCCGGGGACGGCGTTCCACGACAGGGCGACGGAGGAGGCGGTGACCGCCCCGGCCGCCAGCTCCGCGGGCGCGTCGGGGACGCCCGGCCCCGGGTCGCCGCCGCCGGGGCCGGTGAGCACGACGTCGTCGGCCGTGTAGGCCGGCTGCCCGTACCAGCCGTGGGTGTACACGGTGACGGACGTGGTCGTGGGCCCGGTCGTGAAGCTTGTGGTCAGCTGCTGCCAGTCGGTCGCGGCCGGCGTCCAGGCGGAGACGTCCGTGGTCCCGGTGCCGCTCGCGCCCAGGTACACGTAACTGCCCTGCACCCAGGCGCTGAGCGTGTACGAGGAGTTGGGCTGCACGCTCACCGTCTGCGCGCAGCGGGCGTTGCCCGAGGCCGACGGCGCGGCGTGCAGCGCGGCCGTACCGGAGTGGACGGGGGAGCCGGTGGTGGTGCCGCTGTCGTCGGTACAGGACCAGCCGGACAGACCCGACTCGAAACCGGGGTTGCGGACGAGGTTGGCGTCGGCGTGCGCGGCCGGTGCGCCGGCGGCGCCGAGGCCGGCCAGGGCGAGGGACGCGGCGGCCAGGGCACCGCGCAAGCGGCGCGTGGGGCGTCTGTGACTGCCAATGCGATGCACTACTGCCTCCGGTGGGAAGGGAGTTGAGGTAGGTGCCGGATGGTCGTGAGAGGGCGTGAGGGGGGTGCGGTGACGACCGTCCGAGGCGTGGGGATGGTGTGGAGGATGGTTCAGACCAATCCGCCCGTCAAGGGCCCGGACGCCGGACCACCGACGGGTGGGGCAAACCTCGAAGAACGGTTCTCAGCCGCTCCGATCGTGGATAAAGTGCGGAGGCGCAAGCAGTGGGCAGTATCGATCTGCGACCGCCGGAGCCCCCGCGGCCGGAGTGAACGGGGAAGCCGACGTGCCGATTGCGATAGCGGTGACCAGTTCCGACCTGGTGCTCCCCCCGACCGAGGGGCCCGCACCGGCCGCCGTCGTGCTGCAGCCGCCCGAGGCGCAGCCACTGGAGACCGCCGTCACCCAGGCCGCCGAGCTGCTCCGGCAGTGCGGCCACCTCGTCGTCCTGTACCCCGACTCCCTGCCCGCCGGCCACGTGCGCCGCCTGCACACCGTGCGCGCACTGCTGGAGAGCACCCGCGTCGCCCTCCTGCCGCTCGCCCTGCCCCCGCTCGCCGTCGCCGTCCTGGCCCGCCAGTTACGGCAGTTGTCCCTGTCCGACCTCGGGCCCGGCGTGCTCGCCTCCGCCGCCCGGCTGCTGACCCACTACGTCCACGCCGGCGCCGAACTGCCCTCCCTCGCCCGGCTCGACCGCATCGACGTCCCCCTCGGCGCCCACCTGACCTCCCTCGTCCCCGGCGCCCGCTTCGGCGTCCTCGTCCACCCCGGCCGGCAGCTGGTGCGGGTGGGCGCCGAGCAACCGCCCGACGGCCCCGCCTTCCCCACCCGGCTCACCGTCGCCCGCGGGCGGCCCCGCCGCGACGAGGACTGGGTCACCGGCACCCTCGCCCCCCACTGGCGGGTCCACGGCGTCCAGGAGATCGCCCCGCTGCCCGCCGCATCGCAGCGCTGGTGGGGCACCCACCGGGCCGTCGAGTTCGCGGCCGCCATCCCCGACCCCTCCGTGCTCTACCAGCTCATCGCCTCCGTGCGCCGGGAGCAGTGCCGCTGGTGCGGGCTCGAACTCATCGGCGACCGCTGCGGCTTCTGCTCCGCGCCCGTCGCACGCGCCGCCGCGCTCCCCGCCGCTCCCGCCACGGCCGCTCCCGCTACGGCCGCCCCCGCGGCCCTCGGCCCGCCGGCCGGGGCGCGCCACGCGGCCCCGACGGGCTCCGCCCGCTGAGGCGGTCCGCCGTGCCGCAGCCCCCGCTCCCGCACACCGCCGTTCCGTACACCGCAGTGCCGTACACCGCCGTTCCGTACGAGGCCCGAACGAGGTCGGTCGTCCCATGAACTCACGCCAGCGACGCGGGGTCCTCCTGCTGCTCCTGTCGGCCCTGTGCGCCCTCGGCGCCGTCACCGGGGTGTTCTCGGTGATCCAGGACGCCGAGGCCAAGGTCGGCCCCGAGACCACCGCCTACCGGCTGCGCACCGACGTACCCGCCTACCGCGACCTGCCCGCCGACGCGTTCGAGAAGATCTCCATGCCCCGGCGCTGGCTGCCCGCCACCGCCGTCACCGACCTCGCCGCCGTCCGGGGGAGGATCGCGGTCACGCCGCTGCACAAGGGCTCGCTGCTGCAGGAGGACATGCTCGTCGCCCGCCCGGCGCTCGCCCCCGGCCGGCAGGAGATCGCCATCATGATCGACGCCGCCACGGGCGTGGCCGGCAAGATCCGCCCCGGTGCCAAGGTCAACATCTACGCCACCTTCGACGCCAAGGACCAGGGCGCCAAACCCGTCTCCCGCGTCATCGTCAGCGGCGCCCAGGTCATCGACGTCGGCAAACTCACCCCCCTCGCGCGCGACGGCGACAGCCGCTCGGGCGGGGCCACCACCCGGCAGCCCGGCGAGGCCGTACCGATCACCTTCGCCCTCGACACCAAGGACGCACAGCGCGTCGCCTACGCCGAATCCTTCGCCTCCCACGTACGACTCGCGCTCCTCGCCCCCGGCGGCGAGGAGACCGTGCCGCCCGGCGACCGCACGTACACCCTCGACGTGGACAAGTGAACGGAGGCAGGCCACCGGTGACCATCACCATCCTCCCCGCCGTCGGCGACCCGGACACCGACCGCCTCCTCGGCGATCTCCTGCTCCGGCTCCCGGGCGTGCGGCCCCTGCAGAGCGTGGGCGACTCCGCCCGCCTGCTCGACACCCTCGCCGTCCTCGGCGCCGGCCCCCTCGACGACCTGCCCCACGTCGTCCTGGTGCACGAGCGCATCGGACCGGTGCCCGCCCTCGAACTCGTCCGCGAGATCGCCCTGCGCTTCCCCGCCACCGGCGTCATCCTCGTGACCGCCGACGCCGGCCCCGCGCTGTACGCCGCCGCCATGGACTGCGGCGCCCGCGGCCTGGCCGTCCTGCCGCTCACCGCCGAGGACCTCGGCGCCCGCGTCCAGGCCGCCGCGCACTGGGCCGCCGGCGTCCGGCGCCATCTCGGCGGCGGCGAGGCCGGCCCCGCGGCCGCCGGCGGCACCCCGCCCGGCGGCACGCTCGTCGCCGTCGCCGGCGCCAAGGGCGGCGTCGGCACCACCGTCACCGCCGTCCAGCTCGCCCTCGCCGCGAGCGCCGCCGGGCGCACCGTCGCCCTCGCCGACATGGACCTGCAGTCCGGCGACGTCGCCTCCTACCTCGACGTGCAGTTCCGGCGCTCCGCCGCCGACCTCGCCGGCATCAGCGACATCTCGCCGCGCGTCCTGCAGGACGCCCTCTACCCCCACCCCGCCGGAGTGGCCCTCCTCCTCGCCCCCGCCGAGGGCGAACGCGGCGAGGACGTCGGCGACCTCGCCTCCCGCCAGATCACGGCCGCCCTGCGGGCCCGCTACGACGTCGTGGTCGTCGACTGCGGCACGCAGATCACGGCAGCCGGCGCGGCGGTCATCGAGACCGCCGACGTCGCCGTGCTCGTCACCACGCCGGACGTGGTGGCCGTACGCGCCGCCAAGCGCATGGTCAGGCTCTGGGAGCGGCTGCGCATCCGTACGCCCGAGGAGACGACCACCGTGGTCAACCGCCACACCCGCCACGCCGAGATCCAGCCCTCGCTCGTCGCCCGCACGACGGGCACCCGCACCGCGCGCACGACCGTCCCGGCCGGCTACAAGGAACTCCAGGGCGCGGTCGACGCGGGCCGCATGCAGGACCTGGACCCGCGCTCGGCGGTACGGCAGGCCCTGTGGGCACTGGCAGCGGAACTCGGCCTGACCGCGCCGCCGCGACGGCGGCACGCACTGGAGGCCGCACGCGGCGGCACGGGCGCCGATCAGCTCACGCCCGTCCCCGCGGGCGGCCGCTTCCGGCGGCGGTTCGGCGACCGCGGCCAGACGACGGTCGAATTCGTCGGCATCCTGCCGCTGATCCTGGTGGCACTGGCCGTGATCTGGCAGTGCGTCCTGGTCGGCTACGCGTACTCCCTCGCCGGCCACGCGGCCGACAAGGCCGCACGAGCGGGCGCGGTGGGCCGCGACTGCGCGGCCGCCGCGCAGGCCGACCTGCCGGCCGAATGGCAGACGGATCCGCGATGCGGCGCGGAGGGCCCGGTGTACCGGGCGACGGTACGGGTGCGGGTGCCGGTGCTGTTTCCGGGGGCGGTGAACCTGCCGTGGAGCGTGACGGGGACGGCGGGCGTGGCGCGGGAGGATTGATGCGGACCGTCCATCCAGCCCGTCCGGCGTTTGAGGACCGGGGGTCCGGGGGCGGAGCCCCCGGTTTCGGGAAGGGGCGGGGCTGGGGAGAAGCCCGCCGCAGGCGCAGCCGCGACGCCGGCTCCGCCTCCCTCGAGTTCCTCGGCTTCCTGCCGCTGCTGCTCGTCGTCGCCCTCGCCGCCCTCCACCTCGGCCTCGCCGCCTTCGCCGCGCAGCAGGCCGGCATCGCCGCCCGGTCCGCGGCCCGGGCGGCCACGGCGGACGATCCCCGGGGCGGCAGCCCCGCCGCCGCGGCGCGGGCCGCCGTGACCGGTTGGGTCGCCGGCCGGGCGGCGGTCGACGCGGCCCCCTGCCCCCCGGCGGCGGGCGCCGCCACCGCCACCGTGACGGTCGACGTGCCCGCCCTCCTCCCCGGCACCGGCTTCTCCGTGACCCGCACGGCCACGATGGCGTGCCCGGCGCAGGGGGGCGCCCCGTGAGCCTGCGCGCCCGTATGCCCGCCGCGCCCGCGGCCCCCGGCGCCCGGGAGGCCGTGGCGGCCCACCTGGTGCCGGTGTACCGCACGAAGCTGCTGGAGGAGATCGACCTCGCCGAGATGTCGGCGCTGACGGCCGACGAGCGGCGGTCGCGTCTGGAGCGCGTGCTGGGGCACATCATCAGCCGTGAGGGCCCGGTGTTGTCGACCGCCGAGCGGGACCGGTTGATCCGGCGGGTCGTGGACGAGGCCCTGGGCCTGGGTGTGCTGGAGCCGTTGCTGGAGGACCCCTCGGTCACGGAGATCATGGTCAACGGCCCGGAGCACGTCTTCGTCGAGCGGGCCGGCCGGGTCGAGCGCGTGCCCGTCCGGTTCGCTTCCACCGAGCAGTTGATGCAGACGATCGAGCGGATCGTCTCGACCGTCAACCGCCGTGTGGACGAGTCGAATCCGATGGTGGACGCCCGGTTGCCGACCGGGGAGCGGGTCAACGTCATCATCCCGCCGCTCGCCCTGGACGGCCCCACGCTCACCATCCGCCGCTTCCCGCGCGCCTACACGCTGCCGGAGCTCATCGCCGTGGGCACGCTGGACGAGCAGATGGTGGTGCTGCTGTCGGCCCTGGTGCGGGCGAGGTTCAGCCTGGTGGTGTCCGGTCCGACCGGTGCCGGCAAGACGACGCTGCTGAACGCGCTGTCGGGGCTGATCCCGGACGGGGAGCGCATCATCACCGTCGAGGACGCCGCCGAGCTGCAGTTGCAGCAGTCGCATGTCATCCGGCTGGAGTCGCGCCCGCCGAACGTGGAGGGCAAGGGCCGCATCACCATTCGCGACCTGGTGCGCAACTCCCTGCGCATGCGCCCCGATCGCATCATCGTCGGCGAGGTGCGCGGTGGCGAGACGCTCGACATGCTGCAGGCCATGTCGACCGGTCACGACGGTTCGCTGGCCACCGTGCACGCCAACAGTGCCGAGGACGCGCTGATGCGGCTGCGGACCCTCGCGTCCATGTCGGAGGTGAAGATCCCGTACGAGGCGTTGCGCGACCAGATCGACAGTGCCGTCGACTGCCTCGTGCAGCTCGCCCGGCACCCGGACGGCACGCGCCGCATCGCCGAGATCGCCCTGCTGGAGCCCGGCCACCGCCTGGTGACCGTGGCGCGCTTCGAGGCCGAGCCGATGGGCGCCGACCGGCTCGTGCGCGGGGGGTTCGTGCACCTGCCCCTGCCCGCACGGGCCGCCGAACGGCTCCGGCTCGCGGGCGAGGCCGTCCCCCCGGCCTTCGCGGCCACCGGAACGGCCACGGGAACGGCCACCGGCGCGGCAACCGGAACGGCCCCAGGACCGGCCACCGGGCCAACCACCGGAACGGAGAGGTGAGGCACCCGCCCATGGACCACTCGGCACTCCTGACCACCGCCACCACCGGCGCCACCCTGCTGTGCGGCGCCCTCGCCGTCACGGGCGTACGGGCGTACCTCACCGGGCGCGACCGGCACCAGGCCCTGGTCGAGCGCCTGACGGACACCGGGCCCCCGGCGCCCGCCGGGCGCGGGCGGCCCTTCCGCCGCGTCGACCGCCGGCTGCGCGCCACCCGCGCCGGGCGGCGGCTGGAGCACCGCATCGCCTCGACGGGGCTGGACGTGACGGTGGGCGAGTTCGCCGCGTACACGGTGGTCGCGGCGGCGGGGCTGTGGCTGCTGGCGGCCACGTTCCTGGCGCCGTTCTTCGGGCCGCCGGCGGCGGTGGTCGCCGTCTGGTCGGCGCACGGCTTCCTGGCCTGGCAGCGGCGCAAACGGATCGAGAAGTTCATCAACCAGCTGCCCGAACTCGCCCGCATCCTCGCCAACGCCACCCAGGCCGGCCTCGCCCTGCGCACCGCCCTGGGCATGGCCGCGGAGGAGATGGAGGCACCGGCCGGCGAGGAGCTGGCCCGGGTCGCCGACCGGCTGGCCGTCGGTCACTCCGTCGACGAGGCCCTCGGCGAACTCGCCGACCGGCTCCCCTCCCGCGAGCTGGTCGTCCTCGTCACCACCCTCGTCCTCTCCCACCGGGCCGGCGGCACCGTCGTCACCTCCCTGCGCAACCTCACCGCCACCCTGGAGGAGCGCAAGGAGACGCGGCGCGAGGTGCGCACCCAGCTCTCGCAGGTGACCGTCACCGCCTACGTCGTACCGCTCATGGGCCTCGGCACGCTCCTGCTGATGGACCGCATCGCCCCCGGCTCGCTCGACCGGATGACCGCCGACTGGTGGGGCCGTACGGCGGTGGTCGCGGCGTTCGCCCTGTACGGGGCTGGGTTCTTCCTCATCCGCAGGCTCTCGAAGATCGACGTGTGAGGAGTCGCCGATGGAGCCGATGACGGCCCTGCTGCTGGCCCTCCTGGCGGGCGTGTCCGTCGCGGGCGCCTGCTACGGCATCGCGCTGCTGCGCAGCGACGCGCGGCTGCCACCGGACCTGGCCGTCGCCCTGGAGGTCGGCGCGAGCCGTACGACGGCCGTGGGCTCCGCCGTCGACCGTCTCGGCATGCGCTGGGCGCCGCTGGTGCTGCGCCTGATGGGCGACAAGCGCGTGGCCCGGGTGCGCCGTCGGATCGACCGCGCCGGCAACCCGGGCGGCCTGACCGTCGACCGCTACGCCGCCCGGCGCGCCGTCTACGGCGCGCTCGGCTTCGGCGGGGCCCTGGTGATGCTCGCCAAGGGGCAGCCGGTGGCCGCCGTGCTGCTGGTGGCCTTCGGCCTGTTCTGGATCGAGATCGGCATCCGGGTCGCCGTGCGCGAGCGGCGCGACGCCATCGAGCGCACGCTGCCGGACTTCCTGGACGTCCTCGCCGTCGTCGTCAGCGCGGGCCTGGGCTTTAGGCAGGCGCTGGACCGGGTGGCCGAGCGCTACGAGGGCCCGTGGGCCGACGAACTGCGCATCACCCTGCGCCAGCTGGACATGGGCGTCGGCCGGCGGCAGGCCTTCGAGGAGCTGCGCCGGCGCAACGACTCCGAGCAGGTCGCCCGGTTCGTCACCGCCCTGCAGCAGGGCGAGGAGCTCGGCACCCCCATCGTCGACACGCTGATCGGCATCGCCACCGACATGCGCCGCACGGACGCCCAGCAGGCGCGGCGGCGGGCGGCCCGGGCCGTGCCGAAGGCGACGATGGTCATCACGACGTTCATGGTCCCGGGGACGATGATCCTGCTGATCGCGGGGTTCTTCCTGGGCTCGGGCACCGACTTCGGCTCCATCACGGGGGATTGAGCATGCCAGGACCGGTGAGAGGAGAGTCGCCCGATGGCGAACGCGTCCCAGCACACCCACATATCCCCCCACCACGCAGCGCCCTGTTCGGAGCACGGGCCGCAGGCCGGCACGGCGGCGGCCGGGCAATTGCGCGAAGACCGTGAAGGGCCTTCGCGGCTGCAACGCGATATGGGACAGTCGTCGTCCGAAGGCGTCGCCGCCGAGCGGGGGTGAGTCCCATGGTGTCCCAACTTCCCCGCAGGGGAAGGCAATGGGCTCGTACGCACACAGTCGAAGCCTCCCGAGGAGGGAATCATGAGGGGCAACCGCCGGTGGCAGGACCGGGGCCAGACGTCGATCGAGTACCTCGGCATCATCGCGGTGGTCGTGGCGATCATCCTGGTGCTCACCACCACCGACTTCGGCACGATGATCGCGACTGCGATCACCAACCAGATCAGCAAGATCACCGGCTGAGCGCCGGGCCCCGTCCGCACCGCGACGCGGGCCAGGCGTTCCCCCTCTACATCACCGCCGTGGCGGCCCTGCTCTTCCTCGCCCTGGCCTTCTACGCGGTCGGCCGGGCCGGGGCACTGCGCAACAACGCCCAGACCGCGGCCGACGCCGCCGCCCTGGCGGCCGCCCAGGACTACCGGGACCAGCTGCGCACCGGCTTTCTCGCCGCGCTGGGCACCGGCACCGGCTGGGCCGACTGGCTGGCCGGCCGGGGCGCGCGGGACGGACAGGCGTGCGCGGCGGCCGACACGTACGCGGGCGCCAACGGCGCGCGCTCCGGGATCAGTTGCGGGCCCGGCAGTGCACCCGGCTCGTTCACCGTCACCGTGACCTCGCAGCGCACCGTGGGGGACTCCGTCGTCCCCGGTACGCAGGCGCGGCACGCGACGGCGTCGGCCGAGGCGGTGGTGGAGCCGCGCTGCACGGCGGCACCCGCCCCCACGCCGACCCCCACCCCCACTCCCACTCCGTCCGCCTCCGCCTCCGCCTCCTCGACGGCGTCCCCCGCGCCGCCCGGTCCCGGCACGGGCGGCGGTGGCGCGGTGCGGCTGCTGTGCGGCGGCAGCGTGCTCGTCGTCGGCCCCGGGCAGCCCCCGGCGGGCATCCGGGCCGCGGACCTGTTCGCCGTGCGGCTCACCGAATGAGCCGGACGGGGTCGACGCGCGCGCCGTACGAGCCGAACGACCCGTACGCCCCGAACGACCAGCGACCAGCAAAGGACCAGCGACCATGACCTCGCGGATCGCCGGAGCAGCAGCCCTCGTGACAGTGACAGCAACAGCCCTCGCCCTCGCCGGATGCGGAGGCGGGGACGACGCGGGGAAGAAGAACATCGACCTGCAGTCGGCCGGCAGACCCACCACGGGTGCCGGCGCCGCGCCCACCCCCGCCCCCACCGCCGTGCTCGGCGAACTCAAGGGGCCCGAAGGGGTGGTGGTCACCCTCACCTCCGCCGTGCGCGACAAGGGCGGCTTCCTCACCGTGGGCGGCACGGTGACCAACCGCGGCACCAAGCCCTACACGCCCGTCGCCTGGCGCTCGAAGGAGACGGAGATCAAGTCGCAGTCCTCCGTCTCCGGGGCGTCCCTCGTCGACCCGGCCGGCCGCAAGCGCTACCTCGTCCTGCGCGACACCGACGGCGAGTGCCTGTGCACCACCGGCCTCGTCGGCATCCGGCCGGGCGAGAGCCGCGCGGTCTACGCCCAGTTCCCCGCACCGCCCGCCGCCGTCACCGAAGTGGACTTCCAGCTGCCGACCATGCCGTCCGTCCGCATCAGGATCTCGGGGTGAGATGGCCGTGCCGACGCACACCCACGCCCGTACGGCGGTGCTCACCGCCGCGACCGTCCTCGCGCTGTCCGCACCCGCGGCCGCCGCGCCCGCCGTCGCGGCCGGGCCGGGCACCGCACCCGGCACCGCGCCGGGTACCGCCGCGCCCGTGCGCACCGACCCCACCGCCCCCGGCCTGAAGCTGCGCCGCGGCGCCCGCCTCGCCCCGGGCCGCGTGCTCGACGTCAAGTCGGTCGTCGAGACGGACGACGGCGGCGAGCGCCGCGTGGACACCAACACCGACGTCACCTTCGCCCTGCAGGCCGAGGTCCTCTTCGAGAAGGACAGCTCCGGCCTCGGCCCGGCGGCCGTCTCCCGGATCCGTACGATCGCCGACGAGGCCCGCCGGCAGCACGCCACGACCGTGCGCGTCTTCGGCTTCACCGACGACCTGGGCTCGACGGACCACGGCACCGCCCTGTCCAAGGAGCGCGCCAACGCGGTGCAGCGCGAACTGGCCAAGGACCTCGGCTCCTCCGCCGTCCACTACGAGATCCGCGGCTACGGCGAGCAGTACCCCATCGCCGACAACGCCACCGAGGAAGGGCGCCGCAAGAATCGCCGGGTGGAGGTCACCTTCCCCCGCGGCGGCAGCTGACCTGCCCTTTTGGTGCTGAGTTGTAGCCCTTTGCCGCAGCGCGAACACTGAAATCATGACCAGGAACCACATGGTCGGCCTCCCGGACAGCGCGCGCGCCCCGATCGCGGACGCCCGCGCCCTCGGGCCGGTCGACGATTCCGAGCAGATCGAGGTCACCCTCACGCTGCGGCGCCGCGCCGACGTCCCCGCCGGTCTCGTCCAGGGGCCGGAGACCGTCTCGCGGGACGAACTGGCCGAACGCTACGGCGCCGACCCCGCCGACGTGGACCTCGTACGACGCACCGCCGAGCAGCACGGGCTGGAGACGGTCGACGCCCCGCACCCCCGCCAGGTCAAGCTCAAAGGCCCGCTCGCCCGGATCCGCGAGGTCGTGGACCCCGGGGCGATGGAGCGCGTCGAGAGCCCCGATCCGGCGACCGGCGGCCGGACCGAGCACCGCCAGCGCGAGGGCGAGCTGCGCATCCTGCCCGAGTGGGAGAACGTCGTGGTCGGCGTGCAGGGCCTGGACGACCGGCCGCAGGTCCGCCCGCACTTCCGGCGCATGCGGGCGGCCGCGCCCACCTCGTACGCCCCCTCCGACCTGGCCCGCGTCTACGACTTCCCGCAGGGGACGGACGGCACCGGGCGGACCCTGGCGCTCCTGGAATTCGGCGGCGGGGCGGAGCAGCACGACCTCGACGCGTACTTCTCCGGCCTGGGCATCAGCCCCGCCCCCGCCGTCGTCCCCGCCGGCATCGGGGGTGCCGGGAACGCCCCCGACGGCAACCCCGACGGGCCCGACGGAGAGGTGATGCTCGACATCGAGGTGGCCGGCGCCCTCGCACCCGGGGCCCGTCAGGTGGTCTACTTCGCCCCGAACAGCGCCCAGGGCTTCGTCGACGCCCTGGCCACCGCCGTCGCCGCGGACCCGACTCCCGCGGCGGTCAGCATCAGCTGGGGTGCCGCCGAGTCGAACTGGACCGCCCAGTCCAGGAACCTCTTCGACGAGGCACTGGTCGACGCCGCCGCCCTGGGCGTGTCCGTCTTCGCCGCCTCCGGCGACGACGCCAGCACCGACGGTGCGGCCGACGGCAGGCCGCACACCGACTTCCCCGCCTCCAGCCCGCACGTCGTCGCCTGCGGCGGCACCCGCCTGGACGCCGACCCGGTGCACGGCACCGTACGGTCCGAGACGGTGTGGCACACCGACGGCCAGGGCACCGGGGGAGGCGTGAGCCACGCGTTCCGGCTGCCGACCTGGCAGTCCCAGGCCGGAGTGCCGACCGTGCCCGGCCACCCCGCCGGGCGCGGAGTGCCGGACGTCTCCGCCGTCGCCGACCCCGAGACCGGCTACGAGGTCCTCGTCGACGGTCAGCCGCAGGTCGTCGGCGGGACGAGCGCGGTGGCACCGCTGTGGGCGGCCCTCGCCTGCCGCCTCTCCGAGGCCCTCGGGCGCCCCCTGGGCCTGCTGCAGCCCCTGCTGTACCCGGGCGCGATCCCCGGCCACACGGCTCCCGGGTTCCGCGACATCACCCAGGGCGACAACGGCCACTTCACCGCGGCGAACGGCTGGGACGCCTGCACCGGCCTCGGCTCCCCGAACGGCGCCGAACTCCTCGACCGGCTGCGCTCCGTCCCGGCCTGAGGGGCCCGTCATGTCCGCGCCCCACCTCGATCCGGACGCCGCAGGCGACGTCGCCGCGAAAGGAAGCTCGCAGGCGTGGCGCCAGCGGGTGAGCGCACACATCGCCCACCTGCAGGCGCAGATGGACCGGATCACCACGCAACCGCTCCAGCCCGAGGACGCCGCGCTCGCAAAGAAGGCCAACGCGCATCTGGCAGCAGCGCGAAACGCCGTGAACTACCATTCCCGGTCCGCGAAGAGCGCAACGATCGACCGGATATTTTCGAACATCCACAAGGCCGAGGTGAAGATCGTGCGCCTCGTGCCGAGGGACGAACTCCGCTGGTACGGCATGGTCGTCCTCGCCCAGGCGCGGCAGCACCTCGGCTCCGAGGATCCTCGGCTCAGAGCCCTCGAAAGCGAGCTGAAGACGTCCAACAATCAGCTCGGCCTGCACATGAGGGAGCTGGCCATCAGCACGCTCCTGGCGGCACACGACGCGGAGGAGACGGAGCGTGCCCGGGTGCGCAGCTTCCGCAACATTCTGCTGATTTCGGTGATAGCGACCGGTCTGATCGCAGCAGGGTTCGTCATCTGGGGGTACGCCGCACCGCACGTCGTCCCCCGCAACCTGTGCTTCGAGCAGCCGCCCACCCCCGACAACCTGCACCCGGCCGTCGCCTGCCCCGTCGGCCCCCACGCCTCCGGACGCGACGTCCTGCTCGTGGAGCTGTCGGGCCTCGGCGCCGCGGCCCTGGCCGGGGCCATCTCGCTGCGGGACATCCAGGGCACGACCACGCCCTATTCCGTCCCCATGATGCTGATCCTGCTCAGGCTCCCCGTCGGCGCCCTGGCCGCACTCTTCGGGATCTTCCTGATCCACGGCGGCGTCGTCCCCGGCCTGACGGCCCTGGACAACGGCCCCCAGATCGTCGCCTGGGCGGTCATCTTCGGCGTCCTGCAGGAATCGGTGACTCGCCTGATCGACCGGCAGGGCAAGAAGGTCCTGGACAGCGCGCGCGACTCCACGCGAGGAGTGGAGGCAAAGTGACCGCCCTCCGGGCCCGGCACGTCACAACAAGTGATCGGCCTTGCCGGCTTTGATGTCGCGGATGAGGGTGCGGAGTGCTTCGCGGGTGTCGGTGAGGTAGTGGTCCTCGTCTCCGGCGACGGCTATGTAACCGTTGCCGGCCTCGTCCGTGCCTAAGCGGAAGCAGTTGTTTCCTGCGCCACAGAACGGGGCTTCCCAGGTGATGCGGTCCATGGTGAGTGCCTTCCTCCATTGTCACAGCAAGTGGTCGGCCTTGCCGGCTTTGATGTCGCGGATGAGGGTGCGGAGTGCTTCGCGGGTGTCGGTGAGGTAGTGGTCCTCGTCTCCGGCGACAGCTATGTAGCCGTTGCCGGCCTCGTCGGTGCCTAAGCGGAAACATGCGCTTCCTTCGGCGCAGTAGGGGTCTTCCCAGGTGATCTCGGGCATGGCAGCCTCCTCAGAGGTCGCTTGCGATGCCGTGGATGAAGTCCCGTGAACGGGCGGAATCCAGCGCGGACCGTTCCATCCAGTCCAGGTGCGAGCGGTACCGCTCCAGTTGTGACTCGGCGCAGAGAAAGATCGGCCCGTCCGCCGAGTCCAGCTGCACTGTGTCGAGCTGCCGTACGGGGCCTTCCGCATACAACATCGCGTGGCCGGCGCCCGGGAAGGCGCCCGTCTCGACCGGGACGACCCGGAGCACGATGTGGTCCCGCTCCGACATGAGCAGCAGGTGGTTCAGCTGGCGGCCCGTCACTCGTCTCCCTCCGAACTGCATGCGCAGGGCGGCCTCGTGGATGTATCCCACGTAGTGCTGGGGCCGTTGCCGCTCGAAAGCCTGCTGTCGTTGCATGCGGTGTGCCACGCGGAGCTCGACCTCCAGCCGCGGCATGGGAGGCAGAACTGCCGCGAAGATTGCCCGGGCGTAGTCCTCGGTCTGCAGCAGGCCCGGCAGGTGCATGACCTGTGAGGTGAATACCCGTGTGGCGTGCCACTCCAACTCGGCGATGTCGAGCATGCCCGCGGGCACCGTGCCCCTGAAGTCCTCCCACCACCCCCGCTCCCGCTCGGCGGCCATGGCGGCCAGTGCCTCGATGTACTTTTCGTCGCAGCAGGCGTAGTTGCAGGCGAGCGAGCGCACGCGTTCCGGCGTGATCACGCGCACTCCGGCCTCGATGTTGGAGATTTTCGTACGGTCGACGCCGAGCAACCCGGCTGCGTAGTCGGTCGATCGCCCGGCGGCGAGCCGCATCCTGCGCAGTTCGGCTCCCAGCCGCTTCTGGCGCTCGGTCGGTGTCTTCCTGGGTGGCATGCCACCTTCCTACCGGCGGATCGGCGCGGACGTACCCATGTGCACGAACCCTCACTCGTTAGGGGCAATAGCCACTGGAGCAGTGGCACTGTGCCACGGATCCGGCCTAGCTTCGATGCCGCACCGCCAAAGCCCCGCGCAGCGGAAGCGCATCCGACGTCCGTTCCACGGGCGGGGGACAGGCCACCGCGAGGGCCGGGGGCGCGTGCTCATCACTCACCCACCCCCTACGGGAGCGCCGCATGGCATCCGTCAGCCTTTGCCCGGTCGTCCACCCCGCCGTACCCGATGTCGCCGAGCACGTACGGCACGCCTCGATCCAGCACCGGGATCCGTACGACCTTGCCTACAGCTATGCCATCCCCGGTGAGCCGCATGCCGTGGCGGTGGCCCGGGCCGGTGTGCTCCGGGCCCTGGAGGCGCACGGGCTCGGTGACCTCGTGCCGCCCGCCCTGCAGGCGACCGGTGAACTCGTCGCGTGTGCGGCGCTGTTCGAGCCCGGTCAGGTGCTGTACCTGTCGCTGCGGTGGCGGCGGGAAGTGGAGGGGGTGTGCATCACGCTGTGGGATCCGCACTCCGGTCACTCCGAGGCGGACGGTTCCGCGCGGTGCGCGGCGCGGCGCAACCGGATGCTGTATCTGCTGGCGTGCGTCGTGCACGAGTGCAAGGGCAAGTGGGGCGTCATCCGGCCCGCGCCCGGGCGCGAAGGCACCAAGGTCTGGGTGAACCTGCCCCGGGCCGGGGCTGCCGACTACGCTGCGGCGATCGCTTGAGGGGGGAGCGGCGGAGGATCGATTCCTCGCTCCCGTACGGGTGATGGGGTGCATCGGGCCGTCCGGGTCCGGGCAGAGCGGGTGTGTTTCGACCCGTTCTGCATCTGGAGGCACATCGTGCGCCGTCTCACCGTCGTCCTCGTCGGAATCACCGCGTTCTTCGGGCTGCTCGCCGGGCCGGCGAGTGCGGATGACGGGCCGTTCAGCCGGATGGTGAGTGTGAACGCCAACGCCGTCAGCGCGGATCCGTGGCACTCCGGGGCTCCGGAGCGGAACGGGCTCGTCGTCCTGCCGTGAAAGACGACCGCTCCGGCCTCCCGTACGGAAGGCCGGAGCGGTGTGCCGTCAGGAGGGGTGGTCAGCCGCCGAAGGGGCCGCTGGTGTTGCGGTCGGCGGCCTCGCACTGGTGGATGCGCTTCTCGATCTGGCTGGCGCGGTCGAGGGTGCGGCGGGCGGCCTCGCGCTGGCCCTGGCTCTTCTGGCGGGCGGCCTCGCGCTTGAGCGTGTCGGCCTCCTTGTGCAGCTTGGCGACGTCACAGGTGATGCCTGCGGCCTGGG
This sequence comes from Streptomyces luteosporeus, assembly GCF_039532865.1. Taxonomy (NCBI): domain Bacteria; kingdom Bacillati; phylum Actinomycetota; class Actinomycetes; order Kitasatosporales; family Streptomycetaceae; genus Streptomyces; species Streptomyces luteosporeus. The sequence continues at coordinate 25,580 of NZ_BAAASL010000014.1, forward strand.
CGGCCGGGGCGACGGTGGCGGCGACGCCACCGGCGAGGGCGGCGGCGAGAACAATGGCGGTCATGCGGCGACGCATGGTCGCTCCTTTCGAATTGCCGATCAGTTCCAGCCATAGCCGTGGCGGGAACTGATCGGTAACCGTACCGGAGACGCACTGCTGTTGAGGACGCGGTATCTCCGCTTCCGGTTCCAACGGGCGGACCGAACAGGCGATTTCGGTTGCATCGGACACCGCACGTCCCGCTGCTCGCCCAACTCGCCCTGCCCGGAAGGGTCGTACGCTCGCGCGGCCGTCCCCCGCGCGGCAGGATGGGGCCCGCGCGGCGGCGGGGGACGGCAGGGGAGCGCGGTGAGGGAGGCGGGAGATGAGGGGCCGGCTCGTCGGGGCGGCGACGGCGATGGGGGTGGCGGGAGTGCTGGCGGCGGGAACGGCAGGCGCACAGGCCGCCGAGGGGCCGGCCGCCTACCGGCCGGCCGCCGGAGCGAGCCCGGTGCGGGGGGCCGCCGGCGCCGGCGGGGACGCCCCCGTGCTCGCGGCGGACCCGGCGGCGTACACCGACAGCATCGCCCCCGGCGAGACCCGTTCCTACGGCGTGGAACTGGACGACCGCGCCAGCGCGTACGTCTCCGTCGTCGCCGTGCCCCGGCCCGGCAGCCGGATGGGCTTACGCGACGGCATCGACGTGTTGTTGCTGGCACCGGACGGCACCGCCTGCGGCGGTGTGCGCCACCGCTCCTTCGCGTCGACCGGTGGCGCGTACCCGCTGGCCGACTACGCCGAGCGCGTGGTGAAGGCGTCGGGCGGGGCGTGCGCCAAGGCCGGTACGTACCGCTTCGTGGTCCGGCGCGGGGACGCGACGGGCGGCGATGCCGCGCCCGTACAGCTGGAGTTGAAGTACACCGCAGGGCCGCCGCGGCACACGATCGCCGCCGCGCTGCCGACCGCGCCCGGCGGCTGGAGCTCGCAGCCGCCGTCGCCGCGTCCGACGGGCCGCGCCCGCGGGGTGCACGGCGGCACGGGCTTCGACGACGCCGCCGAGATCGCGCCCGGGGCGTGGCAGGACACGATCCGTCCGGGCGAGACGCGCTTCTACCGGGTGCGGGTCGACGCCGGCGAACAGCTCTTCGCGGACGCCGAGTTCGGGGCGGGCGCGGCGGACCGCGGCCCGTACGTCGTCGGCGGGCTGCGGGTCGGCCTGAACAACCCCGGGCGCGGCTACGTCATGAACCGCACCGGCAGCTACCAGGGCCGGCCGGCCACCGTCTCCCTGGCCACGCCCCCGGCCGCGAACGACGGCGGTGACGGCGGGGAGGCGGCCCGCGGGATGAGCCTGCCCGGCTGGTACTACCTGCAGGTGAGCGTGAGCCCCAAGGTCCGCGGGGACGGGGGAGTGCCGGTCGCGCTCGCCGTGTCCGTGGCCGGCGCGCGGCCGGCGGTCGCCACGGGCGGCGGCGCGGGCGGCGGGGGCCGGCAGGTCACCGGCGTGGAGCCGGTCGCGGCGGCCGGGGCGGCGCGGCGCGGCGAGCGGCTGCGGATCCTCGGCTACGCGGGGATCGGCACGGGCAGCGCCCTGCTGATCGGGCTCGGCGCATGGAGCCTGGCGGCGCGCCGCCGCGACGAGTGAGAGAAGTGAGACGAGTGGGCGGTGGGCCCGGCCGGACCCACCGCGGAAAAGGGCACCTGTCAGGTGCGGTACGCGTAGTAGACCGCGTCGGGGTTGGAGGCGATGATGCTCGCCACCGACTTCCGGAAGGTGTTGGTGGAGTGGTATGTCACGTACGGCACGCCCATGCGGCTGCGGTAGGTGACGATCATCGAGTGGTCCTTGGACCCGTCGCGGTCGAAGTCCATCTGCAGGATGTCACCGACGTCCATCTGGTAGACGTTCTGCAGGTTGGTCGCGCGCTTCTGCGACAGGGTGAACCACGACCACTCGTTGGCGCCGACCCAGGAGGTGCTCAGGCTCCGGTTCGAGGAGTTGTACCACCACTTGGTGTAGTCGGATTCCGAGCCCGGCGCGTCCTTCCAGCCACCGGCCTTCAGGGCCTGGCTGATGAAGTTCGTGCAGTCGCCGCCGCCCTTGTTGAAGCTCGGGTAGGCGGGGTTGTACCGGCTCCAGTACTTCTCCGCATAGGCCGCCATGGCCTTGTAGTCGTAACCGCCGGCCTTCTGCGTCTTCGGCGCGGGGCGGGCCGGCCAGGTGATGGCGGCCGGGGTCGCCTTCGGGTAGCCGTCGCCGTCGGTCGCGGGCGCCGGAGCCGTCACCGGCTGGTTGACGGCGCGCGGGCCCTCGTCCTTGGCGCGGATGGTCGACAGCTCCCAGCTGCCCTTGGAGCCGCGGGTGAACGTCAGCTCGTGGTGGGCCTGGAAGCCGGTGGTCGTCGGCTCGTCGCCGCGCACCTTCTTGTACGTCAGGACCGTGGTCTCGGTGACCTGGACGGTGGCGGTGCGGCCCTTGATGCGGACGCCGTCCGTGCTGACCTTGGTCTCGGCGTTGCTGTAGACCTCGCCCAGCTGCTCCAGGACCTTCTTGCGGTCGCGCAGCGAGCTCAGGCCGGAGGTCTCGGTGCGGGCCAGGCCCGAGGCCACGCGCACCTTCTTGTCGTGCAGGTCGCCCGGTCTGGTGACCCGGCGGCCGTCGAGGAGGGCCGCAGTGCGCTCGTTCAGCACCGCGTCGGCGAGGCGGCCGAAGGAATCGGTCGTCGCCCTGTCCACCGTGTTGTTGTCCTGTGCACCGATGGCCGTGGACGGCAGCAGAACACCCGCGGCGGCCACGGTGAGTCCTGCTCCGATAACGGATATGAGCGTCTTTCGCTTCACGAAGTTTCCTCTTGTCAAACCGGCCTGGGCTGACCGGTGAGTCGGAATCTTCGCACGAAGTTTCGTCATATTGAATGCGTGCCGGAATCCCGGACCGAAGGCGAAGTCAATCTGATATAGCGGTCGGTGGGCGGCGGATGACGTTTTGTCCGGGTGTTTCGTGGTGCTGCCCCGCGACTGTCACGATCTTGTTCCGGTTGTGTTCCCGTCCTGTTCCTGTGCCCGGTCCTGCGCCCGGTCCTGTGCCCCGGTCCTACGGCCCTGGCCGGGGGACGGGCTCCAGCCGGTCGCCCGGCCGCAGCCCCCAGGCGCTCATGGCCCCGGCCGCGGCCTCCAGCACCATGCGCGCACGCAGGCGCGGCAGGCCGATGCGGCCCGGCGGCATGGTGCGCACGGCGAGGACGGTGAAGTCACGGCGCAGGTACGCCACGTCGATGGGGAAGCGCATGCCCAGGGTGTGCACCCCGGAGGCGGGGACGAGCAGCAGACCGCCCTCCACCCCGTCCCGCCCGAGGAGCCCGCGGGTGCGGGACCGTGCCGAGGCGGCCACCTCGACCGGCATCGTCACGCCCGAGGCGGGGACGCGGAGTTGGGCGGAACCGTCCCGTACCCAGTCGTGCTGCCGGCGAGCCATGGCCAGAGGGTAGCCGGAGTTTTCCACAGGCCCGGACGGGATGCGCCGAACGTGCGTAATCTCGCGGCATGTACTCGCTGTTGATCGCCGTGTGCGGTGTGTACGGGGCGCTGGCCGGTGCCCTGGCGGCGCGGGCGCGGTACCGGCTGGCCGTGGCGCCGGAGGAGCCGTGGCGCACGGCCGCACCCTGCGGCCACGCCGTTGCGGGCTGGCTGGGCCCGGCCCGCTGCGCGGTGTGCGGCGGGCGGTACGGGCCGGGTGCGCCGTGGTCCGCCGCCGGGACGGCCCTGGCGTGCGCGGCGCTGGCCGCGGCGGCCGGGGCGCGGCCGGAGCTCGGGGTGTGGCTGCTGGCCGCACCGGTGGGGGTGGTGCTGGCGGGCGTCGACTGGTCGGTGCGCCGGCTGCCGGACGTCCTCACGCTGCCGCTGGCGGCGGGCGTGGCAGTGCTGCTCGGCGTCGCCGCCCTGATACCGGGCGCGGCCGGCTCCTGGCCGCGGGCCCTGCTCGGCGGAGCCGTGCTGGGCGGGGGATACCTGGTGCTGTTCCTGCTGCATCCGGCGGGCATGGGCTTCGGCGACGTCAAGCTCGCCCCGGCGCTGGGCTGCGTGCTGGGCTGGTACGGCTGGGGTGCGCTGCTCGCGGGCGCCTTCGCGGGCCTGCTGCTCGGCTCCCTCTACGGCAATGCCCTGCGCCTGACGGGGCGCGCAGCGCGCGGCGCCACGATCCCGCTGGGGCCGTTCCTGATCGCGGGGGCATGGGTGGGGGTGCTGCTGCGGGCCGGGGGATGACGTCATGGACGGGCCGGTGGCCCGCGCCGCGCCCGTACCTGCCGCCATCCGGGTGTGATGTCGGCTACGTTCTCGCCATGATCACGTCCAAAATGCGGAATGGCGTCAAGCGGATGATGACTTTGCAAGACATTTTCGGCTGACACGCCGGACGCCTTTGAACAACGCGCCAGGATGGCCGGTTCTACGCCGTAGGCCCAGTACTGAAGGGTCCTCCGGCCATCGGCGGGGCCCCGCGCAGAGGTGTATTCAAGATCGAATAGGGGGCTCCGGGTCAGCACGCCACGGATTGTCACCCCCCTCGATGCACCGAACACGGCCCCGGACCGGTTATGGTGGAAACCCCCCCTCGGGCCGGTCCGTATCCCCCCCACGGACCGGCCCGTTTTTCTTTCCCTCTGGTCACTCTCCGTGACGAGCCGTGCGGAAGCCGGTTCCGCGGGCCCGGGTCAGCCGCGCTGGGCCCAGATATTGACGCCTTCGGCACTCACGGCAAGGGCATCGATTTCGGCCAGTTCTTCCTTGGTCAGCGGTGCCCCGCCCAGCGCGGCGACGTTCGCCTCCAGCTGGGCCACGCTGGAGGCCCCCGTCAGCGCCGAGGTCATCCGCTCGTCCCGCAGCACCCAGCTCAGCGCCAGCTGCGCCAGCGTCTGGCCCCGGCGCTGCGCGATCGCGTTCAGCCCGCGCAGCCGCTCCACGACCTGCCCGGTCAGCAGCGCGGGGTCCAGCGAGGTGCCCCTGGAGGCGCGCGAGCCCTCCGGGACGCCCTGGAGGTACTTGTCGGTGAGCAGGCCCTGCGCCAGCGGCGCGAAGGCGATGCAGCCCATGCCCTCGTCCTCCAGCGTGTCGAGGAGCGCGTCGTCCTCGGTCCACCGGTTGATCATCGAGTACGACGGCTGGTGGATCAGCGCGGGCACGCCCATCTCGCGCAGCAGCCGCGCGGCCTCGCGTGTCTGCTCGGCGTTGTAGGAGGACACCCCCGCGTACAGCGCCTTGCCCTGCTGCACCGCGGACGCCAGCGCGCCCATCGTCTCTTCGAGCGGCGTGTGCGGGTCGAAACGGTGCGAGTAGAAGATGTCGACGTACTCCAGACCCATCCGGCGCAACGAGGCGTCCAGCGACGACAACAAGTACTTGCGGGAGCCCCACTCGCCGTACGGGCCGGGGTGCATGAGGTAGCCGGCCTTCGTCGAGATGACGAGTTCGTCCCGGTAGGGCCGGAAATCCTGCTCCAGCAGCTTGCCGAAGTTCAGCTCGGCCGAGCCCGGCGGCGGCCCGTAATTGTTGGCCAGATCGAAGTGGGTGACCCCCAGGTCGAAGGCGCGGCGCAGGATCGCCCGCTGCGAGTCGAGGGTGCGGTCGTCGCCGAAGTTGTGCCACAGTCCCAAGGAGATCGCGGGCAGCTTGAGCCCGCTGCGGCCGGTGCGCCGGTACTCCATGGAGTCGTAGCGCGCCGGGGCCGCCCGGTAGAGCGAGGGATCGGTCATGTGCACCTGACTATCACGGTCTTGTGACAGGGCTAGTTGGGTCCTCGCGACACGCTGGCAGTAGGGTGGCGCCCTCGGGGCGACCGCCATGGCATGGAGGGGCAGGAAGAGTGAAGTTGCGCGACCTGGTGTACAGGCTTTACGCACGCCGGGTGGAGGGCCGCCTCGACCATGCCCAGGTGCCCAAGCACATCGGCGTCATCCTCGACGGCAACCGCCGCTGGGCGCGGGCGGACGGCCGGACGACCGAACAGGGTCACCAGGCCGGCGCGGACAAGATCTCCGAGCTGCTCGGCTGGTGCGCGGAGACCGACGTCGAGGTCGTCACCCTCTGGATGCTCTCCACGGACAACCTCGACCGTCCGGCCGAGGAGCTCATGCCGCTGCTCGCCATCATCGAGAACACCGTGCGCGGCCTGGCCGCCGACGGCCGCTGGCGCGTGCACCACGTGGGCAACCTCGACCTGCTGCCGGGCCGCACGCAGCAGGTGCTCAAGGAGGCCGAGCAGGACACGCTCGACCGCAAGGGAATACTCGTCAACGTCGCCGTCGGCTACGGCGGCCGGCAGGAGATCGCCGACGCGGTGCGCTCGCTGATCCTGGAGGCGGCGGAGAGCGGCACGTCCTTCGAGGAGCTGGCCGAGATGGTCGACGTCGACCACATCACCAAGCACCTCTACACCAAGGGCCAGCCCGACCCCGACCTCATCATCCGCACCAGCGGTGAACAGCGGCTGTCCGGCTTCATGCTCTGGCAGAGCGCCCACTCCGAGTACTACTTCTGCGAAGTCTTCTGGCCCGCCTTCCGGAAGGTCGACTTCCTGCGTGCGCTGCGGGATTACGCGGCGCGTCACCGGCGGTACGGCTACTAGGGCCTGGCCGCACGGCGCCCCATAGGGGCGCGGGGAACTGCGCGACAAGCCACGACGTGCCCGCAGGTGGGGTGCCGTGCTTCACCCGGGCCGCGGGGCGGCGTGTCGCCTGCGGGCCGTCGGGGGCCGATCGCGCAGTTCCCCGCGCCCCTACGGGGCGCACCGGTGCGCGGTCCGACGCAGCGGCGGGGGCGCCGTTGCGCGAACTGAAGTGCGGGCAACGGGGGATCGATCGTTCACCTGCTCGTCGCATATGCCGTTGCATGGTCACGCGAAGGAGCGGGAATATCCCCTGCAGGCCGGCGGTCTTCAGCGGGACCGTCGCTCTGCCAGCGGGCGGCATGGGGTCGCCCGCCCGGGAGGCCCTTTGCACCAGGACGACGCCCGTGGGCACCGAGCGGTGGCAAGCGCCCGCACGGCCGACGCGGCGGGCCGGAGGTCCGGCGACCCTGGCGGGGCCGGCACCCGGCCCGTTCCCCGCGCCCCCGTACCTCACGCCGGCGGCGCGTCTCACCTCTGCACGAGGGGGTACGTCCACCCGTGGTGACCAGCAAGAAGCGCCGTGATGCCGACCGGCGCACCTTCGTCCTCGACACCAGCGTCCTGCTGGCCGACCCAGGATCGATGACCCGCTTCGAGGAGCACGAGGTCGTGCTGCCCGTGGTGGTGGTCACGGAGTTGGAGGCCAAGCGGCACCATCCGGAGCTCGGGTACTTCGCCCGCAAGGCCCTGCGCCTGCTGGACGACTACCGGGTGCAGCACGGGCGGCTGGACGCGCCCGTGCCGATCGGTGAGCTGGGCGGCTCGCTGCGCGTCGAGCTGAACCACTCGGATCCCGGCATACTGCCCGCCGGTTTCCGCCTCGGCGACAACGACTCGCGCATCCTCGCGGTCGCCCGCAACCTGCAGGCCGAGGGCTACGACGTCACCGTCGTCTCCAAGGACCTGCCGCTGCGGATCAAGGCGTCGGCGGTGGGGCTGCTGGCGGAGGAGTACCGGGCGGAGCTGGCCGTCACCGACTCCGGCTGGACGGGCATGGCGGAGCTGACCGTCACCTCCGAGCAGGTCGACGAACTCTTCGCCGCCGAGCGGGTGTCCGTGCCCGGAGCGGCGGAACTGCCCGTGCACACCGGGCTCGTCCTGCAGTCGGAGCGGGGCAGCGCGCTGGGCCGGGTGACGGCCGACGGTGCGGTGCGGCTGGTGCGCGGCGACCGCGAGGCGTTCGGCATCCACGGCCGCAGCGCCGAGCAGCGCGTGGCGCTGGACCTGCTGCTGGACCCGGAGGTCGGCATCGTCTCGATGGGCGGCCGGGCCGGTACGGGCAAGTCGGCGCTGGCCCTGTGCGCGGGGCTGGAGGCGGTCCTGGAGCGGCGGCAGCACCGCAAGGTGATGGTCTTCCGGCCGCTGTACGCGGTGGGCGGCCAGGAGTTGGGCTACCTGCCCGGCACCGAGGCCGAGAAGATGAGCCCGTGGGCGCAGGCGGTCTTCGACACCCTCTCGGCGGTGACGACGGCGGAGGTCATCGAGGAGGTGGTGGGCCGCGGGATGCTCGAAGTGCTGCCGCTGACCCACATCCGGGGCCGCTCGCTGCACGACGCGTTCGTCATCGTGGACGAGGCCCAGTCGCTGGAGCGGAACGTGCTGCTGACGGTGCTCTCGCGCATCGGGGCCAACTCCCGGGTCGTTCTCACCCATGACGTGGCGCAGCGGGACAATCTGCGCGTCGGGCGGTACGACGGTGTGGTCGCCGTGGTGGAGAAGCTGAAGGGGCATCCTCTGTTCTCGCACGTGACGCTCACGCGTTCGGAGCGCTCGCCGATCGCGGCGATGGTGACCGAAATGCTGGAGGACGGCCGCATCTAGCGGGATCCGTTCCCGGTTCGGCGCGCGGCGGGCGCAGCAGCCTAGCCGCGCGTCGTCGTGTGCCGCGGCTCTTTCCGTGAACCGGTCGGGATAAACGAGGTGTGAGCTTTCCCACGTACCCAAGAATTGCTTCGCGGCGTGTCGTTCGGGCAGAGTCTGGTTCCTGTCAGGCCCCGCATACGGCACTTGGGCCCCTGAAGGGGGCTCGCGTATCACACACAACTGAAGAACGTCGCCGTATGCCGCCCGAGCACTGAGCGGACCTCCCTCACGGAGGGCCCACCGGGTCAGTGCCTCCCGTGACCGGCCGGCCCTTTCGGGGTCCGGTGCCTTCGGAGGCCAGCGCCAGGGGCACGATCGCGTCCGCGAGGTCACCTATGCGGGCGATGCTGGAAGGAAACCGTGTGAGCCGGATTTCGGTCCGGGGATTCGCCGTGGCATCCGCCACCGCGGTCACCACCGTTGGCGCCGTTGTCGGTGTCGCCGCGGGTCACGACCAGGGTACGACCGACCGGGTCGAGGCCACCGCCGCGGACACCACTGTTCTCGCGGGCATTCCCGTCGCGCAGAACGTCCAGGCGCAGTCCGCTTCCCTCACGCAGCAGGCCGAGTCGCAGACCGAGGCCGCCGACGCCGCCGCCAAGAAGGAAGCCGAGGAGGCCGCGCGCAAGCAGGCCGCCGAGGACGCCACCGCCAAGAAGGAAGAGGCGGAGAAGAAGGCGAAGGAGGAGGCGGAGGAGAAGGCCGCCAAGCGCGACCAGGAGAACATCGCCAGCCGTTCCGCGGCGCGCGACGCGTCCTCGTTCGCGGTCAAGGGCTCCTACTCCGTCGCCGAGGTCCAGGCGATCGCCCGGCAGATGGTCCCGGGCGACCAGTTCCAGTGCTTCAGCAACATTGTGAACAACGAGAGCAGCTGGGACTACACGGCCACCAACGCCTCCTCCGGCGCGTACGGTCTGGTGCAGGCGCTGCCCGGCACCAAGATGGCCTCGGCGGGTGCCGACTGGCGTACCAACCCGGCCACCCAGATCAAGTGGGGCCTGAGCTACATGAACGAGCGCTACGGCAGCCCGTGCGGCGCCTGGTCGTTCTGGCAGGCCAACCAGTGGTACTAGGTCCTTCCGGACCCCGCTGACCGCTGACGAGACCCCGACCGGTACCGGTCGGGGTCTCGTCACGTCCGGGCAGGTAACGTCTCAGCAGGGATGGCCACGGGGGAGTGGGGTAGAGGAAGAAGAATGTCCAGATTGCCACGATGGGTGGGCGGGCTGGGAGCGGGTCTGACGCGGCTCGCCGAACGGCTCGAAACCCGCAGGGCCGCCGCCGAGTCCGGCACGCAACCCGGGCCCGTACCCACGCCTGCCCGCGTCACGGCGCCCGAACCCTCCGTTCCGCAGCCCGCTGCCGCGCCCCCGGCCGAGCCCGCCGCGGCTCCGGCCGTACGACCCGAGGCCGCCCGGCCCGACCCGGTCACGGCCGTCCCCTGGGGCATCCGGGTCGCGGCCGAGGTCGCCTGGCGGCTGCTGATCCTCGCCGGCACCTTGTACGTACTGATGCGCGTGATCAGTGCGGTACGGCTGGTGGTGCTGGCCTTCGTGGCCGGTCTGCTCATCACCGCCCTGCTGCAGCCCACGGTGGGCGCGCTCAAGCGGCGCGGGGTCCCGCGCGGCCTGGCCACGGCCATGACCTTCGTCTCCGGCTTCGTGGTGATGGGGCTGGTCGGCTGGTTCGTCGCCTGGCAGGTGACGGAGAACCTCGACGACCTCTCGCAGCAGGTGCAGCACGGCATCACCGAGCTCAAGCGCTGGCTGCTCAACAGCCCGTTCCACGTCACGCAGGACCAGATCAACAACATCGCCGACAAGCTGAGCGAAGCCATCGGCACCAATACCAAGGACATCACCTCGGCGGGCATAGAAGGCGTCCAGGTCATCATCGAGGTCCTCACGGGCATCCTGCTCGCGATGTTCTCGACGCTCTTCCTGCTCTACGACGGCCCCCGCATCTGGCAGTGGCTGCTCAAGCTGGTGCCGGCCGCCGCCCGCGAGGGCGTGGCGGGCGCCGGCCCGCGGGCGTGGACGACGCTGACCGCCTATGTGCGCGGCACGGTGATAGTGGCGCTGATCGACGCGATCTTCATCGGCATCGGGCTGTTCTTCCTGAACGTGCCCATGGCCGTGCCGCTGGCCGTGTTCATCTTCCTGTTCGCCTTCATCCCGCTGGTCGGCGCGGTGGTCTCCGGCGCGCTGGCGGTCGTGGTGGCGCTCGTCACCCGCGACGTCTTCACGGCGATGATGGTGCTCGTGGTCGTGCTCGCGGTGCAGCAGATCGAGGGCCACGTCCTGCAGCCGTTCATCCTCGGCCGCGCGGTGCGCGTCCACCCGCTGGCCGTCGTCCTCGCCGTCGCCGCCGGCTCGATGATCGCCGGCATCGGCGGCGCCGTCGTGGCCGTGCCCCTGGTGGCGGTGACCAACACGGTCGTCGGCTATCTGCGCGCGTACGCGCGGGAGGCGACCGAGCGCGGCACGGACGCCGGCCTGCCGGAGGGCGCGCCGGGCGCGCCGCCGGCGGGCGGCAGCTGAGCGGAACAGCCGAGCAAAAGGGGCGGGCCCCCGACCTGGTTCAGGTCGGGGGCCCGCCCCTCGATGCGGTGGGCCGCGATCAGCCGTTCAGCACGGCTTCCGCGTCCAGCGTCGCGCCGACGGCCTGGAGGACGGCGGCGATCTTGAACGCTTCCTGGATCGTCTCCCGGTCGACACCGGCCTTGCGGAGCACCTGCTCGTGCGAGTCGAGGCACAGGCCGCAGCCGTTGATGGCGGAGACCGCCAGGGACCACAGCTCGAAGTCGACCTTCTCCACGCCCGGGTTGCCGATGACGTTCATCCGCAGACCGGCCCGAAGGTTGCCGTACTCCGGGTCCGACAGCAGGTGCCGGGTCCGGTAGTAGACGTTGTTCATCGCCATGATGGCGGCGGCGGCCTTGGCGGCCTCGTACGCCTCCGGGGAGAGGTGGGTCTTGGCCTCCGGCTCCAGCTCGCGCAGCACGATCGGCGAACGGGTCGCGATCGCGCAGGAGAGCACGGTGCCCCACAGCTGCTGCTGGGGCAGCGTGGAGTTGCCGATGACCGAGCCGAGGTTCAGCTTCAGGTCCTTGGCGTAGCCCGGTATCGCGGACTTCAGCTCATCGAGGGCCATGGGAGATCAGCTCACTCGCCGGCGAGGAGCTTGACCGCGTCGAGGGTCTCCTCGCCCTTGGACCAGTTGCAGGGGCACAGCTCGTCGGTCTGCAGGGCGTCGAGGACCCGCAGGACCTCCTTGGGGTTACGGCCCACGGAACCGGCGGTCACCATGACGAACTGGATCTCGTTGTTCGGGTCGACGATGAAGACGGCGCGCTGGGCGTAGCCGTCCTCGCCCTCGACGCCGCAGCCGCGCATCAGCTCGTGCTTGGCGTCGGCGAGCATCGGGAAGGGCAGGTCGCGCAGGTCCTTGTGGTCCTTGCGCCAGGCGTGGTGGACGAACTCCGAGTCGCCGGAGACGCCGAGGATCTGGGCGTCACGGTCGGCGAACTCCTCGTTCAGCTGGCCGAACGCGGCGATCTCGGTCGGGCAGACGAAGGTGAAGTCCTTCGGCCAGAAGAAAACGACCTTCCACTTGCCCTCGTAGGTCTTGTGGTCGATCTGCGCGAAGGCCTTGTCGGCCTCGAGCGAGACACAGGCGGTCAGGTCGAACTCGGGGAACTTGTCACCGACAGTGAGCACGCGCTCTCCTTGCAACGAAGGAAACCCACTGATTCGGGGGTTTCCTGCGGGTTGGACAAGAACACAGTGCCACAGGAGGCATTGATAGGGGAAATAGGTAGACTGGGTGGCGTTGATTGGAGGTGGTTATCAGTGACGTCGTCGGCCTCGTCCATAGCCCCCGGACGCGCCCGCCAGCCCAGCCTCGCCCAGCTGCGCGCCTTCGCCGCCGTGGCCGAGCACCTGCACTTCAGGGACGCCGCGACGGCCATCGGCATGAGCCAGCCCGCGCTCTCCGGTGCCGTCTCCACCCTTGAGGAGACCCTCGGAATTCAGCTTCTCGAGCGTACGACCCGCAAGGTGCTGCTCAGTCCTGCGGGTGAGCGGCTCGCCGTCCGGGCCCGCGCCGTCCTGGAGGCGGTCGGCTCCTTCATGGAGGAGGCGGAAGCTGCCCGCGCCCCCTTCACCGGCGTCCTGCGCCTGGGCGTCATCCCCACCGTCGCGCCGTACCTGCTGCCCACCGTCCTGCGCCTGGTCCACGACCGCTACCCGCAGCTGGACCTGCAGGTCCACGAGGAGCAGACCGGCTCCCTGCTCGACGGGCTCGCCCAGGGCCGGCTCGACCTGCTGCTGCTCGCCGTGCCGCTCGGCATGTCCTGGATCACCGAACTCCCGCTCTTCGACGAGGACTTCGTGCTGGTCACCCCGCACGACCACTGGCTGGCCGGGCGCGGCGACATCCCCCGCGAGGCCCTGCGCGAGCTGGACCTGCTGCTGCTCGACGAGGGCCACTGCCTGCGCGACCAGGCCCTGGACGTGTGCCGGGAGGCCGGCCGCACCGCGGGGGTCGCCGCGACGACCAGCGCCGCCGGGCTCTCCACGCTCGTCCAGCTGGTCGGCGGCGGGCTCGGGGTGACCCTGCTGCCGGCCACGGCCCTGCAGGTGGAGACCGGCCGCAGCGAACGGCTCGCGACCGGCCACTTCGCCGACCCCGCGCCCTCGCGCCGGATCGCCCTGGCGATGCGGACGGGGGCCGCCCGCCAGGGCGAGTTCGAGGCGTTCGCCGCCGCCCTGCGCTCGGAGCTGCGACGACTTCCGGTACGGATCGTGAACTGAACGGATCGTGAACCGAGGCGCTGCTACTCGGCCCGCAGGCCGTCCGGGCGCATCATCCGCCACAGCGCCGGCAGCGCGGCGAGCGTGACGAGGGTGATGACGCCCAGGCCCGCGCCCACGATCGGCACGAAGCCGAACCAGTCGGCCACCCGCAGCGGCGTCATCGTCATGACCAGCCGGCCCAGCCCCAGCCCGAAGGCCACGGCCAGCATCATGCCGAGGACCACCGGGACGGCCGTTTGCCAGATCACGGACCAGGCGATGACCGACCGGCTCGCGCCGAAGGCCGCGAGCACCGACAGCGCCGACCTGCGCTCGCGCAGCTGCTCCACCGTCGCCAGCATCAGGCTCACCGCGACGAGGCCGAGGGCCAGGGCCGTACCGCCCGGCAGGAGGCGCAGCAGGGAGCGGTAGTCGGACTCACCGGTGCCGGAGGCGAGGCGGGACTCGAAGACGTTGACCTCGCTGGATGCGGCCGCCGCGGCATTGCGTACGTGCTCCACGGCGTCCGGCACCCGGGGGTCCAGCCGCGCGATCACCTTCGCCCCGGCGTCCCGGACGCCCGCGGTGGGCACGGCCGAGGGAGTGGCCAGGATGCCGGTGGTCCAGTGCTGCAGGACCCCCTCGCCCTCGGGCTCCACGACGCGGGCTGCCGGCGGCACCGTCCAGTGCGTGCGGCTGTCCGGCGCACCGGGCAGAACCACCTTCATGCCCGGCTGCGGCACGGGCCCGTACGAGTGGGGCGGCTGGTGGACAAGGAAGGAGTCGCCGTCGCGGCACTCGCCCACCCGGGCCAGCAGGCGCAGGCCGGCACAGTCGGCGACCGTCAGCTCGTGGACGCCCACCGCGTCCTCCCGGTCGACCAGCATGGTGGTGAATCCGGCGGCCTCCCGCACGCCCTCGGCGCCGCGGACCTTCGCCACCAGCGACTGCACCTGGGGGCCGGAGGCCACGTCCATCATCATGCGGACGGTCGCCGCCCGGTCGCTGCCGGCGGCAGCGGGCTCCTCGGTGGGGATCCCGCTGTAGAACATCTGCACCGCCACCGCGCCCGCCACGGCCACGAGGATGCCGGCGACCGTACGGGAGGCCGGGCCGCTGTCCAGCTGCAGGCGGCGCGTGGCCAGCTGCCACGCCGGCGGCCCGCCCCGCAGCCGGCCGACGACGGCCTGCACCACCCAGGGCAACAGCACCGAGACGCCCAGCAGGATCAGAACGGCGGCAGCGGGCACCACCAGCCACTTGTAGCCCAGGAAGAGGGTGTCGAAGACGTTCGCGCTCAGGCCCGCCAGCAGGGCCAGCCCCAACACCGGCAGCGCCACGCGCCACCACAGCCGGCGCCGGCGTGGTGCGCCGCGCACCACGCCCAGCGGCTCGATCGCCACGTCGCGCAGGGCGAACAGCGACACGGCGACGGTCAGCAGCGGTACCGCCACGGCGACGACGACGGCGGAGAGTGGGGAGGGGACGAGGTCGCCGGGGTAGACGCCGACACCGTTCAGGCGCACCCACGGGCCGCCCTGCCGCAGCAGCAGGAAGAGCCCGGTGCCGGCCGCCAGGCCGAACAGCGCGCCGCACAGGGACTCGCCCGCGGCCACCCGGCGCGTCGTCCGGTTGTCCGCGCCCACCAGGCGCAGTGCGGCCAGCCGGCGGTCGCGGCGCTCGCCGCCGAAGCGGGCGGCGGTGGCGATCAGGACGGCGACGGGCAGCAGCATCACCGCACAGGCCAGACCGCCGAGGACGGGAACGTCCTCGCCCAGCGGGGGCATCAGGAAGCGACCGCGGAACGAGGTGATCCGGTGCGGGTCCGACGGCAGGTGGTGACGGATCGCCAGGCGGTCGTCGCCTGCGTAGTAGGCCAGCTCGTCGGGCCCGACGAGGCCGCCCGCACCGATGGTCCCGGCGAGGCGGTGCGGGAGCCGTTCGCGCAGCAGCCTTCCGTCGGGGGAGGCGAGGAGCTCCTTCAGGGCGGGGGAGACCACCATCTCCCCCGGTCGCGGCAGCGCGCTCACCCCGGGCGGTACGGGAGCCTTGGGGCCCTCGGGGCGCACGAGGCGGCCGCGGACGTGCCGGCCGCGGTACTCGGTGTCGGCCTCCTTGATCAGCACGGTGTCCGGACGCGGCCGTGCGAGCTGCTCGCTCCGGGCGCCGTGACGTGCCCTGTCGCGCTCCTCGCGGGCGCCCACCGCCTCGGGCAGCGCGGCCAGTACGAGCAGTAACGCCACGCCGATGCCGACGCCGAGTGCTGTCAGCGCCGTGCGCAGCCACCCCGCGCGACCGCCGGTGACGGCGAAGCGGGCGCCCATGGCCAGGTCGCGCGCGTACGTCCGCAGGAAGGTCATCGCAGCGCCCCCGCCATGTCCCGGACGCGGCCGTCGCGCACGACGACCTCGCGGTCGGAGTAGGCGGCCACGCGGGCGTCGTGGGTGACCAGCACGACGGCCGCCCGGGAGGCCCGGGCCGCATCGGTCAGCAGCTGCATGACGCGCTCGCTGTTGAGCGAGTCCAGGGCGCCCGTCGGCTCGTCCGCGAAGATCACGGCCGGCTCGGTGACCAGGGCACGGGCCACGGCCACGCGCTGCGCCTGACCGCCCGATATCTCCCCGGGGCGCTTGCGCTCCACGCCGGCCACTTCGAGGGCGTCCAGCCACTCGGCGGCCTTGCGCTCCGCCGCACGGCGGCCCACGCCGCTCAGGCGCAGCGGCATCGCGACGTTCTCGGCGCAGGTCAGCTCGGGGACGAGCCGGCCGAACTGGAAGACGAAGCCGAAGTCCGTGCGGCGCAGCGCACTGCGCTCGGAGTCCGGCATCGCCGTCAGCTCCCGGCCCGCGTAGCAGACGGTGCCGGCGTCCGGCCGCACGATGCCGGCCAGGCAGTGCAGTAGCGTCGACTTGCCGGAACCGGAGGGGCCCATGACGGCCACGACCTCGCCGGGGTGCACGGAGAACTCCGCGTCGTCCAGGGCGCGGGTCAGGCCGTACGCCTTGTGCAGGCCGGTGGCGGCCAGCAGTGAACCGGCGGGCGTCACGGGCGCACCACCGTGTCGGCGAGCCGGTCCAGGCGGGCGGCGGTGATCTCCAGCCAGCGCAGGTCGGCCTCCAGGTGGAACAGGGCGTGGTCGCAGATCAGCTGGTCGGCGAGGTCCCCCTCGCGCTTGCGCTGCGTCAGCTCGCGCATCAGCCGCAGGTGCTCCGCGCGCTGCGCGTCGAGCACGCCGGTGGCGTCGCGGCCGGTCATCAGGGCGAGGACGACCTTGGTGTAGAGGGTCGACTGCAGGTACGGCTCGGGCTTCTCTGGCCGCTCCAGCCACGAGGCGACGTCGGTGACGCCGGCGTCGGTGATGGCGTAGCGCTTGCGGTCGGGGCCGTCGCCCTGCTCGATGCCGTCGACTTCGACCAGGCCGTTCTTCAGCAGGCGCGACATGGTGGCGTAGACCTGGCCGTAGTGGAGCGGGCGGTCGTGGCCGAAGCGCTCGTCGAAGGCGCGCTTGAGGTCATAGCCGTGGCGGGGGCCGGCCTCCAGGAGGCCGAGCAGGGTGTGTCCGATTGACATGGGCGGGACTCTACATCGTGTGTATACATGATGTGTATAGCCGCGCCGGAAACGCCGGACGGGCCGACGCGGTGGCCGGCCCGTCCGGCGATCACCGGGGACAGGGGTCAGGAGTCCTTCGGCGGACGCCCGCGGCGGCGGATGGCGGAGACGTCCGAGGGCAGGCGGCCCGCCTCGTGCAGCGCCTTGCGCAGCAGGAACTCGATCTGCGCGTTCGCGCTGCGCAGCTCGTCCGCCGCCCACCGCGTCAGCGCGTCGTGCACCTGCGGGTCCAGCCGCAGCAGCACCTGCTTGCGCTGCTGCGGCCGGCGCGGTGCGGCTCCCGCACCCTCCTCCGTCACTGGTAGAGGGTGCCGGTGTTCAGGACGGGCTGGGCGGCCCGGTCACCGCACAGCACCACCATCAGGTTGCTGACCATGGCCGCCTTCCTCTCCTCGTCCAGGGCGACGATGTCCTGTTCCATGATCCGCTCCAGGGCCATCTCGACCATGCCCACCGCGCCCTCGACGATCATTTTGCGGGCCGCGACGACCGCGCCGGCCTGCTGGCGCTGGAGCATCGCCGAGGCGATCTCGGGGGCGTACGCGAGATGGGTGAAGCGCGACTCGATGATGCGTACACCGGCGGCCTCGACCCGGGCGTGCAGTTCGAGCGCCAGCTTCTCGGTGATCTCCTCCGCGTTGCCGCGCAGGGACAGCGCGTCCTCGTCGTGCGCGTCATAGGGGTACTCGATGGCGATGTGCCGCACGGCCGCCTCGGTCTGGGTGGCCACGAACTCCTGGAAGTCCTCCACCTCGAACATCGCCTGCGCGGTGTCCTCCACCCGCCACACCACGACCGCGGCGAGCTCGATGGGGTTGCCGTACGCGTCGTTCACCTTCATGACGGCGGTCTCGTGGTTGCGCACCCGGGTGGAGAGGGAGCGCCGGCTGGTGAAGGGGTTCACCCAGCGCAGGCCCTCGGTGCGGATCGTGCCGCGGTAGCGGCCGAAGAGCTGGACGACCTGCGCCTCGCCGGGGGCGATGGTGTTCAGGCCCGCCATGGCGATCAGGGAGCAGACGCCGACGGAGATGCCCACGAAGATGAGCGCGACGGTCACCCCGCCCGGGACGTGCGAGCTGGTGACCCCGCCGGCGACGACGAGGCCGGTGCCGACGAGCAGGCCGATCAGACCGAACAGGAGTGCGAGTCCGCCGCCTATGTCGTTGGCGGGCTTCTCCGTCACGCGCGGGCGGTCCGCGAAGCGGGGAACGTCGGGGCTGGTGTCGGGCGTCTCGGGCATGGGAGGTCCCCCGGTTCGGTCGGTGCCGTGCACCCTCGTGCACTGCCTATCAAAGTGATAGCACATTATCGTCCTTGATCACTCCTGTACGGTTTCCCGCGCGACTCCGTACCGGGTTCCCGCCACCCGGGGTGCTGTATGTCACGTCCGTTATTGCCGTGATCGATGGGCGTTTGGTGGCAGTTGCGGTGTTAGCTTCATGAGCTGGGTTGGGGGCGGACGGACTGGAGCTACAGGAGAAATGGGCCGAGCTGAAGCGCGACGAGCGCAGAAGAAGGGCGGCCGCCCGGCACGGGGCGGCGGGAAACCCAGAAAGACCGGCATACGCCGGTTCTTCACCTGGAAGTTGCTGCTGGCCTACTTCGTGGGCCTGATCGGCCTCGCCGCCGGTGCGTTCTACGCGCTCTACCTGTACGTGGACGTTCCCGGCGAAGGGAACAAAGCCGCGCAGGCGCAGAGCAACGTCTACAAGAACCAGAAGGGCGAGATCATCGCCCGCCTCGGCGAGGTCAACCGCGAGGAGGTGCCCCTCTCCAAGGTCCCCAAGGACGTCCAGAACGCGGTCGTCGCGGCCGAGAACAAGAACTTCTGGACCGACCCCGGCGTCGACCTCAAGGGCACCGCGCGCGGCATCCTCAACACCGTCATGGGCCGCGGCAAGCAGGGTGGTTCCACCATCACCCAGCAGTACGTCAAGAACTACTACCTGGACCAGCGCCAGACCGTCAGCCGCAAGGTGAAGGAACTCATCATCTCGCTGAAGGTCCAGGACAAGAAGGACAAGACCGAGATCCTCGCGGGGTACCTGAACACCAGCTACTTCGGTCGCAACGCCTCCGGCATCCAGGCGGCCTCCCGCGCCTACTACGGCAAGGACGTCGACAAGCTCAGCCTGGAGGAGGGCGCCTACCTCGCCGCCCTGCTGCAGGCGCCGAGCCAGTACGACTGGGGCACGGCCACCGACGCCGGCAAGCGCAACGTCGAGGCGCGCTGGAACTACGTCCTCGACAAGATGGTCGAGCAGAAGTGGCTCGACCCCGAGAAGCGCAAGGCGATGAAGTTCAAGCCGCCGGGCCAGCCCAAGCCCCCGGCCGGCCTCACCGGCCAGAACGGCTACCTCGTCCAGGCCGCGCGCGAGGAGATGATCCGCGACCTCAAGCGCCAGGGCCGCCCCGAGAGCGACTTCGCCGCCGGCGGCTGGACGATCACGCTGAGCATCGACCCGAAGAAGCAGGCCGCGCTCGAAAAGGCGATGAAGAACCAGCTGCTCGACGACCTGGACCCGAAGGCCCGCGAGGTCGACGGCCACGTCCAGCCGGGCGCCGTCTCCGTCGACGCCAAGACCGGTCACGTCGTGGCCCTCTACGGCGGCCAGGACTTCCTCAAGCACCAGCTCAGCAACGCCACGCGCGGCGACTACCAGCCCGCGTCCACGTTCAAGCCGCTGATCCTGGCCTCGGCCCTGCAGAACGAGTCGAAGACCCAGGGCGGGCAGCCGATCACGCCGTCCACGACGTACGACGGCACCAACAAGCGTCCGGTCGTCGGACCGGGCGGCGACGGCTTCGCCCCCGAGAACGAGGACGGCTACTCCAAGCCTGCCGTCACCGTGCAGCAGGCGATGAACGACTCGGTCAACACCGTCTTCGCGCAGATGGCCGTCGACGTCGGCCTGGCGAAGGTCAAGAAGACCGCCGTCGAGCTCGGCATGAAGAGCGACTTCGAAGAGGTCCCCTCCATGTCGCTGGGCTCCATGGGCGCGAGCCCGCTGGAGATGGCGGGCGTCTACGCCACCCTCGACAACCACGGCAAGAAGACCACACCCAGCATCATCAAGTCCGTGTCCTGGAAGGGCGAGAACTACAAGCTCCCCAACCCGGTCGCCGACGAGCGCGTGGTCTCCCGCAACACCGCCGACGGCGTCACCTCCGTCATGACCGGTGTGGTCGAGGACGGTACGGCGAACGTCGTCGCCAGCGGCCGCTACCAGGTGGCAGGCAAGACCGGTACCTCCGACGACGACAAGTCGGCCTGGTTCACCGCCTACACCCCCGGCCTGGTCACCTCCGTCGGTCTCTTCGGTGAGGGCCAGGGCGGCAAGCAGGTGACCCTGCAGGGCACGGGCGGCGGCGGCCGCGTCAACGGTGGTACGTACCCCGCGAAGATCTGGGCCGCCTACACCTCCTCCGTCTTCGACGACGAGGACGACGACGCCAAGTTCGAGCTGGAGACGCAGGACAAGTACGTCCCGCCGGTCGCCCCGGCCCGTACGCCCTCCGGCAACGCCTCGCCCGGCGCCTCGAAGTCCCCCTCGGGCACCCCGTCGGGCACTCGCTCTCCGTCGAGCTCGTCCTCGGGCTCCCCGTCCGGCAACACGCGCTCGCCGTCCACCGGCCCGTCGCACCACACGCCGCCCGGCCCGACGTCGAGCAGCTCGTCCGGCAACCCGCCGAAGCCGACGAACAGCGGAGGCACCGGGGGCGACCCCAACACCCGGCCCAACGGTGGGGTCAACCCGCCCCCGCCGTCGTTCTGACCCACGGCGACGTGAACAGCAGCCGGCCGTCCTCCCCTGAAGGGGAGGACGGCCGGCTGCTTTGTCATCCGCCGTTGACCTTGGTGGCGATCCGGTCGCCCGTCTCCTTGTCGATGTTGCGCCAGTACTGCAGGGCGCGGGAGAGGACGGGGGCGGTCACGCCTGCCCTCAGGTGTCCCGCGACGTTCTCCACCAGGCGCTCGCGCGCCGCGTCGTCCAGGACCTGGCGGACGAGCGTGCCGGGCTGGCCCCAGTCGTCGTCCTCGCGGTGCAGCTTGTACGCCTCGCGCACCATCTCGCCGGCCGCCGCCCAGCCGGCGATGTCGCCGAAGCGGGTGGTGTCGGCCGCCGGGCCGCCGTAGGAGTTGGGCGCGTACGGGCGGGCGGCGCGGGACGGCTCGTAGCGCATGGCGCCGTCCTTGGCGTAGGAGTTCACCGGGGCCTGCGGGCGGTTGGGCGGCAGCTGGGTGTAGTTGGGGCCGATGCGGTAGCGGTGGGTGTCCGGGTAGGAGAAGAGCCGGCCCAGCAGCATCTTGTCCGGGGAGGGGCCGATGCCGGGCACCAGGTTGGAGGGCTCGAAGGCGGCCTGCTCGATGTGGACGAAGTAGTCCTCGGGGTTGCGGTCGAGGGTGAGCCGGCCGACCTCGATCAGCGGGTAGTCGCCGTGCGGCCACACCTTGGTCAGGTCGAAGGGGTTGAAGCGGTAGTCCGCGGCGTCCTCGAACGGCATCACCTGCACGAACATCGTCCAGCTCGGGGCGTCGCCGCGGGCGATGGAGTCGAACAGGTCGCGGCGGTGGAAGTCGGCGTCCTCGCCGGCCAGGCGGTCGGCGTCGGCCTGGGTGAGGAACTCGATGCCCTGGTCGGTCTTGATGTGGTACTTGACCCAGAACTTCTCCCCGCCCCCATTGATCCACATGTAGGTGTGGGAGCCGTAGCCGTTCATGTGGCGCCAGGTCCGCGGGATGCCGCGGTCGCCCATCAGCCAGGTGACCTGGTGCGCCGACTCGGGCGAGAGGGTCCAGAAGTCCCACTGCATGTCGTGGTCGCGCAGGCCGCTGTCGGGGCGGCGCTTCTGCGAGCGGATGAAGTCCTGGAACTTGATCGGGTCCCGCACGAAGAACACGGGGGTGTTGTTGCCGACCAGGTCGTAGTTGCCCTCGCGGGTGTAGAACTTCAGCGCGAAACCGCGCGGATCGCGCCAGGTGTCGGGCGAGCCCTGCTCGCCGGCCACGGTCGAGAAGCGGGCCAGCGCCTCGGTGCGGCTGCCCGGCCGGAAGAGGTCGGCCTTGGTGAACTGGCTGACGTCGTTGGTCACCTCGAAGCGCCCGTACGCGCCGCCGCCCTTGGCGTGGACCACCCGTTCGGGGATCCGTTCGCGGTTGAACTGGGCCATCTTCTCGATGAGGTAGTGATCCTGGAGCAGGACGGGGCCGGTGTCGCCGATGGTGAGCGAGTGCTCGTCGCTCTCCACCGGGATACCGACGTTGTTCGTGGTGTACGCGGCCTGCTGGGTGTACGGGGTGCTGTGCGCCGAATCGGCCATGGGACGCCTCCCGAACGAGGAACGTGCGGGGGCGGAGGGAAGCCGCCCCTCGACCGGGCCAGTCAAGCGCGCCGACACCGCGTCGGCAACAGTGCCGCCACGGTCAGCGGGCGCGCGACGGCAGCGCCAGCTCGAACCACACCACCTTCCCCGTGCTCAGCCGCGTGGCACCCCAGCGCCGGGCCATCCTGTTGACCAGGTACAGACCCCGGCCGCCCTCGTCCGACGGCCGCGCCTGCCGCAGCCGCGGCAGCTGCGGCACGTCGTCGCCGACCTCGCAGCGCAGCACGTCCGTGCGCAGCAGCCGCAGCGTTATCGGACGCTCGGCGTACCGCACGGCATTGGTGATCACCTCGCTGACCAGCAGCTCCACCCCGTCCGTGAGCTCCTCCAGATCCCACCGGGCCAGCGCCCTGCGGGCCAGGCGGCGCGCCTCGCGCGGCGTCTGCGGGCGCGGGTCGAGGAACCAGTACGCCACGTCGCTCGGCGCGATGCCCTCGAAACGGGCCGCCAGCAGCGCGATGTCGTCGTCCCGGTCCCCCGGGCCGAGCATGCCCAGCACCTCGTCGCACAGCGGCTCCAGCGGAGGCGGATTGGGGCCCGTCAGACGCGCGGTCTCGATGAGCCGCTCACGCAGCTGCTCTATCCCCGTCCACACGTCCCGCATCCGGGACTCCACCAGACCGTCGGTGTACAGCAGCAGCGTCGCCCCGGCCGGCGCGTCCAGCTCCACCGCCTCGAAGTCCACCCCGCCCACGCCGATCGGCGCGCCCGGCGGCACCCGCAGCACCTCCGCCCGGCCGCCGCGGTGCAGCAGCACCGGCGGCGGATGCCCGGCGTTGGCGATCACGATGCGGTGCGCGACCGGGTCGTACACCGCGTACAGGCACGTCGCCATCCGGTCGCTGCCCAGGCGCTGCGCCTGCTCGTCGAGGTGGTGCAGCACCTCCTGCGGCGGCAGGTCCAGGCCCGCCAGGGTCTGCGCGGTCGTCCGCAGCTGACCCATGATCGCCGCGGACGTCATCGAGTGGCCCATGACGTCGCCGACGACGAGCGCCACGCGGTTGCCGGGCAACGGGATCGCGTCGTACCAGTCGCCGCCGACCCGGGCCGTCTCCGCCGCCGGCAGATAGCGGCTGGCCAGCCGCACGCCCGTCGGCTGCGGCAGCGAGTCCGGCAGCATCGTGCGCTGCAACTCGTCGGCGATGTACACCTCGCGGCCGTACAGCACGGCCTTGTCCACGCCGAGCGCCGTGTGCGTCGCCAGCTGCGCCGCCACCAGCAGGTCGTCGCCCTCGAACGGCGGCCGGTCCAGGCGGCGGACGAACACGGCCGCGCCGATCACCCGGCGCCGGCCGCGCAACGGCGCCAGGATCGTACGGTGGCGATCCGGCACGTGCCGGCCCTCGCCGAGCAGTTCGGGCAGGGCCGCCCGCGCGGCCGAGGAGTCCCCGAACACCGGCCGGACCCCCCTCAGCACCTCCGCGAGCGGCCCGCCTATGCGCACCTCGCAGCGCTCCGCCGCCGTCTCCGTCAGCTCCGGGCCGGGATCCGGACTCTCCTGCGCACTGTCCGGCAACCGGTCCGTGCGGCGCAGCCGCAGCACCACCGGACCCACGGGCCGCTCGTCGCCGACGGGCAGCGGATCGCGGAGATAGACGAGGATCGCGTCCGCGAACGTGGGCACGGTGGCCCGGCACAGGCCCAGCACGATCTCGTCCAGATCGATGCCACGGGCGATACGGCGGGTCGCGGCGCCCACGAAACGCAGCCGCTCGCCGCCGCCGGAGGCGCCGGCCGCGGCCTGCGCCAGACCGGCCGTGCCCGGCCCGCCCGTGCCGCCCGCGCCGCCGCCGGGCGGCACGTCGCCGCTGCCGTGGCCGGCGGCGTCCCCGGCGCCGCCGGCACCGCCGCCGCCCGCGTCGGAGGCGGACGCCGTGCCGTCGCGGCTGCCGCGCACGTCCCCGGCCCGCTGGCGGCCACCACGGGCCCGGGGCCGGGCGTGCCCGTCCCCGTCCGCGTCGTCCACGACGGGCGCCTGCGCCGCGCCGCAGTCGGCCGGCTCCTGGTCGGACCCCTCCATGCGCATCCCGGCTCCGGCCCGCGCCCCGGCCCGCACGGCCGGCGCCTTGCGCCGGCTGCGCCGCGGGGTGCCGGTGCCGGTGCCGTCCGCGGCGGGCCGGGCCCGCTCGCCGTCGCCGCCGGCGACGGTGGGTATCTCGCGCCCGAGGCGAGCGGTTGACGTACCGTCAGTTCGGCGTCGGCCCCCCGCCCGCCGCGCGCGGCGCCCGGCGCCCGTACGGGCGCGGTCCGCCGCACCTTCGCCGCCGGCGGGTGCTGCGGCCATGCCGTCCGTCCGGCCCGGGGCGGCCCCGTCGCCCTCCGGACGGCCGGTCGGCTGTCGCGTACGGGCGCCCTCGGCACGGGAGTTGCCCGCACCGCGCGTCTGCCGCGGCACGCGGCCCGCGGCGGTGGGTGGGGTCTCCTCGTGGCCCGTCGGGCGCGGGGCAGGGGTGGCGGGGTTGCCGTCGCGGATGGGCGTTGCGCCCGCGCGGCGTGCCTGGCGCGGCACGCCACCGGTGGGCGCGTCGTCCGCCGGGCGCGGCGTACGGGCCGCGGGGTTGCCGGCGCCCGCAGGGTCCGGCTGGGCCCCGGGCATGGTGCCCGTACGGCCCGTGCGGCCCGTCGGCGCGGTGTCGGGGCGTGCGGGGGTGGCCGCCGGCCGGGGGGCGGGGCGGGGTCTGCCGTGGGAGTTGGGGTGCTCCGTCACGCGTGGGGTTCCATCCGTCGGGGCCGTGCGCCCGGCTGGGGCACACGGGGTTCAGGCGCGGCGCAGGTCGAGGAAGATCTGGATCTCGGGTGGGACGTCCGTACTGGCCGGGGCGTACGCCAGCGCGTTCTCGCCGGCGATGTCGAATCCCGCGTCGCGCACGACCTGCCGCAAGTCGTCCCGCAGGTAACCGGATACCCGGATCGTGTTGCCCAGGAACGGCATGGCGTAGTCGTCGACGTCGGCCTCGACCATCGACAGGGCCAGCAGTCCCCCGGGTCTGAGGAGGTCGTGCAGCATCCGCAGCGCGTACGGGATCTCCGCGCGCGGCAGCATCAGCAGGGAGAAGAAGGCGGCGATGCCGTCGAACGTGCCCAGGTGCCCGTCGCGCAGCCCGGCGAGGTCACCGAGGTGGAAGGCGGCCTCCGGGACGTTGGCGCGGGCGAGGTCGAGCATGCCGGGGGACAGGTCGATGCCGACGACCTCGTGCCCGGCGTCCGCCAGCTGGCGTGCGGTCGGCAGACCGGTGCCGCAGCCGACGTCCAGGACGCGGGAGCCGGGCGGCAGGGTGGTGGCCAGCCAGGCGCCGGAGGCGAGCTGGCCGTCCTTGTGCGGGAATGCCTCGTCGTAGCGGTCGCCGATGGCGTCGAACGCCTCGGCCTGGCCGCTGCGGTCCAGCCCTAAGCGGGCGTAGCCGTCGTAGTCCCGCCGACCGTCAGCGCTCACGGTTGTGCCCCTCCCATAGCTGTGCCGGTACCGCGGAGGCTGATCCTACGATCGTCGCGCGGGGAGTCGGCAAGCGGTTCCGGCCCTGATTCACACCCGGGTTCGCGGTGGGCCGCGGGCGGGCGGTCCCAGTCGGCGGGCAGGGCGGGCACGGGCCAGGCGGGGTCGGGCCGCCAGTCGGGCCAGCCGGCGGCGAAGGGGGCGCCCCAGGATTCGATGAGGTCGACGGCGGCGCGCCCGGCGGCCCGTACGCGCTCGGCGCGTTCGGCGGTGATGAGGCCGACGAGCTGGGCCTGGGCGAACTCGTCCTCGTCCTTCCACTCCCAGCTGCGGTCGGGGTGGACGGAGATGTCGAGGAAGTGGTCCTCGGAGTCGACGCCGCCGGCCCAGCGGGCGAGGGGTTCCTCGAGGTTGACGTACCAGTTGCGGAAGTGCCAGCCCGGGTCCCAGAAGAGCCAGACCGACCAGGGCTCGCCGGGCCGGGCGAGCTTGAGCACGCCCGGCCCGAACCAGCGGGTGACGGTGGTGGTGCGGGGCTTGGTGTAGCGGGTGGCCAGCGGCTCCCGGTGGACGGGCGTGCCGTCGGCGAGGAGGGGTTTGACGCAGTCGGTGCCGGGGGCCATCCAGACGGCGAGCAGGTCGGGGGAGTCCTCGACGACGGTGACGGGCCGGCAGATGTGCACCTGGCCGCTGCGGTTGTCGCGGTAGCGCCACAGGATCTGGTCGCCCGGTGCCCAGGCGCCGTCGCCGGTGGTTCCCGTCGTGTCGTCCGTGGTCTCCGCTGCCATGCACAGATCTTAGGTGCCCGGGCCACCGATGTGCCGTGACCTGCGCCGCAAAGGTACGGTCCAGGCTTCCATGGATTACGGACGCGTCATGCGCAGCACGTCGAGTGCCTCGTCGAGCTGCTCCAGGGTGAGCAGTCCGCGGTCGACGTACCCGGAGTCGAGGACCACCTGCCGGATCGTCCTGCGTTCGGCAAGGGCCTTCTTGGCCACCTTGGCCGCCTCCTCGTAGCCGATGTAGCGGTTGAGGGGGGTGACGACGGACGGGGAGGACTCGGCGTACTCGCGGGCCCGCTCGGCATTGGCCGTGATGCCGTCGACCGTGCGGTCGGCCAGCAGGCGGGAGGCGTTGGCGAGGAGCCGGACCGACTCCAGGAGGTTCCTGGCCATCACCGGCAGCATCACGTTGAGCTCGAAGTTGCCGGCGGCGCCGGCCGTGGCGACGGTGAGGTCGTTGCCGGTGACCTGGGCGGCGACCATGAGCACGGCCTCGCAGACGACCGGGTTGACCTTGCCGGGCATGATCGAGGAGCCGGGCTGCAGGTCGGGCAGGGCGATCTCGGCGAGCCCGGTGCGCGGGCCGGATCCCATCCAGCGCAGGTCGTTGGCGATCTTGGTGAGGCCGACGGCGATGGTCCGCAGCTGCCCGCTGGCCTCCACCAGGCCGTCGCGCGCGCCCTGCGCCTCGAAGTGGTTGCGGGCCTCGGTCAGCGGCAGCCCGGTGACCCGGGCGACCTCGGCGATGACGGCCGGCGAGAAGCCGGGCGGGGTGTTGATGCCGGTGCCCACGGCGGTGCCGCCGAGCGGCAGTTCGGCCAGGCGCGGCAGCGCGGTGCGCAGCCGCTCGACGCCGTGGCGCACCTGGGCGGCGTACCCGCCGAACTCCTGCCCGAGGGTCACCGGGGTGGCGTCCATCAGGTGGGTGCGCCCGGCCTTGACGACGTCCGCGAACTCCGTCGCCTTGCGCTCCAGCGCCGCCGCCAGGTGCTCCAGGGCCGGGATCAGATCGCGGGTGACGGCGGCGGTGGCGGCGATGTGGATCGAGGAGGGGAAGACGTCGTTGGAGGACTGGCTCGCGTTGACGTGGTCGTTGGGGTGCACCGGGCGGCCGAGCCGCTCCGTGGCCAGGGTGGCGACGACCTCGTTGACGTTCATGTTGGAGGACGTGCCCGAGCCGGTCTGGAAGACGTCGACGGGGAAGTGGTCGTCCCAGCGGCCCTCGGCGACCTCCCCGGCCGCCTCCGCGACGGCCGCGGCCACGTCCGCCTCCAGCACCCCCAGCTCGCCGTTGACCTTCGCGGCCGCGGCCTTGATGCGGCCGAGCGCCTCGATGTGGGCGCGTTCCAGCCGCTGCCCGCTGATGGGGAAGTTCTCCACGGCGCGCTGGGTCTGGGCCCGCCACTTGGCGTGGGCGGGAACGCGGACCTCCCCCATCGAGTCGTGCTCGATCCGGAACTGGCCACTGTCGGTCATGGTCATTACCTCCTGACAAACACAGCGTTTGTCTCGTTCCCCGTGTTCCCAAAAGGCCCTCGTGACTACTAAATACCGCGAGTAACAACAGAACTCGGGGAGGCTCCATGTCCCGGACACGCAGACCCACCCTGCGATGTTCCCTCGCCGCGCTCGCCGCCCTCGCGGCGGCGGTCGGCGGACCGACCGTCGGCGGACCGGCGGCGGCCGCCGCCGCGCCCCGCACCACCACCGCGTCCACCCCCCTCGCCCCCGACCTCGAAAAGCTCCGCGCAGCGGAGTCCGTCGAGCTCTACGGCGACGCCGCCGAGCGGCCCATGGACCAGCGCAAGACCTCGCTGCTCTCCCTGGGGGACAGCGAGATCTCCGGCGAGGGCGTCGGAACGTACGAGCCCGGCACCGACGGCCCGGACAACTGGTGCCACCGCTCGCCCGACGCCGCCATCCACCGCACCGGCATACCCGCCGACCTCACGTACAACGTGGCCTGTTCCGGCGCCTCCACCGTCAACATCCGCATCGGCGGCAGCAAGCAGTACGCCGACGAGCTCGTCCAGAGCGACGCCCTGGCCGTCAAGGCCCGCACCACCCGCGTGAAACTGGTGCTCCTCGTCGCCGGCGCCAACGACGACCTGCAGTTCGGCCCCGTGATGACCGACTGCGTCGAGCGCTACCTGCTGCTGCAGGGGCCCTGCGAGCCCAAGTACGCCCCCGGCTGGCAGGCACGCGTCGACGGCCTGGTGCCCAAGGTCGAGGCGACCGTACGGGACCTGCGCAAGGTCATGACGGACGCCGGCTACACCGACGGCGACTACAAACTCGTCGTCATGGGCTACCCCAGCCCCATCGGACCCGACATCGAGGACAACCCCGACTTCCCCGGCAAGATCCCCGGCGGCTGCGTCGGCCACACCTCCGACGCCGCCTGGGGCCGCAACTTTGCGGTGCCCGCCTTCGAACGCGGCATGCGGCAGGTGGCCCGGGACACCGGCGTCTACTTCCTCGACAACTCCCGCCTCTTCCACGGGCACGAGGTGTGCATGGAGGACACCTGGGCGCGCGGGCTGTGGATCGAGCTGTCCAACCCCTTCCCGCCGGACGCCAACTCCGTACGGCAGTCCTTCCACCCCAACCGGGCCGGCCACGGCGCCTTCGCGTCCTGCCTCACCCAGCTGTACCGGTCCGGCTACCGCGAGGCCGGCTGCGCCGACCCCGCGAGCACGGGCACCCCGCAGCTGTACGCGGGGGCGTGGGACGACGCGTACCGGCCGCTGCGCGGCGAAGCGGCGGGCACCTGCGTGGACGCGTACGGCGCCGCCAGCGCCAACGGCACCGCGGTGGGCGGCTGGCCCTGCGCGGCCGGGGCCCGCAACCAGCAGTGGTGGTACGACGCCGGGCGCGGCTCCCTGCACACGGCGCTGACGCACGACCGGTGCGTGGACGTACCGGGCGGCCGCTACGCGGCCGGGACGGCGGTGACGCTGTGGAACTGCCACGGCGGCGCGAACCAGCAGTTCGTGCGGTCGGGCCCGACGCTGCGCCCGACGGCGGCGCAGGACCTGTGCCTGACGCTGGCGGGGGCGAAGGAGCCGGTGCGCCTGCAGAAGTGCGACGGCTCGGGCGCGCAGCGCTTCGCGTAGCGCCACGTACTGCGGGGGGCGGGGGCTTGAGCCCCCGGCCCCCGCAGGTGACTGCTTCCGCTGCTACTTCCGCACCGGAATCGTCATGAACGTCGGTGCCGGCGCCGGGTCCGTGAAGAAGTCGTTGCCCTTGTCGTCCACGACGATGAACGCCGGGAAGTCCTCGACCTCGATCTTCCAGACCGCCTCCATGCCGAGCTCCTCGTACTCGACGACCTCGACCTTCTTGATGCAGTCCTGCGCCAGGCGCGCCGCCGGGCCGCCGATCGAGCCGAGGTAGAAGCCGCCGTGGGCGGCGCACGCGTCGGTGACCTGCTTGCTGCGGTTGCCCTTGGCGAGCATGACCTTCGAGCCGCCCGCGGCCTGGAACTGCTCGACGTAGGAGTCCATGCGGCCGGCCGTCGTGGGGCCGAAGGAGCCCGAGGCGTAGCCCTCGGGGGTCTTGGCCGGGCCCGCGTAGTAGACCGGGTGGTCGCGCAGGTACTGCGGCATCTCCTCGCCCGCGTCCAGCCGCTCCTTGATCTTCGCGTGGGCGATGTCGCGCGCGACGACGAGCGGGCCGGTCAGCGACAGGCGGGTCTTGACGGGGTACTTGGTGAGCTCGGCGAGGATCTCGTCCATCGGCCGGTTGAGGTCGATGCGGACGACGTCCCCCTCCTCGGCCAGCTGCTCGTCGGTGGTGTCGGGCAGGAAGCGCGCCGGGTCCCTCTCCAGCTGCTCCAGGAAGACGCCCTCGGCGGTGATCTTCGCGACGGCCTGGCGGTCGGCGGAGCAGGAGACGGCGATGGCCACCGGGCAGGACGCGCCGTGACGCGGCAGGCGCACGACGCGGACGTCGTGGCAGAAGTACTTGCCGCCGAACTGAGCGCCGATGCCGATCTTCTGCGTGAGCTCGAAGACCTTCTCCTCCAGCTCCTTGTCGCGGAAGCCGTGGCCGAGCGGGGAGCCCTCCTCCGGCAGCTCGTCGAGGTAGTGCGCGGAGGCGTACTTCGCGGTCTTCAGCGCGTACTCGGCGCTGGTGCCGCCGACGACGATCGCCAGGTGGTACGGCGGGCAGGCGGCCGTGCCGAGCGAGCGGATCTTCTCCTCCAGGAACTTCATCATGCTCGCCTCGTTGAGCACGGCCTTCGTCTCCTGGTAGAGGAAGGACTTGTTGGCCGAGCCGCCGCCCTTGGCCATGAAGAGGAACTTGTAGGCGCCGCCGTCGGTGGCGTACAGCTCGATCTGCGCCGGCAGGTTGGAGCCGGTGTTCTTCTCGTCCCACATGGTCAGCGGGGCCATCTGCGAATAGCGCAGGTTGAGCTCGGTGTAGGCGTCGAAGATGCCGCGGGAGAGGGCCTTCTCGTCCTCGCCCTCGGTCAGCACGTTCTGGCCGCGCTTGCCCATGACGATCGCGGTGCCGGTGTCCTGGCACATGGGCAGGACGCCGGCGGCGGCGATGTTGGCGTTCTTGAGCAGGTCCAGCGCGACGAACTTGTCGTTGGCGGACGCCTCGGGGTCGTCGATGATCTTCCGCAGCTGCGCGAGGTGCGCGGGCCGCAGGAAGTGCTGGATGTCGTGGATGGCCTCGGCGGCGAGCTTGCGCAGCGCCTCCGGCTCGACCTTGAGGAAGGTGCGGCCGTCCGCCTCGAAGGTGGACACGCCCTCGGCGGTCACCAGGCGGTACGGCGTGGTGTCCTCGCCCAGGGGCAGCAGGTCGGTGTACGCAAACTCGGGGTTCGCTGACTTCGCGGGCATCGCGGCGGCCATTCCTCACTCGGCAGACGGCTGTGCGCTGGCGTCTTCGGCAGCGCTGAAACAGCCTAAAACCCCCGGCGGTGCCGACGCAGGTGAGGTAGGACTCACTTGGGTCGGCCCGCTCCGCGCTGCGCCGCTATCGCGATCTATCGCGTGTCGCTAATCTGAACGACGTGGACGACTCATCCCGTGAGCGCATTTCGCTCACCAAGCAGCCCGCGCAGCAGGAACCGGTCGCACAGCCGCAGCCGACCGGACAGTCGCAGCCGCCCGCAGAGCACGCACAGCCCGCGCTGCGCGCCTCCGACGCCGACCGCGACCGGGTCGCCGGCATCCTGCGCGAGGCGCTCGCCGAGGGCCGGCTGACGGCCGAGGAGCACTCCGAGCGCATCGGCGCGGTCTACAGCGCGAAGACGCACGCGGAACTGGAGCCGCTGGTGCACGACCTGCCCGGCGGCCCGGAGGCCGCCCGGGCCCCCGCAGCCGCGGGGCCCGCTGCCACGCGCCCGTACGACGCCTCCGTACGCCCCGTCGCGGCGCCGGCCGAGAATCTCGTCGCCGTCTTCGGCGGTGCCACCCGCAAGGGCCGTTGGCGGGTGGGTGCGCGCACGAATGCAATCGCGGTGTTCGGCGGTGTGGAGGTGGACCTCACGGAGGCGCTGTTCGAGCACCGGCAGGTCGTCATCAACGCCTGGTGCGCCTTCGGCGGCGTGGAAATCAAGGTGCCCGAGAATGTGACCCTGCGCGGCTCCGGAACCGGCATCTTCGGCGGCTTCGAGGTGCGGGCCAACGAGTCCCCCGACCCGGATGCGCCGGTGGTGATCGTCACGGGTTTCGCCCTCTTCGGCGGCGTGGAGGCGCGGACCCGGCGGGGCAGGCGGATCAAGCGGCTGAGCCGGGAGGGGTGAGGGGGCAGGCGAGGATATTCCGCTCATGGCAACGGTGTGAATAAGCTCGCGCACAGCGGGTAAAGCTTGGTGCATCGCCTCTCGGACGGCTGCGGGTGCGAATGGCCGTGCGCGTCGAGGCGGGCAAAGGTGACTCAAATCGGCCAAGCAAAGCCGTCGTCAGGAGTAGACCGTGCTGCTACCGCATCAGCCCCTGCAGGAAGCCGCCGTTCCGTCCCAGCGGATTTCCGCTCGGGAACAGGCCGGCCCCTGGCATTCGGAGGCGGTGTGCCGCCGGGACGAGGCAGGGCTGTTCTTCGCACCATCAAAGGAACCCACCGCTGCCCGGCTTTCCCGCGAGGAGGCCGCCAAGCGCGTCTGTGCCCGGTGCCCGGTCATGGTCGAGTGCCGGGAGCACGCGCTGTTGCAGCCCGAGCCGTACGGGGTGTGGGGCGGGCTCACCGCGGCCGAGCGCCGGGTCGTGCTCGCCAGGCGCCGCCGCCGGGACGCCGACCTCCAGCGCGCCGCACGGGTGGCCGCCGCGGGCTGACGCCGCGCTCCTTGGCCGCCTGTCGTCTCCACCACGGGCCGGGCCCCGCCGTTCGACGGCGGGGCCCGGCCCGTTCGGTGCGCAGGAAGCGCCGGTGCGTCAGCTGGGGCGCTCGAAGTCGATCGTGCTGTAGGCGCGCAGCTTCGACAGCCGGTGCTCGGAGTCGATCAGGCGGATCGTGCCCGACTTCGAGCGCATGACCAGCGACTGGGTGGTCGCCGTCTCGGAGCGGTAGCGCACGCCGCGCAGCAGCTCGCCGTCGGTGATGCCGGTGGCGACGAAGAACACGTTCTCCCCGCTGACCAGGTCGTCCGTGTGCAGGACGCGGTCGAGGTCGTGGCCGGCGTCCAGCGCCCGCTGCCGCTCCTCGGCGTCCTTCGGCCACAGCTTGGCCTGGATCGTGCCGCCCAGGCACTTCATCGCGCAGGCCGCGATGATGCCCTCCGGCGTACCGCCGACGCCGAGCAGCAGGTCGACGCCGGTGCCCTCGCGGGCCGCCATGATCGCACCGGCCACGTCGCCGTCGGAGATGAACTTGATGCGGGCGCCGGCCTCGCGGATCTCCTTGACCAGGCCCTCGTGCCGGGGGCGGTCCAGGACGACGACCGTGACGTCCTCGACGGAGGAACGCTTCGCCTTGGCGATGCGGCGGATGTTCACCGCGACGGGCGCGTCGATGTCGACGAAGTCGGCCGCCTCCGGGCCCGTCACCAGCTTGTCCATGTAGAAGACCGCGGACGGGTCGAACATCGTGCCCCGCTCGGCGACGGCCAGCACGGAGACCGCGTTGGCCATGCCCTTGGCGGTCAGCGTGGTGCCGTCGACCGGGTCCACGGCCACGTCGCACTCGGCGCCGGTGCCGTCGCCGACCCGCTCGCCGTTGTAGAGCATCGGGGCGTTGTCCTTCTCGCCCTCGCCGATGACCACGACGCCGTTCATGGAGACGGTGTGGATCAGCGCGCGCATGGCCCGGACGGCCGCGCCGTCGGCGCCGTTCTTGTCACCGCGGCCCACCCAGCGGCCCGAGGCCATGGCACCGGCCTCGGTGACACGGACGAGCTCCAGCGCGAGGTTGCGGTCGGGTGCCTCCGGACTGACCTCGAGCTGGGACGGCAGGTGGTGATCGGACATCGGGGCGCACCTTTCTGTACGGCGGCTCTGTACGGCGGCGGCCGTGGGGCTCCTCCCGGGCCACGGGTGGGCCGGGAGGGTGAGGGTGCCATGACTTTATCGGTTGATTGCCTAAGTGAGCAGGGCGCCCCACGTTTGAGCAGTCAGGTCGGCGTCAAGATCCCTCACGGCATGGGGGACGATGGGGGCGTGGCAGGTAGGAACGGCAAGACCCAGACCATCCGGAACATGCTGCTGTCGCTGGCGGTGGTGATCCCGGTGGCCGTGCTCAGTTACGTCTTCATCCCGCACGACGAAAGCGGCGACCCGGTGCGCACCATCGGCTACCGCGTCGAGCTCGACACCGCGCGCCGCGCCGCGCCCTACCCGGTGGCCGCCCCCGAGGGCCTGGGCGAGGGCTGGCGGGCGACGTCCGTGTCGTACAAGGCGGGCGGCAAGCAGGGCTCCGCGTGGCACCTGGGCTTCCTGGACCCGCAGCGCAAGTACGTGGCGGTCGAGCAGAGCGACGGCCCGGCGCCGGCCTTCGTCGACGAGGTGACGCAGCGCGCCGAGCGGACCGGCCGCACCGAGAAGATCGGCGACGCCGTCTGGCAGCGCTACGAGGGGCCGAAGTACAACGCGCTGGTGCGCGAGGAGCCGGGCGTGACCACCGTGGTGACCGGCAGCGCCACGCAGGAGCGGCTCATGGAAATGGCCGCCGCGCTGCGCACCGGGAAGGCCAAGGGCTGACCCAGGGCGCGCGCACGGCGGCCGGCAAGAGCTGCGACAGGCGCGTCAGACGGTGGTGACGGCCTGCTCGTAGGACAGGCGCGGGGAGCGCGGGTAGAAGGCGTCCGCACCCGGCTTGCCGATGTTGACGATCATCAGCGGGGTGTGGTCGTCGTCCAGGAACTCCTTCTGCACGGCCGCGAAGTCGAAGCCGGTCATCGGGCCGGCGGCCAGGCCGGCGGCGCGGATGCCGAGGATGAAGTACGCGGCCTGCAGGGCGCCGTTCATGGCGGCGGACTGCTCGCGGACCGGGCGCTCGCTGAAGAACAGCTCCTTGGCCTGCGGGAAGTGCGGCAGCAGGGCGGGCAGCTCCTCGTGGAACTCGTTGTCCGCGGCGAGGATGGCCACCAGCGGCGCGGCCGCGGTCTTGGCCTGGTTGCCCTCGGCCATCAGCGGCACCAGGCGCTCACGCGCCTCGGCGGAGCGGACCAGCACGACGCGCAGCGGCGACTGGTTGAAGGCGGTGGGGGCGAGCTTGATCAGGTCGTAGACGGCCTGCATCTGCTCGTCGGTCACCGGCTCGTCGGTGAAGGTGTTGGCGGTGTGGGCCTCGCGGAACAGCAGGTCCTGGGCGGCGGCGTCGAGGGCGAGGGTCATGGCGGGTGCAACCTTCCAAAAGCGGTACGGGGTGCGGCTTGGCCGACTCCCTCAACGTACGCCGAGATAGATGAAATTTCAACTAACTCGGAAGCTGGTGAGATCTGCGCCACACCGCCATGTCCTGAATTGCCGTCCGACTTGCCCGGCCTGCCCGGCCTGCCCGGCCTGCCCGGCCCGCCGGACCCGCTCGACCTGCCCGGAAATGTCAGTCGGACTCCGCCGGCTCCCCCGCCGCCTCGGCGGCCTCCTCCTCCGCCAGCGCCGCGTCCAGCCGTGCCCGCGCCCCCTCCAGCCAGCGCCGGCACACCTTCGCCAGCGCCTCGCCCCGCTCCCACAGGGCCAGCGACTCCTCCAGCGTCGTGCCGCCCGCCTCCAGCCGGCGCACCACCTCGATCAGCTCGTCGCGCGCCTGCTCGTAGCCCAGCGCATCGAGATCGTCCACGGCCCCACCGGCACCAGTCGTCGTCGCCATGCCCACCAGCCTATGCGGGGGGTGCGACAGCGCCCGGCCCCGCCGCCGAAGGCGCGTCGGCCCCCGCCACGGCCTCCACCGCGAACTCGCCCTCGGCCACCCGCGCCCGCAGCCGCTCCTGCGGCGCCACCTCCTCCGGCGAGCGCACCACGTGCCCGTCCGCACGCTGCAGCACCGCGTACCCCCGGCGCAGCGTCGCCGCCGGGGAGAGCGCCACCACCCGGGCCCGGGTGTGCGCGAGCTCCGACTCCGCCCGGTCCAGCAGGTGGCCCAGCGTGCGACGGGCCCGCGCCGTCAGCGCGTCCACCTGTTCCGCACGCTCCTCCACCATCCGCTGCGGCCGCTCCATGCACGGCCGCGCCCGCGCCGCCGCCAGCCCCCGCTCCTCCCGGTCCAGGTGCGCGGTCACACAGCGCAGGGCCCTCTCGCGCAGCTGACGCACCCGCGCCAGCTCCTCGCCCACGTCCGGCACCACGCGCTTCGCCGCGTCGGTGGGCGTCGAGGCGCGCAGGTCGGCCACCAGGTCCAGCAGCGGCGTGTCCGGCTCGTGGCCGATGGCCGACACCACCGGCGTACGGCAGGCGGCCACCGCCCGTACGAGCTCCTCGTCCGAGAACGGCAGCAGGTCCTCCACGCTGCCGCCACCACGCGCCACGACGATCACGTCCACGTCGGCGTGCGCGTCCAGCTCCCGCACGGCCTCGACCACCGCGGGCACGGCGTGCACCCCCTGCACCGGCACGTTGCGCACCTCGAAGCGCACCGCCGGCCAGCGGTGCCGCGCGTTCTCCAGCACGTCCCGCTCGGCAGCGGACGCCCGGCCGCACACCAGGCCGATCAGTTGGGGCAGGAAGGGCAGCGGGCGCTTGCGCTCCGGCGCGAACAGACCCTCCGCGGCCAGCGACTTCTTCAACTGCTCCAACCGCGCCAGCAGCTCGCCCACCCCCACCGGACGGATCTCCGCCGCCCGCAGCGACAGCTGCCCCCGCGGGGCGTACCACTCTGGCTTGGCGTGCACAACCACCCGGGCGCCCTCGGAGACGACGTCCGCGACCCGGTCGAAGACGGCCCGGTAACAGGTCACGGTGAGCGAAATGTCGTGCGACGGGTCGCGCAGCGTCAGGAACACGACGCCGGCGCCCGGACGCCGGGAGAGCTGGGTGATCTGTCCCTCGACCCAGATGGCGCCCAGCCGGTCGATCCACCCGCCGATGAGGCGACTGACCTGACCGACGGGCAGCGGGGTGTCGGGGGAGGTGTGCACAGCCATGGGGCGAGCGTAGTGGGGAGGGCTGACAGCCCGTTGGTGGGCAATCGTTCCGCAGGGCGGAACGGGTGGGCACCAACCCGCCCACCGGGCCGCACCACCCCGGGCTCCCCGGTACGGGGTACGCCTGCGGCGGGCTGAGCCCCGGCCCCGCCCTCTCCCCGTCTCCCGGGGGCTCCGCCCCCGGACCCCCGGTCCTCAAACGCCGGACGGGCTGGATGGGGGCGCCGAGCGCCTCTGCAGGGCCAGCACCACGAAGCCCACCGCCAGCCAGGCCACGCCGACAAGCAGCGCCGTCGGCGCCGCATTCGCCAGTACCGCCAGCACCACCGCCAACCCGCACACCGGCACCACCGCACCCCGTCCCCGGAACCACGCCAGGACGGACACGTGCAGCAGCGCGAACGCGCACAGCGCTCCCACGTTGACCACGGACACCAGCCGGTCGAGCCCGTCCGGGCGCCATGCCGCCCACACCGCCGCGATCAGCGTGATCGTGGCCGCGCCCAGCAGCGCCCGCCGCGGTACGCCCGAGGCGCCGTCCACCTTCGCCAGTGCCCGCGGGAGTCGCCGGTCGCGCGCCATCGCGTACAGCAGGCGTCCGGCCGCCGCCTGCCCGGCCAGTGCCGCGAACGCCGCGCCGACCGCCTTGCTCGCCGCCACCAGGTGGTGCAGCCAGGTGCCGGTGGCCGCGTCGACCGTGTCGTAGAAGGCCGCCCCCTGCCGTGCCGGGTGCGCCGCCAGTTCGGCGGGCGAGGCGGGGGCCAGCAGGGCGGCCAGGTAGGTCTGGGCGACGAAGAGCACGCCCGCGACCGCCAGGCACGTGAGCACTGCCCGGGCGACCTTGTGCGAGCCGCCCGCGGCCTCCTCCGCGAAGGTGGCGATGGCGTCGAAGCCCAGGTACGACAGCACCGCCACCGACACGGCCGCCAGTACCGCTCCGGTGTCGAAGGCGCCCTCTCCCGTGAGCGGCGCGAGCCAGTCGCGGCGCGCCCCGCCCTGCGCCAGGGCGACCGTGGCGGCCGTCACGAAGACGGCGAGGACGGCGATCTCCATGGCCAGGACCAGCAGCCCCACGCGGGCCGCCGTGCGCACGCCCCACAGGTTGAGGCCGGTGGTCACCGCGATGGCGATCGTCGTCCACACCCACTGCGGGACCGCCGGTACCAGGGCGTGCAGGGCGATGCCGGAGAAGAGGTAGGCGACGGCAGGAATGAGCAGGTAGTCGAGCATCGCCATCCAGCCGGCCACGAAGCCCGGCCCTTCGCCGAGCCCGAGCCGGGCGTACGCGTACACCGAACCGGCCTGCGGGGCGACCCGCACCATCCGGGCGTACGAGTGCGCCGTGAAGGCCATGGCCAGGGTCGCGACCAGGTAGACCAGCGCCACCGCGCCGTGCGACTTGGCCGACAGCGTGCCGAAGACGCCGACCGGCGCCATGGGTGCGATGAAGAGCAGCCCGTAGACGACGAGGTCGCGGAAGGACAGGGACCGGCGCAGCGACTCGTCCCCGTGCGGCGGCGGCACGGCGGCGCGCGGGGCGGAGCGAGGGGCCATGGGGCCAGTATTCGGTGCGGCCGGCGGGCGGCCGGGCGGGCCACGCCGGTGGGTGGGGGCCCGTACGATGGACCGCATGACTGCCACCTCCGCCCGCAAGGTCCTGCTCGCAGCCCCCCGTGGCTACTGCGCGGGTGTGGACCGTGCCGTCATCGCCGTCGAGAAGGCCCTTGAGCAGTACGGCGCGCCCGTCTACGTGCGGCACGAGATCGTGCACAACAAGTACGTCGTCAAGACGCTGGAGAAGAAGGGCGCGATCTTCGTCGACGAGACGTTCGAGGTGCCCGAGGGCAACATCGTCATCTTCTCGGCGCACGGCGTGGCCCCGACCGTCCACGAGGAGGCCGCGCGCGGCAAGCTGGCCACCATCGACGCCACGTGCCCGCTGGTGACCAAGGTGCACAAGGAGGCCGTCCGCTTCGCCAAGGAGGACTACGACATCCTCCTGATCGGCCACGAGGGCCACGAGGAGGTCATCGGCACCTCCGGCGAGGCCCCCGAGCACATCCAGCTCGTCGACGGCCCCAAGGACGTGGCGAACGTCGAGATCCGCGACCCGGAGAAGGTCGTGTGGCTCTCCCAGACCACGCTGTCGGTCGACGAGACCATGGAGACCGTCGACGCGCTCAAGGAGCGCTTCCCGCTGCTGCAGTCGCCGCCCAGCGACGACATCTGCTACGCCACGCAGAACCGCCAGCTGGCCGTGAAGCAGATGGGCGCCGAGGCCGACCTCGTCATCGTCGTCGGCTCGCGCAACTCCTCCAACTCCAAGCGCCTGGTCGAGGTCGCCCTCGGCGCCGGCGCCCGCGACGCCCACCTGGTGGACTTCGCCGAGGAGATCGAGGAGGCGTGGCTGGAGGGCGTGAACACCGTCGGCGTCACCTCCGGCGCCTCCGTTCCGGAGATTCTCGTCGACGGCGTCCTGGAGTGGCTGGCCCAGCGCGGCTACGAGGACGTCGAGACGATCAAGGCCGCCGAGGAGTCGATCACCTTCTCGCTCCCCAAGGAGCTCCGGCGCGACCTGCGGGCCGAGGCCGCGACCCTGGTCGCCCCCGCCGAGGGCACGTCGTCCGAGGGGTGACGGGCCCCGCCACGCCGTAGCGTGTTCGGTATGAACG
Source organism: Streptomyces luteosporeus (assembly GCF_039532865.1). Taxonomy (NCBI): domain Bacteria; kingdom Bacillati; phylum Actinomycetota; class Actinomycetes; order Kitasatosporales; family Streptomycetaceae; genus Streptomyces; species Streptomyces luteosporeus. The sequence continues at coordinate 65,298 of NZ_BAAASL010000014.1, forward strand.
CATTCGGCGTGGACATCGGCGGATCGGGCATCAAGGGGGCTCCCGTGGACCCGGTCCGCGGGGAGCTCGTGCAGGAGCGCTTCAAGGTGCTCACCCCGCACCCGGCCACCCCGCAGGCGGTGGCCGAGGGCGTGCGGGAGGTCGTCGGGCACTTCGGCCGGCCGGGCGGGCCGGTGGGGGTGACGTTCCCCGGCGTGGTGGTGGACGGCACGACCCGCACGGCCGCCAATGTCGACAAGAGCTGGGTCGGTACGGATGCCGCCGCGCTGCTCGGCGAGGCCCTCGGGGTGCCGGTGACGGTGCTCAACGACGCGGACGCGGCCGGCCTGGCCGAGATGACGCACGGCGCCGGCCAGGGCCGTACGGGCACGGTCGTCGTCCTGACCTTCGGCACCGGCATCGGCAGCGCCCTCTTCTCGGGCGGCCGGCTGGTGCCCAACACCGAACTGGGCCACCTGGAGCTGCAGGGCCACGACGCGGAGACCCGCGCCTCCACCCGGGCCAAGGAGGAGGAAGACCTCACCTGGAGCCGCTGGGCCAAGCGGGTGGGGCGCTACCTGGCCCACGTGGAGATGCTCTTCTCGCCCGAGCTGTTCGTGATCGGCGGCGGCGTCAGCCGCAAGGCGGAGAAGTTCCTGCCGCTGATCGAGGGCGTCAGCGCCGAGGTCGTCCCCGCCCGTCTGCAGAACAACGCGGGGATCGTGGGGGCCGCGATGGCTGCTGCCGCTGCTGCCGTCGTTCCCGTCGGCGCACCCTGATCAGGGCGATCCGGCGGCAGAGCGCGATCAGCCCGGCGAGCAGGGTGCCGCTGTAGAGCCAGGCCGCGCTCAGCGACAGCATGGTCACCAGGCTCATCACCCGTCCCACGAAGCCGCCCGAGGCGTCGCTGAGCGGGATCGCGCCCACCGCGTAGGCGATGGGCACGCTCACCGGGGCGGTCATCAGGTCCACCGGGCGCACCCACAGGGCGCAGGCCGCGGCGGCGAGCAGGAAGCACCCCCCGTACAGCCGGGGCGAGCCGCCCACCAGCGAGTCCAGGTAGCCGGCGGCCAGCATGGCCAGCGTCGTCAGCAGCCCGCTGCCCAGCCCGGTCAGCCGGGCGGCGGGCAGCCGCCGCAGGACCGGGCGCGGGCCGGGCCCGGGGTGCCGCTCGTGCTCGCGGGCGGCGCCATGGCGCTGCCCCACGGGGGCGGAGGGGCGGGGCACGGGGGATCCACGGCGGGGCCCCCGCTGGGGGGTGCGCGTGCTGGGTTGCTCCACGCGACCAAACTAGGCAGGCCCCCGAGCGGAATCCGGGGCGGGACACGCCGTTTGCACCACCTTGGGCGTGCGTTCGAGGGATCATCCGTCAGGGGCCGGTGTGCGCCACCGCCCCGTAGACTGGGGGACCGGCCGCGTCACGGGGCGCGCGCCCCTCGTCCCTACGGAACCCACGGGAAGTCGCCACGTGTCGCTCACGATCGGAATCGTCGGTCTGCCGAATGTCGGCAAGTCGACCCTGTTCAACGCCCTGACCAAGAACGACGTCCTGGCGGCCAACTACCCGTTCGCCACCATCGAGCCGAACGTCGGCGTCGTGGGCGTGCCCGACGCCCGCCTGACCAAGCTGGCCGAGATCTTCGGCTCCCAGCGCGTCCTGCCCGCCACCGTCGACTTCGTCGACATCGCCGGCATCGTGCGCGGCGCCAGCGAGGGCGAGGGCCTGGGCAACAAGTTCTTGGCGAACATCCGCGAGTCGGACGCCATCTGCCAGGTCATCCGCGCCTTCAAGGACGAGAACGTCGTCCACGTCGACGGCAAGGTCTCGCCCAAGGACGACATCGAGACCATCAACACCGAGCTGATCCTCGCGGACCTGCAGACCATCGAGAAGGTCCTGCCGCGCCTGCAGAAGGAAATGCGGATCAAGAAGGACGTCGCGCCCAAGGTCGCGGCGGTCGAGGCCGCCAAGGCCATCCTGGAGGAGGGCACCACCCTCTTCTCGGCCGGCATCGTCCAGGGCTCCGAGAAGGCCGAGCTCCTGCACGACCTCCACCTGCTGACCACCAAGCCCTTCCTCTACGTCTTCAACGTCGACGAGGACGAGCTGACCGACGAGGCCTTCAAGGACGAGCAGCGCGCCCTGGTCGCCCCCGCCGAGGCCATCTTCCTCAACGCCAAGCTGGAGGCCGACCTCGCCGAGCTGGACGAGGAGGAGGCCCTGGAGCTCCTGCAGTCGGTCGGCCAGGAGGAGCCCGGCCTGGCCACCCTGGCCCGCGTCGGCTTCGACACCCTCGGCCTGCAGACCTACCTGACGGCCGGCCCCAAGGAGTCCCGCGCCTGGACGATCAAGAAGGGCGCGACGGCCCCCGAGGCCGCCGGTGTGATCCACACCGACTTCCAGAAGGGCTTCATCAAGGCCGAGGTCATCTCCTTCGACGACCTCGTCGCCACCGGCTCCGTAGCCGAGGCCCGCGCCGCGGGCAAGGCCCGCATGGAGGGCAAGGACTACGTGATGGCGGACGGCGACGTGGTGGAGTTCCGCTTCAACGTCTGAGCGGACGAAACAACACGTCTCCGACGCGGCTGACACGCTGGTCAGTAGGGGTCGGGCTCCTGAGAGCCCGACCCCTTCGTCGATTCCGGCCTGGCATCAGGAGTGGTCAAGTGCCGTAGACGGTGGAGCGATGCCCGACGTGCACCACCCACACCACCAGCTCGCCGTTGTCGATCGTGTAGATCACGCGGTAGTCGCCCACCCGTAGGCGGCGGCGGTCGGGCTGGGAGGCGAGGGCCGTGGTGTTGAACCCCAGAGGGTCGGTCTCCAGCTCGGTCAGCTTGGCCAGAATGCGCAGAGCCATGTCCCGCGGGACCTTGCGCAGCTCGGCCTGCGCCTCGGGCCGGAAGACGGTGCGGTACTCACTCACTGCGCGCCAGCGTCTCCCTCATGATGTCCTCGATCGGGATGCCGGGTGCCGGGTTGGCCATGCGCTCGTCGATGATCCGGTTGATCTCGCGCTCTTCCCATTCCTGGTACTTGCGCAGCACCTCGATGGAGACGACGGCGGCGACCTGCTTGCCCCGGCGCGTGATCACTGTGGGCACGTCGTCCCGGTCGGCTCGCTCCACGACCTCGGCCAGATGTGCCCGGACATCGCGAATGGACTCTATGGGCAGTGGCTGTGTCATGCGCTCAAGCGTACCGAGTGTGCCAGGTGTACACAACGCCAGAGTTGGCTCGGTGCGCCAACACCGGAATTGATCGATTGTTCTAGCGAGGCACGTACAAGTAGAGCTGTTTTGCGTCAAGATCCTGAAGTTGGTCTCCTGGACGGCCGCATGGAGCGATCCTGATCGTGACGGACCAACTCCGGTGGGGTTGTACGGCTTGAGGGGGGCGGATATGTCCAGCCTGAAGGAGAGGCCCACGGCGGCCACGTTCGATGTCGAGGCGCTGGTGGCGGCGGCGTGGAACGGCGAGATTCGGGTGCCGCATTTCCAGCGGGGCTTTCGATGGGCTCGCGAGGATGTTCGACGTCTGTTCGATAGCATAGTGAAGGGCTACCCGGTGGGCAGCCTCCTCTTGTGGGAGCGTCCTGCAGCTGAGCAGCGCGTTAGTCTGGGGGCATTGCGCATCGACGCTCCCGCCACGGACGCAGCCCAGTGGGTGGTTGACGGCCAGCAGCGCATCACGGCGCTGGCTAACACGTTGCACCCATCGGGTCAGGATGATCAGCGATTCGCGCTCTCGTACAACCTACGAACCGGTGCGTTCATCTCGACCCCGCCCTCCTCGGACCCCGCGATCATTCCACTGCCGGTGGTGTTCGATCTCCAGCGGATCCTCAAATGGTTCGCGAGGTACCCCGAGATCGCCGATCATCTCGATGCCGCGACCAGCGTGACGAAGCGGCTCCGCCAGTTTCCGATCCCGGCCTATGTCGTCAAGCAGGGCAGCCCGGACGTCCTGCAGGACATTTTCGACCGCATGAACAATTACGGGAAAAGACTCAAGCGCGCCGAGGTTTTCTCTGCGCTTTATGCGGGAGACGAGAGCAAGCAGGACGAGACTCTCACGATCGAAAGGATCGCCCACGGGATCAACATCGAGCGACAGTTCGGTGCGATCGACGACGACACCATTCTGAGGGCGATCCTGGCTCGGCGTGGCCCTGACGTGACGCGAGATATCCACCATGAATTTGAGGATGGCCGAGAGGACCGTGACGCGGCTTACAAGGCGGGCGAGGAAGCCTTGCTGCGAGCCGTGACATTCGTCCAGGAGAAGGCGGGCGTCCCGCACTTCCACTTGCTGCCCTACCGCTTCCTCTTGGTCGTGCTGTCGCGCTTCTTCGCGCACCACCCCGATCCCGGCCCCGATGCCTTGGAGACCCTCAGGCGTTGGTTCTGGCGTGCCTCGGTGGTGGGACCCTACATCTTCCGCGGCAGCGCCACGGGGGCGATGAGGACTCAGAACTACCGGATTTCCCCGCACTCGATGAGCGAATCGCTGCAGGGTCTCATCGACGTTGTGGAGAGGTCCGAGCGTTCGGTTCCTAACGCGGCGCGCCTTCGTACGAACGAAGGGGCCGGCAAGATCATCCTGTGCTCGCTCTGGGCCCTGGGGCCACGCGACCTGTTGACGGCGGACAGTATCGAACAGCCCCGGCTGGCGCGTTCTGTCGGTGATTCCAACACCGCGGCCACGGCGATCGGCTACATCGTCAACCCCAGGAACGTGGGTAGCAGTCACAGATTCTCCGCAGGAAATCGGATCATACTCAGCTCGAAAAAAATCCCTGCGAATGAGGTGGACAGCCTCGTCGCCATGCAGCCAGTGCATCGCGGGGACGCTGAATGGGAGGCCATTCTCGCGTCACACGCGATAACCCCCGACATGGCCTCTCTGCTCGCGTCGGGGAGAACGGTAGAATTCTTGCAGCTGCGTGAGCAGGCCGTCCAGGAGTGCCTTCAGGGCTTCCTCACCGAGATGTGCGGATGGAAGTTCGAGACCGTTGAGCCGTTGCTCGATCGGCGGGAAGACGAGCGTGAACCCGGAGTGATGGATTGATGCTCCGGGCGTCCGTAGCGGCGGCAGGCGGGGCGTAGGAGCTATTCCGGGATCAGGAACTTCGTTTCCGCCGCACGGGCGAAGGGCCGGGCTCCGTCGAGCCCGGCCCTTTTGCATGCCGTCATGCCGTCTTTTCATGCCGTCAGGCCGGTGCGCCGCCCAGGACCTCGACCTTGCCCGTGTCGAGCGAGTAATAGGCGCCGACCACGGCGAGCGCCCCTTTCTTCACGAGCGGGGCCAGGTCCTTGTTGGAGCGCAGGTCGGACGCCGTCAGTTCGACCTGGGTGCGGGTCATGGTCTCGACCGGGTCGGAGCCGCCGCCCTTGCGGGTGGTCCGCTCGTACGCCGGCCGCAGGGCCTGGGCGATCGCCTCCAGGTTGCCCGGCAGCGGCTTGCCGTTGTGCAGGGAGTCGTACGCCGCCTTGACGGCGCCGCAGCGCTGGTGGCCGAGGACCACGACGAGGGGGGTGCCGCTGGTCATCGGCCCGTACTCCACGGAGCCGGTGACGATCGGGCCGACCGTCACGCCACCGGTGCGCATCACGTACAGGTCGCCCAGTCCGGTGTCGAAGAGGAGCTCGGGCGGCACGCGGGAGTCGATGCACGAAAGGACCGATCCGAAGGGTTCCTGTGCCTGGGCCACGGCGTGGCGCCGGTCCGGGTCCCGGTCGGGGTGCTGGAGGTGACCGTTCACCCAGCGCTTGTTGCCGTCCATGAGCCGGGTGAAGGCCGTGGCGGGCGTGGTCGGCCGTGCCGACGGGGAGCCGGTCGCCGAGGGGTCGGCGCTCGTCGGGGTGCAGCCCACCAGGGCGGCGCCCAGGGTCGCCAGTCCGCCGGCGAGCAGGGTCCTGCGATCGAACAGGGCCCTGCGGTCCGGGTGCCTCGTGGTGTGCATCGGTCGGCTCCTCTCGCTCATGACCAGGGCGATTGTTGAGCCGGGCGGGGTCAACCGGCGGAAGGCGCCACCGGTGGCCCGCAGAACTCGCCCGGGCGGCGGCCCCGCGGCATGCGGACCGGACGGTCCGTAGCGCTGCGTGCTCGCCGGTGGGGGAGGGGGCGCGGAGGTGCCGTGGGCGGGGGCCTGGCGCGCGTGCGGTGGCGGGGCGCGGGGGTGCGCGGGCTGAGCTGGGGTTCGCTGCGGAGGGTCGCGCCATGGCCAGAGGTTGCGGACCGCAACGTTCGGTTGCCAAGCTGTTGCGGACTGTCAACCCCTTGGGAGTGGACGTGGCCTTCGGTGACCAGCCCGCATACCTTCGAGTGGCCGGCGATCTCCGGCAGAAAATCATCGCGGGCGAGCTGCCGCCGCACACCCGGCTCCCGTCCCAGGCCCGCATCCGGGAGCAGTACGGCGTCTCGGACACCGTGGCCCTGGAGGCCCGGAAGGTGCTGATGGCGGAGGGGCTCGTCGAGGGCAGATCCGGTTCGGGGACGTACGTGCGCGAGCAGCCGGTGCCCCGGGCCGTGGTGCGCACGGGCTACCGCGGGGTGGGGGAGTCCACGCCGTTCCGCCAGGAGCAGGCCAACGAGCGGGTCAAGGGCACCTGGGAGTCCCGCAGCGAGCAGGTGCCGGCCGACGCGCGGATCGCGCGGCGGCTGCGGATCGGGCCGGGCGACCGGGTGATGCGCACCGACTACCTCTTCCGCTCCGGCGGCGAGCCCTGCATGCTCTCGACCTCCTTCGAGCCGCTCGCGCTGACCGGGCGCACGCCGGTGATGCTGCCGGAGGAGGGGCCGCTGGCCGGCCGGGGCGTGGTGGACCGGATGGCGGCCATCGACCTGATCGTGGACAACGTCACCGAGGAGGTCAGCGCGCGCCCCGGGCTGGCCGAGGAGACGCTCGCGCTCGGCGGGGTGCCCGGTCACGGCGTGCTGGTGGTCTCGCGGACGTACTACGCGGGCGGCTGCCCCGTGGAGACGGCGGACGTCGTGATGCTCGCCGAGCGGTACCGGGTCGCCTACCACCTGCCCGTGAAGTAGGCGTGAACCCGATGTGAACTTACTCGCGGGTCAGTGTCACGACCCGTGCCCCGCCCTGCCCGCCGGCCGGTACCGGCGGGTAGGAAGCGTAGGGATTGTCCCGGTTCGCCCCGGTCCGGAACCCCCGCTTCCGATGTTGCAAACCTCACAGACGCCCAGCTCAGGGCCTTTTGGCATTAACCAACTCGGCCAAATCGCCCGTACGATGGCGCGGTTTGTGTTCCTGCCGTGGGGGATGAGAAAGAAAAGGAGATCCGGGGCGTTGAGTACCGAACAGGGTTCCCACTCGAATTACCGCCGGACCCTCGGCACGACGGCCTTGACGGCCGTCGGCCTCGGGTCGATCATCGGCTCCGGCTGGCTCTTCGGCGCCGAGCGCGCCGCCGTGCTCGCCGGCCCGGCCGCGATCTTTGCCTGGGTCATCGGCGCCGTGGTGGCGCTGACCATCGCCCTGACCTACACCGAGCTCGGCTCGATGTTCCCCAAGGCGGGCGGCATGGTGCGGTACGGGCAGTTCTCGCACGGCTCCCTGGCGGGCTACATGGCCGCCTGGGCCAACTGGATCGCCATCGTCTCCGTGATCCCCGGTGAGGCGACCGCGTCGATCCAGTACATGAGCTCGTGGAAGTTCGACTGGGCGGGCAAGCTGTTCGACGGCAAGGAGCTCACCGGCACCGGCCTCGCCGCGGCGAGCGTGCTGGTCGTCTTCTACTTCTTCCTGAACTGGTTCGCCATCACCCTGTTCGCCAAGACGAACAACGCGATCACCGTGTTCAAGGTCGTGGTCCCGGCGCTGACCGCCGGCGCGCTGATCTTCGCGCACTTCGACACCAGCAACATCGGCTCCGCCCACGGCGGCTTCGCCCCCAACGGCTGGAGCGCCGTCTTCAGCGCCGTCGCCGTCGCGGGCATCGTCTGGGCCTTCAACGGCTTCCAGTCGCCGCTGAACATGGCCGCCGAGGCCCGCAACCCCGGCAAGTCGCTGCCGAAGGCCGTCGTCGGCTCCATCCTGATCGCGCTGGTCATCTACATCGCGCTGCAGGTCGCCTTCCTGATGGCCGTCCCGGCCGCGGACCTCTCCGGTGGCTGGAACACCCTGGCGTACAAGTCCCCGCTCGCGGACCTGTCCATCACCTGGGGCCTGAACTGGCTCGCCCTGCTGCTCTACGCGGACGCCTTCATCTCCCCGTCCGGCACCGGCATGATCTACGCGGCCACCACCTCGCGCATGATCCACGGTGTCCAGGAGAACGGCCACCTGCCCAAGGTCTTCGGCAAGGTCGACCCCAAGACCGGTGTGCCGCGCCCCGCGCTGCTGCTCAACCTGGCGATCTCCTTCGTCTTCCTCGCCGTCTTCCGCGGCTGGGGCTCCATCGCCGAGATCGTCGGTGTCGCCACCGTCATCTCCTACATCACCGGCCCCGTCGCCGTGATGTCGCTGCGCCGCATCGCGCCGGACATGAAGCGCCCGGTCAAGCTCAAGGCCATGCCGGTCATCGCCCCCATCGCGATGATCTTCGGTTCGCTGGTCATGTACTGGGCCCGCTGGCCGCTGACGGGCAAGGTCATCTTCATCATGGCCATCGGCCTGCCGATCTGGGCCTGGTACGAGCTGCGCAAGCCGTGGGCCGAGCTCAAGCCGCACCTGCAGGCCGGCGCCTGGATGGTGACCTACCTGCTGGTGATGGCGCTGGTCTCGTGGGCCGGCGGCACCGAGTTCGGCGGCAAGGGCTACCTGCCGCAGGGCGTCGACATCGCCGTGGTTGTCCTGATCGCTCTGGTCTTCTACGTGTGGGGCGTGCGCAGCGCGTGGCGGAACCCCACCCTTGAGCAGGTCGAGAAGGAAATGAAGGACCTCGCCGCGACCGACGTCGCCGAGGAGCAGGAGCTCGCCCCGGCGAAGTGATCCGCTCGCGTGGCCGAATGCGTACCTCTTCGTGAAAACCCGTATCCGCTGCGTAAAGTCCGGGCGTACGCTCGGGCATATGCGGACTGCGGTTTCTTCGGAAGTAGTCACCGAAGGGCGTGCGCCGGTGCACGCGGCGACAGCGGGAGGGCAGGAGCGATGACGGACACCGGACCGGTCCTGCCCTGGCTCGTGATCCGCCAGGACGAGAACGGCAACCGCTACCGCGTCGGCCGCTACGCCACCAGGACGGAGGCGGAGCGCGTGGCCGACCGGCTCGACGCCGAGGGCAACCGACGGCTGTACGTCGTCGAGCGGGTCGGCCGGGCCGTCACCTAGTGCTCCGGCGCCGCCCCGGCCCGGCACCCCCAGGGTGCCGGGCCTTACGCTTACCCCTCGTGACGAGCGAGCGTGTGGTGGTGGGCGGAGCGGTTCTCCACAAAGGACGGCTGCTGGCCGCGCGGCGCAGCGCCCCGCCCGAGCTCGCCGGCCGCTGGGAGCTGCCCGGCGGCAAGCTGGAGCCCGGCGAGAGCGCCCCGCAGGCGCTCGTACGGGAGCTGCGCGAGGAGCTCGGCGTCGAGGCCGAGCCGCTGGAGCGCATCGCGGGACAGTGGCCGCTGAAGCCCGGCTACGTCCTGCAGGTCTGGACGGCCCGGCTGGTGGCGGGCGACCCGCAGCCGCTGCAGGACCACGACGAGCTGCGCTGGCTGGCCCCCGGCGACATCGACGACGTCGACTGGCTGGAGCAGGACCGCCCCGCGGTCGCCGCGGCCGCCCGCCTCCTGACCGGCGCCTCCTGACCCGGCATCTCCTGACCGGCATCTCCTGACCACGTTCTGTACGCCGAATGCGGCACCTAGGGCGGACGGTTCCGGTCAGGGAAGATAGTCCGACCCCCATACCGGGTATGTGCTGATTATTAGCCCCAAAGACGGACATGCCGGAGGGGTCGTGCAGCGGTCTGGGAAGTGGTCGGCGTGAGCGACAGCACGGGGACCTTGGCGTCGACTCCCGGCTTCGCCGAGTGGAGCTTCCCCGCGGAGGCCGGCGCCGTGCGCACTGCGCGCACGCTCGTGCGCGACACCCTGCACGAGTGGGGCCTGGACGCCGTCGTGGACGTCACCGTGCTGCTCGTCAGCGAGCTCGTCACCAACTCCCTGCGCCACGCCACCGGCCCCATCGGCCTGAGGATGTACTCCCACGCCGGCCCCAGCCTGCTGGTCGAGGTCTCCGACCCGCTGCCCGACCCGCCCCGCGAACGCGCGGCCGACACCGACGACGAGGGCGGTCGTGGCCTGCAATTGGTGGCATCGGCCTCCCGCCGCTGGGGAACCCGCCCTGGTAACCAGGGGAAGACCGTGTGGTTCGAGCTGAGCCTGCCCGGTTAGTAACCCAGGGAGAACACATAGCGGGTTGAGACCGTGCTGTGATCGTGAAGTCCGTGTTCCGAAGGCCCCCTGTGCTGGATACTCGGCCTTCTGATGCCGGTGCGAGCACGAGAGCCGGAGGGGACGGGCACGTGAGCGAGAAGCCAGCGGGTACGGCGGGCAGGCCGGAGGGTGCGGGCGCCACCTCGATGTGGCAGAACAGCCCGCCCGGCTCCCTCTACGACCACATCCGCGTGGCCTCCTTCTCGCTCGGCGCCGACGGCCGCATCGCGCAGTGGAGCGACCGGGCCGCCGAGCTCTTCGGGATAACGGCACGGCACGCCGTCGGCAAGGACCCCCAGGAGGTCTTCGCCCCCGCCGGCGAGGGCCGGTACGGACGCCGGCCCGGCGCGCCCGCGCCCTTCCTCGCCGGCGACGGGCCCGACGGCCGGGCCTGGACGGGCCTCGTGCCCTACCAGCGCGACGGCGCCCGCGGCGGCCCCGAAGGACTCGCCGAGATCTACGTGATGCCCGGCGAGGACGCCTCCGGCGACCGCACCGCCCTCTGCGTCGCCTTCGACGTCAAGGCGTTGCGCGGAATAGAGACCGACATTGCCGCTTCGGAAGCCGTTTTCGGCCAATCTCCGCTCGGCTTCTTCTTCTTCGGTACCGACCTCACCCTGCTCCGCGTCAACGAGAGTTTCGCCCAGACTTTCGGCCGCCCCGCCGCCTGGCACCGCGGCCGCACCCCGCACGACTTCCTGCCCCGCGCCGAGGCCGACCGCCTCACCGCCGCCCTGCGCCAGGTCCTCGACACCGGCAAACCGGTGGCCGACATCCAACTCGTCGGACCCGTCCCCGGCCAGAGCGAACGGCGCCGCTGGTCGGTCTCCCTCTACCGGCTGCACGGCGGCAGCGGCCGGCCCATCGGCGTCGCCGCCATCGCCACCGACGTCACCGGCCGCCGCCGCGCCGAGCGCGAGGCCGCCGGCGTACGCCGCAACCTGGCCCTGCTCAACGAGGCCGGCGCCCGCATCGGCAACTCCCTCGACCTGGAGAAGACCGCCCGCGAACTGCTCGACGTGGCCGTCCCCCAGTTCTGCGACCTGGCCTCCGTCGACCTCTACCAGGGCCTGCTCGCCGGCGACGAGGCCCCGCCCGGGCTCGCCGACGGCAGCGCCGAACTGCGCCGCGTCGCCTATTCCAGCGCCGTCTCCGGCGCCCCCCTCGACGCCGCCGACAGCAAGCCCGTCCAGGTCGGCGAGGTCCACCGCTACCCCTTCCACTCGCCCTGCGCCCAGGCCCTGCGCACCGCCCACGTCCAGGTCGTCCCCGGCCGCGAGCCCGAGGAGGGCCCCGAGCTCGGCGCCGTCGTCCACTCCACCCTCGCCGTGCCCATGGTCGCCCGCGACACCGTGCTCGGCCTCGCCCAGTTCTCCCGCACCAAGGGCAGCGAACCCTTCGGCGAACGCGACACCGCCCTGGCCGTCGAACTCGCCGCCCGCGCCGCCGTCTGCATCGACAACGCCCGCCTCTACCGGCGCGAACACGAGCGCGCCCTCATCCTCCAGCGCAGCCTGCTGCCCCCCGGCGACCCGGAGGCCGCCGGCGTCGAGATCGCCTGCCGCTACCTGCCCGGCAACGCGGCCACCGAGGTCGGCGGCGACTGGTTCGACGTCATCGAACTGCCCGGGCACCGCACGGCACTCGTCGTCGGCGACGTCATGGGCCGCGGCCTGCGCGCCGCCGTCGCCATGGGCGAGCTGCGCACCGCCGTGCGCACCCTCGCCATGCTCGACCTGGAGCCGGCCGAGGTGCTCTCCGCCCTCGACGAGATCGCCCACGGCCTCGGCCGCCCCGGCGGCAAGCAGTCCGCCTCCCGCGGCGTGCGCGGCTCCGTCCGCCCCGCCGACCTCTCCGAGGTCTACCTCGCCACCTGCGTGTACGCCGTCTACGACCCCGTCACCCGGCGCTGCACCGTCGCCAACGCCGGCCACCTGCCGCCGGTGCTCGTCGAGGCCGGGGAGCCGGCCATGCTGCTCGACGTGCCACCGGGCATGCCGCTGGGCGTGGGCGGCGAGCCCTTCGAGGAGACGGAGGTCGAGCTGCCGGACGGCGCCCTGCTCGCCCTCTACACCGACGGCCTCGTCGAATCCCGCGACCACCCCCTCGACGAGGGCCTGCAGGCCTTCCGCGACGCCCTCCGGGACCCCGACCGGCCGCTGGAGGACGTCTGCGACCACGTGCTCGGCGCCCTGAACACCCACCACGGCGAGGACGACATCGCCCTGCTCATGGCCCGGCTGCGCGGCCTGCGCCCGGGCTGCGTCGGCGACTGGACCCTCCCGCCCGAGCCGCGCTCCGTGGCCCGCGCCCGCGAACTGGCGCGCGAGCAGCTGGAGAGCTGGGGCCTGGACGACCTCGTCGACACCTCCGAACTGCTCGTCAGCGAACTGGTGACCAACGCGCTGCGGTACGGCGAGGGGGAGATCCGGCTGCGGCTGCTGCTGGACCGCACGCTGGTGTGCGAGGTGTGGGACGGCGGCCACGTCCAGCCGCGGCGCCGGCGCGCCCGCGACACGGACGAGGGCGGGCGCGGCCTGCAGCTCGTCGGCCTGCTCAGCGCGGCGTGGGGCAGCAGGCGCACGCCGCTCGGCAAGACGGTCTGGTTCGAACTGAGCCTCCCGGACGAGGACTCCCCGGCGCCGGATGCCGTGGAGGCCCTGCTGAGCCTGTACTGATGCGCCCCTACGGGGCGCCCCGAAGGGGCGCGGGGAACTGCGCGACAAGCCACGACGCGCCCGCAGACGAAATGCCGTGCTTCGGCTGCAGGCCGCCGGTGGCCGATCGCGCCCACGCGGCGGCAGCCGCAGATCGACACTGCCCCGCGCCCCTTACGGGGCGCCCCGCAGGAAGCCCATGTCCTGGTAGCGCGGCGTTGCCATGCCGAACGCTCCCGCGTTGACGACCGTGCGCCGTGTCGCCACCAGTTCGGGTCGCTGGTACAGGGGGAGCGAGCCCGCCACCGCCCAGATGCGGGCGTCTGCCCGTGCGAGCAGGTCGTGGGAGGTCTCCTCGTCCAGCTCCGTCGACGCCTTGTCGAACAACTGGTCGATCTGGTCCGTGCCCACCCGCGTGTAGTTCTGCTCCACCGTCAGCGACCCGTCCGGCGCCGGCTGCGGCTTGGCGAAGACGGGGCGGGCGTCCGTGGCCGGGAAGGCCCCCGTGGGCCAGCCGAACAGTGCGAGGTCGAACTTGCCCTTGGAGATGTTCTCCTTGAAGAACACCGCGTCCTCGACCTTCACCAGTTCCGTGCGCACCCCGATCGCGTCCAGCTGCCGGGCGATGCGCTCGCCGACCGCCCGCAGCGGTTCGGCGCCGGAGCCGTTCGGCAGGACGAAGCGCAGGACGAGCTTGCGGCCGTCCTTGAAGCGGGCCGGCGCGGCCGCCGCGCGGCCGCCGGTGTCGCCGCGGCCCTTGCCGTTGTCCTCGTCGCCGTAGGGGGAGGCGAGGGGCGACTCCTCGGGGGACTCCGCGACCTCCTCGTCCTCCGGGTCGTCGCTCGGGTCCAGGCCGCCGACGACCGGCAGGTGGGCGGCCTTCTTCGCCGGGGCGGCGCCGTGGCCCTCCTTCCAGCCGGCGTCGGCGAGCAGGTCCATGGCGGCCTTGAGGTCGACGGAGCCGACGGCGTCGCTGTGGTCGGCGTACCCGGGCTGGCCGGCCACCAGCAGGTGGCTGCCGAGCGGTTCGACGGGCAGGCCGAGCGGGCCGAGCACGTACTCGGCGAGCGCCTTGCGGTCCACGGCCCGTACGATCGCGCGCCGCACCCGCTCGTCCGCCAGCGGGCCGGAGGCGCCGTTGAGGGCGAGCTGGGTGTAGGCGGGCGCCAGGGAGCGGCGGACCATCAGGCCGCGCAGCAGTGTCGCGTCCGCGGCGACCGGCTTGTTCGCCCCGTCGGAGCGCGGCGTGCCCGGGCGCTTCGGGGCGGGCGGCACGGCCACGGAGGGGGACATCAGGGACGGCGAGACCATGGGCGTGCGCACCGACGGGCTGACCGCCGGGGGGCTGACCACCGCCGGGCTGGCCACCGGCGTGCGGACGGAGGGCCCGGTGGCCGGGCCCGTGCCGGGCGCGGCGGCCGCCGAGCCGGCCTTGCCCGCGTCGCCCTGCGGCTCCTGCGTGCCCTTCGCCGCGTTCGCCTTCATGATCCGCTCGGCCGCGGCGGGGGTGATCTCGGCCAGGTCCACCTTGCCGCCGGCCAGTGCCTCGACGCGCTGCTCGCGCGGCACGGCCCGCAGCACCAGCCGGTCGAGCTTGGCGCGCTCGCCCCACCAGCGGGGGTTGCGGGCCAGGGCCAGCGTGCCCTGCTGCTGGTCGCGCTCGGCGAGCCGGAAGGGGCCCGCGGCCAGTGGCAGCTCCTTGCGGGAGGTGTCGTTGAAGGCCGAGGCGTCGTCGGTGAGCGCCTTCGGGTACAGCGGCGTGAACAGGGCCCGCCAGTCGGCGTCGTTCCGGGCGAAGGTGACCTTCACCTCGTGGGCGCCGGCACCCTGCTCGACCCGGTCGATCCGTTCGTAGCCGGTGTTGCGGGCCGCGAAGTACGCACTGTCCTTGCCGCGCAGCGCCTTCCACTGCGCCGCGAAGTCGGCGGCGGTGACGGCCGTGCCGTCGCTCCAGACGGCCTTGGGGTTGAGCTTGTAGCGCACCACCTGGTGCGGCTTGCTGCTCACCACGGAGGCGTCGGTGAGGTAGTCGGGGTTGCGCCGGGGCCGCCCGCGCTCGTCGAGGGTGAACAGCGCCGGCAGCACGGCCCCCGCGACGCGCTGCGTGGCCTCGTCGGCGTCCGCGTGGAAGGCGTTGTAGGTGGCCGGCAGCGCGTCCACGGCCCAGGTCAGGGTGCCCTGGTCGGCGACCTTGGCGCGGGGGACGGCGGCGATGTCCGGCGGCGCGGCCGGGCCCTCGGCCTCGTCCTCGCCCCCGCCCGCGCAGCCCGCGAGCACGGGCAGCGGCAGCAGCACGGCGGCCAGCAGGGCGAGGGAGCGGGACGTACGGGACCGGGGGGTACGGGCCCGGGTGCTGCGGGGCCGGGTGCGCGAGGACCACATGCCGCCCACTGAAGGCGACCCTCCGCGCGAAGACGCGCCGACACGTCGCCTCCTTCGTCCACGCCACTCGCCTGGGGGAATGTCGGCCGCCACCGGTGCGGCGCCGAACGCGCTCCCGCGAACGGGCGATCCGGGAGGCTATCTTCCCTCCGAGGGGTGTGACGCGCGACACTTCCTGTCGCATGACCGGCGGCACCCGCAATCATCGAAGCGGAAGGCCAAACCATGTCCGTCAAAGATGAGTTGACCGTCATCGAGCGTTCGCTCGAAGACCTGGACCGTGCGATCGGCCGGCTGGAGCAGCATCTGGGCAAGGGCCTGGAGATGCGCCGCCTGCGCCTCGACGCCGGTCACCTGCGCGAGGACCTCGCGCTGCTGCGCGCGGGCACCCCCGCCGCCGCGGAGGCGCACCAGCCCGTCCAACTGGTGACGATCCCCGACACCCCGTACGACGCCTCGCTGTGGAAGGACGCCGACGAGGAGGGGCTCGGCTGCCGGGACCGGCGCGCCCCCTGACCGTCCCGCCCGACCTGCCCGACCGTCCTTCCGTCCCCGACCTCCACTCCACCCCGGAGTCCCGTCTTGGCCACTGGTACCGACCCCGAAGCACCCGCCGCGGCCGCCGCTCCGGCGGCCCGCGGCGTCCACCACGCCTCCCGGGCCGCCATCGCCGCCCGCCACCTGCGCCGCGACCGCTGGTGGCTGACGCCGGCCGCCACCGCCGCCGGGCTGCTCGCCTTCGTCGCCTACTCCACCTGGCGCGCCTTCGCGGGCGACCACTACTACGCCGCCCCCTACGTCTCCCCGTTCTACTCGCCCTGCCTGGCCGCGAACTGCGTGGACATGAACGGCGGAGCCGACTGGCAGCTCGTCGGATCCTGGTGGCGGCTCTCGCCCGCCCTGCTGATCCTGATCTTCCCGCTGGGCTTCCGGCTGACCTGCTACTACTACCGCAAGGCCTACTACCGGGGCTTCTGGGCCTCGCCCCCGGCCTGCGCGGTGCCCGAGCCGCACGCCCGCTACAGCGGCGAGACCCGCTTCCCGCTGATCCTGCAGAACGTCCACCGCTACTTCTTCTACTTCGCGGTGCTGGTCGCGGGAGTGCTCACCTTCGACGCCGTCCTCGCCTTCCGCGACGAGCGCGGCGCCTGGGGACACATGGGCCTGGGGACGCTGGTCCTGCTCGCCAACATCGTCCTGATCTGGGCGTACACCCTCTCCTGCCACTCCTGCCGGCACATCGTGGGCGGCCGGCTGCGCACCTTCTCCAAGCACCCCGTGCGCTACCGCATGTGGGGCTGGGTCAGCGCGCTCAACGCCCGCCACATGCTGCTGGCCTGGGCCTCGCTGGTGAGCGTGGCGGTGGCCGACCTGTACGTCTACCTGGTCTCCAGCGGCGCCTTCGCCGACCCGCGCCTGTTCTAGCCGCGCGGCCGCGACCGGGAGTTCTTCATCGAAAGAGGGGTCACGTTCTGATGCCACAGGTGGACCGGCAGTCCTGGGACGTCGTCGTGGTGGGGGCCGGCGGCGCCGGGCTGCGCGCGGCCATCGAGGCGCGCGAGCAGGGGCTGCGGTGCGCGGTCATCTGCAAGTCGCTGTTCGGCAAGGCGCACACGGTGATGGCGGAGGGCGGCATCGCCGCCTCCATGGGCAACGTCAACCGCAACGACAACTGGCAGGTGCACTTCCGCGACACCATGCGCGGCGGCAAGTTCCTCAACAACTGGCGGATGGCCGAGCTGCACGCGCAGGAGGCCCCCGACCGGGTCTGGGAGCTGGAGACGTGGGGCGCGGTGTTCGACCGCACGCCCGACGGGCTGATCTCCCAGCGTAACTTCGGCGGCCACGAGTACCCGCGGCTCGCCCACGTCGGCGACCGCACCGGCCTGGAGCTGATCCGCACGCTCCAGCAGAAGGTCGTCTCCCTGCAGCAGGAGGACCAGCGGGAGTACGGCGACTACGAGGCGCGCCTGAAGGTCTTCCAGGAGTGCACCGTCACCCGCATCCTCAAGGACGGCGGCAGGGTCGCCGGCGTCTTCGGCTACGAGCGCGAGTCCGGGCGCTTCTTCGTCTTCGAGGCCCCCGCCGTGGTGCTGGCCACCGGCGGCATCGGCAAGTCCTTCAAGGTGACCTCGAACTCCTGGGAGTACACCGGCGACGGGCACGCGCTGGCGCTGCTGGCCGGGGCCCGGCTGGTCAACATGGAGTTCGTGCAGTTCCACCCCACGGGCATGGTCTGGCCGCCGTCCGTCAAGGGCATCCTGGTCACCGAGTCGGTGCGGGGCGACGGCGGGGTGCTGCGCAACAGCGACGGCAAGCGCTTCATGTTCGACTACATCCCGGACGTCTTCCGGGAGAAGTACGCCGAGACCGAGGCCGAGGCCGACGGCTGGTACACCGACCCCGACCGCCACCGCAGACCGCCCGAGCTGCTGCCGCGCGACGAGGTCGCCCGCGCCATCAACGCCGAGGTCAAGGCGGGTCGCGGCTCCCCGCACGGCGGGGTGTTCCTGGACGTGTCCACCCGCATGCCGGCCGAGGTCATCCAGCGCAAGCTGCCCTCGATGCACCACCAGTTCAAGGAGCTGGCGGACGTCGACATCACCGCCGAGCCCATGGAGGTCGGCCCCACCTGCCACTACGTCATGGGCGGCGTGGCGGTCGACCCGGACACCGCCGCCGCCGAGGGCGTGCCCGGCCTGTTCGCCGCCGGGGAGGTCGCCGGCGGCATGCACGGCTCCAACCGGCTGGGCGGCAACTCCCTGTCCGACCTGCTGGTCTTCGGGCGCCGCGCGGGACTGTACGCGGCCCGGTACGCGGCCGGCTTCGCCACCGGCGCCGCCCCCACCGTGGCCGACGCCGACGTCGAGCTCGCCGCGGCCGAGGCGCTGCGCCCCTTCGGCGCGGAGGGTGCCGGCGCCGGCGCGGCCGGGGCCCCGGCCGAGAACCCGTACACCCTGCACCAGGAGCTGCAGCAGACCATGGGCGACCTGGTCGGCATCATCCGGCGGGCCGGGGAGATGGAGGAGGCGCTGCACCGCCTCGCCGGGCTGCGCACCCGCGCCCGGCGGGCCGGGGTGGAGGGCCACCGGCAGTTCA
The DNA here is from genome assembly GCF_039532865.1 of Streptomyces luteosporeus. NCBI lineage: Bacteria > Bacillati > Actinomycetota > Actinomycetes > Kitasatosporales > Streptomycetaceae > Streptomyces > Streptomyces luteosporeus. The sequence continues at coordinate 83,799 of NZ_BAAASL010000014.1, forward strand.
ACCCCGGCTGGCACCTGGCCCTGGACCTGCGCAACATGCTGCTGGTCAGCGAGTGCGTGGCCCGGGCGGCCCTGGAGCGCACCGAGAGCCGCGGCGGCCACACCCGCGACGACCACCCCGGCATGGACCGGCGCTGGCGGCGCATCCACCTCGTGTGCCGGCTCGCCGACGAGTCCGCCGGGCTGGCCGCGGCCGACTCGGCCCTCGGCCTGATCCGCCTGGACCGCGTCGAGACGGCCCCGATCCGCGAGGACCTGCTGGCGCTGTTCGAGAAGGAAGAACTGACCAAGTACCTGACGGACGAGGAGCTCACCTCATGAGTTACCAGGCCCACTTCAAGGTGTGGCGGGGTGATAAGGACGGTGGCCGCCTCGTCGACTTCGAGGTGGCGGTCAACGAGGGCGAGGTCGTCCTCGACATCATCCACCGCCTGCAGGCCACCGCCGCGCCCGACCTGGCCGTGCGCTGGAACTGCAAGGCGGGCAAGTGCGGTTCGTGCAGCGCCGAGGTCAACGGCCGGCCGCGGCTGATGTGCATGACCCGGATGTCGGTCTTCGACCAGGCCGAGACGATCACGGTGACCCCGATGCGGACCTTCCCCGTGGTGCGCGACCTGGTCACGGACGTGTCGTACAACTACGCCAAGGCGCGCGAGGTGCCCTCCTTCGTGCCGCCGGCGGAGCTCGGCCCGGGGCAGTACCGGATGCAGCAGGAGGACGTCGGGCGCGTCCAGGAGTTCCGCAAGTGCATCGAGTGCTTCCTGTGCCAGAACACCTGCCACGTGGTGCGCGACCACGAGGAGAACAAGACCGCCTTCGCCGGGCCCCGCTTCCTCATGCGCGTCGCCGAGCTGGACATGCACCCGCTGGACGCCGCCGCCGAGGCCGGGGTCGACCGCAGGAAGGGCGCCCGCGAGGACCACGGCCTGGGCTACTGCAACATCACCAAGTGCTGCACGGAGGTCTGCCCCGAGCACATCAAGATCACCGACAATGCGCTGATCCCGCTGAAGGAGCGGGTCGTCGACCGCTCGTACGACCCGCTGGTCTGGCTCGGCAGCAAGATCCGCCGGAGGCGCGGCTGAGGGGTGGCTCGGGCACGGCCGGGGTCATGGCCGGGGCGCGGCCCAGGGGGCGCACCGGGCGGATGGGCGGCGCGTGACTACGCTCCGCATTGGGGGTCGTGCTCCGGGTAGCGGATCGGCCAATCCGGTCATACGCTCCAAAATGTGACGCGGCTTTCGTGGGGGTACGGGCCGAGGGCGCCTGGCTGGGCCATGGTCGGCGCCCTCCTCGCGCTCTGCGCCCTGCTGCTGCCCGCCGCACCCGCCTCCCGCGCCGACGCCCCCCTCGACCTCGACGCCCCCGGCCACATCACCGACACCGTCGGCGCCCTCGGCCACCGGCGCGGCCAGGTCGAGGCCGCCCTCGAAACCCTCCACGCCACCCAGCACGTCCAGCTCTACGTCACCTACGTCCACGACTTCTCCGGCCGCGCCGCCCAGGCCTGGGCCGACGCCACCGCCGACCGCAACGGCTTCGGCCCCCACGACGTGCTCCTCGCCATCGCCACCCACGGCGGCCAGTACGCCGTCTCCGCCGACAAGGACTCCGGCTTCCGCCCCGACCAGCTCAAACGCGTCGCCGCCACCGCCGTCGAACCCGCCCTGAAGGAGCACGACTGGGCCGGCGCCGCCGTCGGCGCCGCCGACGGCTACCGCGCCGTCCTGCGCGGCCAACCCGTCCGTACCCCCATCCTGCGCCCCGGCAGCAAGGACCCCGGCAGCGACGGACTCCTGCCCGGCCAACGCTCCGTCTGGCTGCCCATCGCCGTCGGCGCCGCCCTCGTCCTGACCGGCCTCCACCTGTGCTCCCGCCGCTCCCGCCGCACCCGCCTCGCCCGGCTGCGCCGCGCCGCCGTCCGCGAAGGCGGCCTGTGCCCCGACGGGGCCCCCGCCGACCTCGCCGCGACCGTCACCGTCGCCACCGGCACCGAACCCGGCCTCGCCCGCATGGCACAACCCCTGACCCCCCTGCCCGAACTCGACGCCGAAGCCGCCCACACCCTCGTCGCCACCGACGACGCCGTGCACACCAGCGCCGAGGAACTCCTCTTCGCCACCGCCCAGCTCGGCCGCACCGCCACCCGGCCCTTCACCGAAGCCGTCGCCTACGCCCGCGCCGAGCTCGCCGCCGCCTTCCGGCTCCGCCACGAACTCGACCGCACACCCCCCACCGACGAGGACGCCCGCCGCCACCGCCTCGACGAGATCTGCTCCCGCTGCACCAGCGCCAACCGGCGCCTCGACGCCGAGTCCGCCGCCTTCGACCGGCTGCGCGACCTGCGCACCAACGCCGCCGCCGTCCTCGACCTCGCCGAAACCGCCGCCCGCTCCCTCGCCCTGCGCCTGGATGCCGCCGAAGCCGCCCTCACCGCCCTCGCCCGCTGCCGCACCGCCCCCACCGCCCTCACCCCCGTGGCCCCCCACCCCGAGCAGGCCCGCGACCGGCTCGCCTTCGCCGACACCGCCCTCGCCGAGGCCCGCACCGCCCTCCTCGTCCACGACACCGACCACGCCGCCCTCTCCCTGCGCGCCGCCGAAGCCGCCCTCCATCAGGCCCGCACCCTCACCACCGCCGTCATACGCCACACCCACGAACTGACCGCCGCACCCGGACGCCTCCGCGACGCCCTCACCGAAGCCGCCGCCTGCCCGCAGGCCGCGGCCGCCGTCGAGGAGGCCCGGCGGGCCATGGCCAAGGAACCCTCCTGCGACCCGCGCGAAGTCCTGCGCCTGCTCGACGGCGCCGCCGCCCTGCCCGGCGGACCGGCCCGCGCCCTGCTCGCGGCCCGCGCCGAGGTCGCCGCCGCGGGCGACCACCTCGCCACCCACCGGGGCGCGGTCGGCGTGCGCGCCCGCACCCGGCTCGCCGAGGCCCGGCGCCTCCTGCCGCTGCCCGGCGCGGCGGCGCGCGCCGAGGCGCTGGCCCGCCAGGCGCGGGCGCTGGCCGAGGACGACGTGCTGGTGTACGACGCGTCCTACGAGCCGCCGACGACGCAACGGGCCCGGGCCCTGGCCGGCGCCCTCCGCGGCGGCATCGTCCTGCCGAGCCTGCTGCCGCCCACGTTCGGCGGCACGGCCACCCGGGGGCGCCTCGGCGCCCCGTAGGGGCGCGGGGAACTGCGCGACAAGCCACGACGTGGCCGCAGACGAAGCGCCGTGCTACGGCTGCAGGCCGCCGGTGGCCGATCGCGCCCGCGCGGCGGCAGCCGCAGATCGACACTGTCCCGCGCCCCTTACGGGGCCCGGTCCGGGGTCTGGGGCGGAGCCCCGGCTTCCGGGGGAGGAAACCGCAGGTCACAGCGGGTAGAGGTGATCCCGGGGCGCCGTACGCGGCAGCGCCCCGTACCATGGGGTGAGGCCGTGGCGTGTCGCCCGGCAGGGCCGCGTGCAGACTCCGTGCGCGAGCCGTCACCTACCCGGGAGAAGCGCCCCACGTATGCCCACGCGCCACGACATCCGTAATGTCGCCATCGTCGCCCACGTCGACCACGGCAAGACGACCATCGTCGACGCCATGCTCAAGCAGGCCGGTGCCTTCGCCGCCCACCAGCTCGACTCCGTCGACGACCGGGTCATGGACTCGAACGACCTGGAGCGTGAGAAGGGCATCACGATCCTCGCCAAGAACACGGCGGTGAAGTATCACCCCAAGGACGGCGGGGACCCGATCACGATCAACATCATCGACACCCCGGGCCACGCCGACTTCGGTGGCGAGGTCGAGCGCGGTCTGTCGATGGTGGACGGTGTCGTGCTGCTCGTGGACGCCTCCGAGGGTCCGCTGCCGCAGACCCGCTTCGTGCTCCGCAAGGCCCTGCAGGCCCGGATGCCGGTCATCCTGTGCATCAACAAGACCGACCGCCCGGACTCGCGCATCGACGAGGTCGTCAACGAGACCTACGACCTCTTCCTGGACCTGGACGCCGACGAGGACCAGATCGAGTTCCCGATCGTCTACGCCTGCGGCCGTGACGGCATCGCCTCGCTGACCAAGCCGGAGGACGGCACGGTCCCGGCGGACTCCACCAACCTGGAGCCGTTCTTCTCCACGATCCTGGAGCACATCCCGGCTCCGACGTACGAGGAGGACGCGCCGCTGCAGGCGCACGTCACCAACCTCGACGCCGACAACTTCCTCGGCCGTATCGCGCTGCTGCGCGTCGAGCAGGGCGAGCTGCGCAAGGGCCAGACCGTGGCCTGGATCAAGCGCGACGGCTCGATCTCGAACGTCCGCATCTCCGAGCTGATGATGACCGAGGCGCTCACCCGCAAGCCGGCCGAGAAGGCGGGCCCGGGCGACATCTGCGCCGTCGCGGGCATCCCGGACATCATGATCGGTGAGACGCTGGCCGACCCGGAGAACCCGGTCGCGCTGCCGCTGATCACGGTCGACGAGCCGGCGATCTCCATGACCATCGGTACGAACACCTCGCCGCTGGTCGGCCGTGGTGGCACGGGCAAGGGCGCGGACGCCAAGTCCGCCGTCAAGGACCGCAAGGTCACCGCCCGCCAGGTCAAGGACCGTCTGGACCGCGAGCTGATCGGTAACGTCTCGCTGCGCGTGCTGGACACCGAGCGCCCCGACGCCTGGGAGGTGCAGGGCCGCGGTGAGCTGGCGCTGGCCATCCTGGTCGAGCAGATGCGCCGCGAGGGCTTCGAGATGACCATCGGCAAGCCGCAGGTCGTCACCAAGGAGGTCGACGGCAAGGTCTACGAGCCGGTCGAGCGCATGACGATCGACGTGCCCGAGGAGCACATGGGTGCCGTCACCCAGCTGATGGGCGTCCGCAAGGGCCGGATGGACAACATGTCCAACCACGGCTCCGGCTGGGTGCGCATGGAGTTCGTCGTCCCGTCCCGTGGCCTGATCGGCTTCCGTACGGAGTTCCTGACGAACACCCGCGGTACGGGCATCGCCCACTCGATCCACGAGGGCCACGAGCCGTGGTTCGGCACCCTGCAGACCCGTAACAACGGCTCCCTGGTCGCCGACCGCGCCGGTGCGGTCACCGCGTTCGCGATGACCAACCTGCAGGAGCGCGGCGTGCTCTTCGTCGACCCGGGCACCGAGGTGTACGAGGGCATGATCGTCGGCGAGAACTCGCGTTCCGACGACATGGACGTCAACATCACCAAGGAGAAGAAGCTCACCAACATGCGCTCCTCCTCCGCCGACTCCTTCGAGGCGATCGTCCCGCCGCGCAAGCTGTCGCTGGAGCAGTCGCTGGAGTTCTGCCGCGACGACGAGTGCGTCGAGGTGACCCCGGAGGCGGTGCGCATCCGCAAGGTCGTCCTGGACCAGAAGGAGCGCGGCCGCACCGCGTCGCGCGCCAAGCACGGCTGAGGCAGCCCCTCTTTTCGTGCGACGGCCCGGCACCCCGCTTTGCGCGGGGTGCCGGGCCGTCGGCGTGTCCGGAAGCCGGACGGGGGCTGTCCGGAAGCGGCCGGGAGGCGGCCGGAAGTCGGGCAACTCGCTCCGCTTGCCGCGTTAACAGTCCGTTTCGTAGGTGTCTGTCTGTGCTGGCTTTGTCCGGATTTCGAACAGGTCGCGATGATCGATGTGACCAAAGCGAGACCCAGTAAGAGTGGTTTAAAGGGCGGCTGTACTTAATAGTTGGGTTCACTGAGCTCGGGTCAATGGGTCACGCGCTGTGGGGAGCGCCGACTCACGAGCACACTGAGGTGCCGGTTCCGTCGTGCTGTCAGGGGTGTCAGCAGGGACCGGCGCCTCACTCGTAAAGAAAAGTGGACTCTTGAGGAGGCATACCCATGCGCGGTGCCAGGAGCGCCAAGTGGGTCGCGACCGCCATAGTGGTGGCGCTGGCTGCAACGGCTTGCGGCGGTGACAAGGACAGCGCCAGCGATGTGAACGCCGGCAAGCCGGACCCGAACGGCACGATCACCGTTCACACCAGTGAGCCGCAGAACGCGCTGCAGCCGGCGAACGCCAAGGAGACGCAGGGCCACCGGGTCCTCAAGACCCTGTTCTCGGGCCTGGTGACGTACGAGCCGGGCACCGGCAAGATCGTCCCCGTCAACGCCGAGTCGGTCACCTCCACCGACGCCCAGCACTGGACGGTCAAGCTCAAGCCGGGCTGGAAGTTCCACAACGGCGAGACCGTCACCGCGCAGTCCTACGTGGACTCCTGGAACTGGTCGGCCAACACCAAGAACAACCAGATCAACTCGAACTGGTTCAGCGACATCGAGGGCTTCGACGACGTCCACCCGGACAAGGGCGACCCGAAGTCGGACACGATGTCCGGTCTGAAGGTGGTGAACGACAACGAGTTCACCATCTCCCTGAAGAACAAGGTCCCGTACTTCAACTACAAGCTGGGCTACATCGTGTGGGCCCCGCTGCCGAAGGCGTTCTTCAAGGACCCCAAGGGCTTCGGTGAGCACCCGGTCGGCAACGGCCCGTACCAGTTCGTCTCCTGGAACCACAACGACAAGATCGTCGTGAAGCGGTTCGACGGCTACTCCGGTCCGGACAAGGCCAAGAACGGCGGCATCACCTTCAAGAACTACACCACCGCCGACGCCGCCTACAACGACCTGCGCTCGGACAACCTCGACTGGGTCGAGCAGATCCCCGACACGTCGCTGACCAGCTACAAGCAGGACCTCGGCGACCGCGCTGCCACCGTCGAGTTCTCCGCGGTCCAGACGATTGCGATCGCGTACTACTCCGACCAGTGGAAGAACGTCGACAACAAGGTCATCCAGGGCCTGTCGATGGCGATCGACCGCGACACCATCACCAAGACCACCCTCCACGGCACCCGTGTCCCGGCCAACAGCTGGGTCGCCAAGGGCGTGCTCGGCTACCAGGCCAACTCCTGCGGCGACGCCTGCACCTTCAACCCGGAGAAGGCCAAGCAGCTCATCAAGGAGGGCGGCGGCGTCCCGGGCAACAAGATCTTCATCCAGTACAACGCCGACCTGAACCACAAGCCGTGGGTCGACGCGGTCTGCAACAGCATCCGCACCAACACCGGCGTCGACTGCGTCGGCGACTCCAAGCCGAACTTCAAGGCGGACCTCGACACCCGCGAGAAGAAGCAGGTCAAGTCGCTCTACCGGTCCGGCTGGAACCTCGACTACCCCGTCAACTCCAACTTCCTGCGTGACCTGTTCGGCTCCAAGGCCGACGGCAACCAGGGCGGTTACGAGAACAAGGAGTTCGACGACATGGTCGCCAAGGCCGACAACGTCAACTCCCTCGACGAGTCGGTGAAGCTGTACCAGGACGCCGAGAAGGTCCTGCAGAAGAAGATGCCTTCCATCCCGCTGTGGTACTACGCGATCAACTCCGGTCAGTCCACCAAGATCTACGGGAAGATCAAGTACGGTCAGGACGGCGAGCCGCTGCTGAGCGAGATCCAGGTCAAGCAGAAGTAGCTCCCCCCGGACACCAACCGTAAAGCCGGTGCCGCCGCATTCGTCGGCGGCACCGGCGCACCCGCCGACGCCGGGCGGCACGCGCTGAAAGCCGGTCAATCCCCCCACAACCACAGGGGCATCGGCCGCCCGGCGTCGCGGGCTGCGACTGACATGGAGGCATGATGGGGCGCTACGTCGCGCGGCGACTGCTCCAGATGATCCCGGTGTTCATCGGGACCACGCTATTGATTTTCCTCATGGTGCACTGGCTCCCCGGCGACCCGATCGCGGCGCTGTGGGGCGACAAGGTGCCCGACCCCGCCCAGGTCGCGCAGCTTCGCCATGACTTCGGGCTCGACAAGCCCCTGTGGCAGCAATACCTCGATTACATGGGCAAGCTGTTCCAGGGTGACTTCGGCAAGACGTTCGGCGGTCGCGAGGTCTCCGACGTGATGGGCGAGGCGTTCCCCGTCACCATCCGGCTGGCGATCGTCGCGTTCGTCATCGAGGTCGTCCTCGGCATCACCCTCGGCGTCCTCGCCGGCCTGAAGGCCGGCCGCGCCCTGGACACCGCCGTCCTGATCTTCACCCTGCTGGTGATCTCGGTGCCGGTCTTCGTCCTCGGCTACATCTTCCAGACGGTCTTCGGCGTCGAACTGGGCTGGGTGACGCCCAACGTCAAGGACTCCGAGGACATCACCCAGCTGATCCTGCCGGGCGCCGTGCTCGGCTCGCTCTCGCTGGCGTACGTCGCGCGCCTGACGCGCACCACCATCAGCGAGAACCTGCGCTCCGACTACATGCGCACCGCGCTCGCCAAGGGCCTGCCGCGGCGCCGCATCGTCGGCGTGCACCTGCTGCGCAACTCGCTCATCCCGGTCGTCACCTTCCTCGGCACCGACATCGGCGCCCTGATGGGCGGCGCCATCGTGACCGAGGGCATCTTCAACGTGCAGGGCGTCGGCATGCAGCTCTACCGGGCTGTCAACCAGGGCGAGGGCGTCACCACCGTCGGCATCGTGACCGTACTGGTCCTCGTCTTCCTGCTCACCAGCCTGATCGTCGACCTGCTCTACGCGGTCCTGGACCCGAGGATCCGGTATGCCTGACGTGACCAAGACCCCTGACACCGACGCGGCTCCGACCGCGGCGGCGGCCGGCGAGGCGGCGGTCGTGGCGGCACCCGCCGCCGGCAAGCCGCGCAGCCTGTGGAGCGACGCCTGGCGCGACCTGCGGCGCAACCCGCTCTTCGTCATCTCGGCGCTGCTGATCGTCTTCCTGCTGGTCATGGCCGCCTTCCCGCAGCTGTTCACCAGCACCAACCCGCGCAACGGCGACCTGACGCACCACTTCCTGACCAAGCCCTCGTACGGCGACGTCTTCTCGGCCGACTGGTTCGGCTACGACAAGCAGGGCCGCAGCATCTACGCGCGTGTCGTCTACGGCGCCCGCGCCTCGATCACCGTCGGCGTGCTCGTCACCCTCGCCGTCACCCTCGTCGGCGGCCTGATCGGCATGCTGGCCGGCTACTACGGCGGCTGGATCGACTCGGTGCTCTCCCGCCTCACCGACATCTTCTTCGGCATCCCCTTCTTCCTGGGCTCGATGGTCATCCTGGTGAGCTTCACCGACCGGAAGGTGTGGGTCGTGGCGGCCGCCATGGCGTTCCTGGGCTGGACCCAGATCGCCCGCGTGATGCGCGGCTCGGTGATCACCACCAAACAGTCCGACTACGTGACGGCGGCGCGGGCGCTCGGCGCCGGCACCGGGCGCATCATGTTCCGGCACATCCTGCCGAACGCCATCGCGCCCGTCATCGTCGTCGCCACGATCGCGCTCGGCGGCTACATCGCGGCCGAGGCCACGCTGTCCTACCTCGGTCTCGGCCTCGCCGAGCCCATCATCTCGTGGGGCATCGACATCTCGGACGCCAAGGACTCCATCCGGGAAAACCCGCACGTGATGTTCTTCCCCGCCGGCATGCTCTGCATCACCGTTCTCGCGTTCATCATGCTCGGCGACGCGGTGCGCGACGCCCTCGACCCCAAGCTGCGCTGAGGGAGGCGTACGTGACCACCGTTACCGAGAAGACCGACGGCGCGCCACTGCTCGAAGTGCGCGACCTGCACGTCGAGTTCCACACCCGCGAGGGCGTGGCCAAGGCCGTCAACGGCGTCAACTACACCGTCGACTCCGGCGAGACGCTGGCCGTCCTCGGCGAGTCCGGCTCCGGCAAGTCCGTGACGGCCCAGGCCATCATGGGCATCCTCGACATGCCGCCCGGCCGCATCCCGCAGGGCCAGATCCTCTACCGCGGCCAGGACATGCTCACCATGTCCGCCGACGAGCGCCGCAAGATCCGCGGCCGGAAGATCGCCATGATCTTCCAGGACGCGCTGTCGTCGCTGAACCCCGTGCTCAGCGTCGGCTACCAGCTCGGCGAGATGTTCCGCGTCCACCAGGGCATGTCCAAGAAGGACGCCAAGGCCAAGGCCATCGAGCTGATGGACCGGGTGCGCATCCCCGCCGCCAAGCAGCGCGTGAGCGACTACCCGCACCAGTTCTCCGGTGGCATGCGGCAGCGCATCATGATCGCGATGGCGCTGGCGCTCGAGCCGGACCTGATCATCGCGGACGAGCCGACCACGGCGCTGGACGTGACGGTGCAGGCGCAGGTGATGGACCTGCTCGCGGAGCTGCAGCGCGAGTACAACATGGGTCTGATCCTCATCACCCACGACCTCGGCGTCGTCGCCGACGTCGCCGACAAGATCGCGGTGATGTACGCCGGCCGCATCGTCGAGAACGCCCCCGTCCACGAGCTCTACAAGCGCCCGGCCCACCCGTACACCCGCGGCCTGCTCGACTCCATCCCGCGGCTGGACCAGAAGGGCCAGGAGCTCTACGCGATCAAGGGCCTGCCGCCCAACCTGCTGCGCATCCCCACCGGCTGCGCGTTCAACCCCCGTTGCCCCAAGGCGCAGGACATCTGCACCACCGACGTCCCCGCGCTGCAGCCGGTGGCGGAGCAGGACGGCACCGCGATGCCCGGCCGTGGCAGCGCATGCCACTTCTGGAAGGAGACGATCCATGGCTGAGACCGGCAAGAAGGACGAGGCCGCGACGCCCAACGTCTCCGAGGTGCACGTCAGCGACGCCTCCACGACCCAGGAGGTCGAGGCCGTCCTCGACGCGCCCGTCGAGCGCGGCGAGCCGATCCTGCAGGTGCGCAACCTGGTCAAGCACTTCCCGCTGACCCAGGGAGTCCTCTTCAAGAAGCAGGTCGGCGCGGTCAAGGCCGTCGACGGCGTCTCCTTCGACCTCTACCAGGGCGAGACGCTCGGCATCGTGGGCGAGTCCGGCTGCGGCAAGTCCACCGTCGCCAAGCTGCTCATGACCCTGGAGACCGCCACCTCCGGCGAGGTCTTCTACAAGGGCCAGGACATCACCAAGCTGTCGGGGCGCGCGCTCAAGGCCGTGCGCCGCAACATCCAGATGGTGTTCCAGGACCCCTACACCTCGCTCAACCCGCGCATGACGGTCGGCGACATCATCGGCGAGCCCTTCGAGATCCACCCCGAGGCCGCCCCCAAGGGCGACCGCCGCAAGCGGGTCCAGGAGCTCCTCGACGTCGTCGGCCTCAACCCCGAGTACATCAACCGCTACCCGCACCAGTTCTCGGGCGGCCAGCGCCAGCGCATCGGCATCGCCCGCGGCCTCGCGCTGAACCCCGAGATCATCATCTGCGACGAGCCCGTCTCGGCGCTGGACGTCTCGGTGCAGGCCCAGGTCGTCAACCTGATGGAGCGACTGCAGGACGAGTTCAACCTCTCCTACGTCTTCATCGCCCACGACCTGTCCATCGTGCGGCACATCTCCGACCGCGTCGGCGTGATGTACCTGGGCAAGATGGCGGAGATCGGCACCGACGTGCAGATCTACGACCACCCCACCCACCCCTACACCCAGGCCCTCCTCTCGGCCGTCCCCGTCCCGGACCCCGAGGCCCGCGAGCGCCGCGAACGCATCATCCTCACCGGCGACGTCCCGTCCCCGGCCAACCCCCCGTCGGGCTGCCGCTTCCGCACCCGCTGCTGGAAGGCCCAGGACAAGTGCGCCGAGGAGATCCCCCTCCTGGCGGTCCCCGAGGTCTTCGCCGGCAAGACCACCCCGGCGGCCCACGAATCGGCCTGCCACTTCGCCGAGGAGAAGGACGTCGTCCACGCGGCGTAGGGCTGTCGCCGCTGCCGCCGTTCGGGCGCCCGGACCGCACATGTGCGGTCCGGGCGCCCGAACGGCGGCAGCGGCGACAGCCCTACGCCGCGTGGACGACGTCCTTCTCCTCGGCGAAGTGGCAGGCCGATTCGTGGGCCGCCGGGGTGGTCTTGCCGGCGAAGACCTCGGGGACCGCCAGGAGGGGGATCTCCTCGGCGCACTTGTCCTGGGCCTTCCAGCAGCGGGTGCGGAAGCGGCAGCCCGACGGGGGGTTGGCCGGGGACGGGACGTCGCCGGTGAGGATGATGCGTTCGCGGCGCTCGCGGGCCTCGGGGTCCGGGACGGGGACGGCCGAGAGGAGGGCCTGGGTGTAGGGGTGGGTGGGGTGGTCGTAGATCTGCACGTCGGTGCCGATCTCCGCCATCTTGCCCAGGTACATCACGCCGACGCGGTCGGAGATGTGCCGCACGATGGACAGGTCGTGGGCGATGAAGACGTAGGAGAGGTTGAACTCGTCCTGCAGTCGCTCCATCAGGTTGACGACCTGGGCCTGCACCGAGACGTCCAGCGCCGAGACGGGCTCGTCGCAGATGATGATCTCGGGGTTCAGCGCGAGGCCGCGGGCGATGCCGATGCGCTGGCGCTGGCCGCCCGAGAACTGGTGCGGGTAGCGGTTGATGTACTCGGGGTTGAGGCCGACGACGTCGAGGAGCTCCTGGACCCGCTTGCGGCGGTCGCCCTTGGGGGCGGCCTCGGGGTGGATCTCGAAGGGCTCGCCGATGATGTCGCCGACCGTCATGCGCGGGTTGAGCGAGGTGTAGGGGTCCTGGAACACCATCTGGATGTTGCGGCGCACGGCCTTGAGCGCGCGCCCCGACAGCTTGGTGATGTCCTGGCCCTTGTAGAAGACCTCGCCGGAGGTGGCGGTCTCCAGGGTCATGAGCAGCTTGGCGACGGTGGACTTGCCGCAGCCGGACTCGCCCACGATGCCGAGCGTCTCGCCCTGGTAGAGGTCGAAGGAGACGCCGTCGACGGCCTTGACCGCGCCGACCTGCTTCTTGAAGAGGACTCCCTGGGTCAGCGGGAAGTGCTTGACCAGGTTGCGCACCTGCAGGATCGGCTCGCCGCGCTCGACGGGCGCGTCGAGGACGGCCTCGACCTCCTGGGTCGTGGAGGCGTCGCTGACGTGCACCTCGGAGACGTTGGGCGTCGCGGCCTCGTCCTTCTTGCCGGTCTCAGCCATGGATCGTCTCCTTCCAGAAGTGGCATGCGCTGCCACGGCCGGGCATCGCGGTGCCGTCCTGCTCCGCCACCGGCTGCAGCGCGGGGACGTCGGTGGTGCAGATGTCCTGCGCCTTGGGGCAACGGGGGTTGAACGCGCAGCCGGTGGGGATGCGCAGCAGGTTGGGCGGCAGGCCCTTGATCGCGTAGAGCTCCTGGCCCTTCTGGTCCAGCCGCGGGATGGAGTCGAGCAGGCCGCGGGTGTACGGGTGGGCCGGGCGCTTGTAGAGCTCGTGGACGGGGGCGTTCTCGACGATGCGGCCGGCGTACATCACCGCGATCTTGTCGGCGACGTCGGCGACGACGCCGAGGTCGTGGGTGATGAGGATCAGACCCATGTTGTACTCGCGCTGCAGCTCCGCGAGCAGGTCCATCACCTGCGCCTGCACCGTCACGTCCAGCGCCGTGGTCGGCTCGTCCGCGATGATCAGGTCCGGCTCGAGCGCCAGCGCCATCGCGATCATGATGCGCTGCCGCATGCCACCGGAGAACTGGTGCGGGTAGTCGCTCACGCGCTGCTTGGCGGCGGGGATGCGCACCCGGTCCATCAGCTCGATGGCCTTGGCCTTGGCGTCCTTCTTGGACATGCCCTGGTGGACGCGGAACATCTCGCCGAGCTGGTAGCCGACGCTGAGCACGGGGTTCAGCGACGACAGCGCGTCCTGGAAGATCATGGCGATCTTCCGGCCGCGGATCTTGCGGCGCTCGTCGGCGGACATGGTGAGCATGTCCTGGCCGCGGTAGAGGATCTGGCCCTGCGGGATGCGGCCGGGCGGCATGTCGAGGATGCCCATGATGGCCTGGGCCGTCACGGACTTGCCGGAGCCGGACTCGCCGAGGACGGCCAGCGTCTCGCCGGAGTCGACGGTGTAGTTGACGCCGTTGACGGCCTTGGCCACGCCCTCGCGGGTGTGGAACTCGACGTGCAGGTCGCGCACTTCGAGCAGTGGCGCGCCGTCGGTCTTCTCGGTAACGGTGGTCACGTACGCCTCCCTCAGCGCAGCTTGGGGTCGAGGGCGTCGCGCACCGCGTCGCCGAGCATGATGAACGCGAGAACGGTGATGCAGAGCATGCCGGCGGGGAAGAACATCACGTGCGGGTTTTCCCGGATGGAGTCCTTGGCGTCCGAGATGTCGATGCCCCACGAGATGATGGGCTCGGCGAGGCCGAGACCGAGGTAGGACAGCGTGGCCTCGGCCGCGATGTAGCCGCCGAGCGCGATCGTGGCGACGACGATGACGGGCGCGATGGCGTTCGGCAGGATGTGCCGGAACATGATGCGCCCGGTGCCGGCGCCGAGCGCCCGCGCCGCCGTCACGTAGTCGGACTGTTTGGTGGTGATCACCGAGCCGCGCATCACGCGGGCGATCTGGGTCCAGCCCAGGAACGCCATGGCGGCCGCCACGACCCACACCTTCCGGTCGGTGAAGCTCACCAGGATGACCATCGAGCCCAGGAAGAAGGGGATGCCGAAGAAGATGTCGGTGAGGCGGGAGAGCACCGAGTCGATCCAGCCGCCGTAGTAGCCGGCCAGCATGCCGATCAGGCCGCCGACGAGGGTGACGGCGAGGGTGACGAGCACGCCGACGGTGATCGAGGCGCGGGCGCCGTAGACGACACGCGCGTAGATGCTGCGGCCCTGCTTGTCGTAGCCGAACCAGTCGGCCGAGAAGACGTCGCCGTACGAGGGCTTGGTCAGGAAGTGGTGCGTCAGGTCGCCGTTGCGCGGGTTGGTGCTGGTGAACAGCTGCGGGAAGGCGGCCATGACCAGCAGGAAGACGATCAGCAGCGCCGAGATGACGAAGAGCGGGTTGCGCCGCAGGTCGCGCCAGGCGTCGCTCCACAGGCTGCGCGGCTTGCCGGCGGCGGGTGCCGCCACGACCGCCGCCTCGCCGGCCGCCGCCGCGGTCGGAGCCGCGTCGGTGTCAGGGGTCTTGGTCACGTCAGGCATACCGGATCCTCGGGTCCAGGACCGCGTAGAGCAGGTCGACGATCAGGCTGGTGAGCAGGAAGACGAGGACCAGTACGGTCACGATGCCGACGGTGGTGACGCCCTCGCCCTGGTTGACAGCCCGGTAGAGCTGCATGCCGACGCCCTGCACGTTGAAGATGCCCTCGGTCACGATGGCGCCGCCCATCAGGGCGCCGATGTCGGTGCCGAGGAAGGTGACGACCGGGATGAGCGAGTTGCGCAGCAGGTGCACGCCGACGATGCGGCGCCGCGGCAGGCCCTTGGCGAGCGCGGTGCGCATGTAGTCGGAGCGCAGGTTCTCGCTGATGGTGGTGCGCGTCAGGCGCGCGACGTACGCCAGCGAGAGCGAGCCGAGCACGGCGCCCGGCAGGATCAGCTGGGTGATGTCCTCGGAGTCCTTGACGTTGGGCGTCACCCAGCCCAGTTCGACGCCGAAGACCGTCTGGAAGATGTAGCCGAGGACGAAGACCGGCACCGAGATCACCAGCAGGGTGAAGATCAGGACGGCGGTGTCCAGGGCGCGGCCGGCCTTCAGGCCGGCGAGGACGCCGAGGGTGATGCCGAGGACGACCTCGATGACGAACGCGACGATCGCCAGCCGGATGGTGACGGGGAACGCCTCGCCCATCACGTCGGAGACCTCGCGACCGCCGAACGTCTTGCCGAAGTCACCCTGGAACAGCTTGCCCATGTAATCGAGGTATTGCTGCCACAGGGGCTTGTCGAGCCCGAAGTCATGGCGAAGCTGCGCGACCTGGGCGGGGTCGGGCACCTTGTCGCCCCACAGCGCCGCGATCGGGTCGCCGGGGAGCCAGTGCACCATGAGGAAAATCAATAGCGTGGTCCCGATGAACACCGGGATCATCTGGAGCAGTCGCCGCGCGACGTAGCGCCCCATCATGCCTCCATGTCAGTCGCAGCCCGCGACGCCGGGCGGCCGATGCCCCTGTGGTTGTGGGGGGATTGACCGGCTTTCAGCGCGTGCCGCCCGGCGTCGGCGGGTGCGCCGGTGCCGCCGACGAATGCGGCGGCACCGGCTTTACGGTTGGTGTCCGGGGGGAGCTACTTCTGCTTGACCTGGATCTCGCTCAGCAGCGGCTCGCCGTCCTGACCGTACTTGATCTTCCCGTAGATCTTGGTGGACTGACCGGAGTTGATCGCGTAGTACCACAGCGGGATGGAAGGCATCTTCTTCTGCAGGACCTTCTCGGCGTCCTGGTACAGCTTCACCGACTCGTCGAGGGAGTTGACGTTGTCGGCCTTGGCGACCATGTCGTCGAACTCCTTGTTCTCGTAACCGCCCTGGTTGCCGTCGGCCTTGGAGCCGAACAGGTCACGCAGGAAGTTGGAGTTGACGGGGTAGTCGAGGTTCCAGCCGGACCGGTAGAGCGACTTGACCTGCTTCTTCTCGCGGGTGTCGAGGTCCGCCTTGAAGTTCGGCTTGGAGTCGCCGACGCAGTCGACGCCGGTGTTGGTGCGGATGCTGTTGCAGACCGCGTCGACCCACGGCTTGTGGTTCAGGTCGGCGTTGTACTGGATGAAGATCTTGTTGCCCGGGACGCCGCCGCCCTCCTTGATGAGCTGCTTGGCCTTCTCCGGGTTGAAGGTGCAGGCGTCGCCGCAGGAGTTGGCCTGGTAGCCGAGCACGCCCTTGGCGACCCAGCTGTTGGCCGGGACACGGGTGCCGTGGAGGGTGGTCTTGGTGATGGTGTCGCGGTCGATCGCCATCGACAGGCCCTGGATGACCTTGTTGTCGACGTTCTTCCACTGGTCGGAGTAGTACGCGATCGCAATCGTCTGGACCGCGGAGAACTCGACGGTGGCAGCGCGGTCGCCGAGGTCCTGCTTGTAGCTGGTCAGCGACGTGTCGGGGATCTGCTCGACCCAGTCGAGGTTGTCCGAGCGCAGGTCGTTGTAGGCGGCGTCGGCGGTGGTGTAGTTCTTGAAGGTGATGCCGCCGTTCTTGGCCTTGTCCGGACCGGAGTAGCCGTCGAACCGCTTCACGACGATCTTGTCGTTGTGGTTCCAGGAGACGAACTGGTACGGGCCGTTGCCGACCGGGTGCTCACCGAAGCCCTTGGGGTCCTTGAAGAACGCCTTCGGCAGCGGGGCCCACACGATGTAGCCCAGCTTGTAGTTGAAGTACGGGACCTTGTTCTTCAGGGAGATGGTGAACTCGTTGTCGTTCACCACCTTCAGACCGGACATCGTGTCCGACTTCGGGTCGCCCTTGTCCGGGTGGACGTCGTCGAAGCCCTCGATGTCGCTGAACCAGTTCGAGTTGATCTGGTTGTTCTTGGTGTTGGCCGACCAGTTCCAGGAGTCCACGTAGGACTGCGCGGTGACGGTCTCGCCGTTGTGGAACTTCCAGCCCGGCTTGAGCTTGACCGTCCAGTGCTGGGCGTCGGTGGAGGTGACCGACTCGGCGTTGACGGGGACGATCTTGCCGGTGCCCGGCTCGTACGTCACCAGGCCCGAGAACAGGGTCTTGAGGACCCGGTGGCCCTGCGTCTCCTTGGCGTTCGCCGGCTGCAGCGCGTTCTGCGGCTCACTGGTGTGAACGGTGATCGTGCCGTTCGGGTCCGGCTTGCCGGCGTTCACATCGCTGGCGCTGTCCTTGTCACCGCCGCAAGCCGTTGCAGCCAGCGCCACCACTATGGCGGTCGCGACCCACTTGGCGCTCCTGGCACCGCGCATGGGTATGCCTCCTCAAGAGTCCACTTTTCTTTACGAGTGAGGCGCCGGTCCCTGCTGACACCCCTGACAGCACGACGGAACCGGCACCTCAGTGTGCTCGTGAGTCGGCGCTCCCCACAGCGCGTGACCCATTGACCCGAGCTCAGTGAACCCAACTATTAAGTACAGCCGCCCTTTAAACCACTCTTACTGGGTCTCGCTTTGGTCACATCGATCATCGCGACCTGTTCGAAATCCGGACAAAGCCAGCACAGACAGACACCTACGAAACGGACTGTTAACGCGGCAAGCGGAGCGAGTTGCCCGACTTCCGGCCGCCTCCCGGCCGCTTCCGGACAGCCCCCGTCCGGCTTCCGGACACGCCGACGGCCCGGCACCCCGCGCAAAGCGGGGTGCCGGGCCGTCGCACGAAAAGAGGGGCTGCCTCAGCCGTGCTTGGCGCGCGACGCGGTGCGGCCGCGCTCCTTCTGGTCCAGGACGACCTTGCGGATGCGCACCGCCTCCGGGGTCACCTCGACGCACTCGTCGTCGCGGCAGAACTCCAGCGACTGCTCCAGCGACAGCTTGCGCGGCGGGACGATCGCCTCGAAGGAGTCGGCGGAGGAGGAGCGCATGTTGGTGAGCTTCTTCTCCTTGGTGATGTTGACGTCCATGTCGTCGGAACGCGAGTTCTCGCCGACGATCATGCCCTCGTACACCTCGGTGCCCGGGTCGACGAAGAGCACGCCGCGCTCCTGCAGGTTGGTCATCGCGAACGCGGTGACCGCACCGGCGCGGTCGGCGACCAGGGAGCCGTTGTTACGGGTCTGCAGGGTGCCGAACCACGGCTCGTGGCCCTCGTGGATCGAGTGGGCGATGCCCGTACCGCGGGTGTTCGTCAGGAACTCCGTACGGAAGCCGATCAGGCCACGGGACGGGACGACGAACTCCATGCGCACCCAGCCGGAGCCGTGGTTGGACATGTTGTCCATCCGGCCCTTGCGGACGCCCATCAGCTGGGTGACGGCACCCATGTGCTCCTCGGGCACGTCGATCGTCATGCGCTCGACCGGCTCGTAGACCTTGCCGTCGACCTCCTTGGTGACGACCTGCGGCTTGCCGATGGTCATCTCGAAGCCCTCGCGGCGCATCTGCTCGACCAGGATGGCCAGCGCCAGCTCACCGCGGCCCTGCACCTCCCAGGCGTCGGGGCGCTCGGTGTCCAGCACGCGCAGCGAGACGTTACCGATCAGCTCGCGGTCCAGACGGTCCTTGACCTGGCGGGCGGTGACCTTGCGGTCCTTGACGGCGGACTTGGCGTCCGCGCCCTTGCCCGTGCCACCACGGCCGACCAGCGGCGAGGTGTTCGTACCGATGGTCATGGAGATCGCCGGCTCGTCGACCGTGATCAGCGGCAGCGCGACCGGGTTCTCCGGGTCGGCCAGCGTCTCACCGATCATGATGTCCGGGATGCCCGCGACGGCGCAGATGTCGCCCGGGCCCGCCTTCTCGGCCGGCTTGCGGGTGAGCGCCTCGGTCATCATCAGCTCGGAGATGCGGACGTTCGAGATCGAGCCGTCGCGCTTGATCCAGGCCACGGTCTGGCCCTTGCGCAGCTCGCCCTGCTCGACGCGCAGCAGCGCGATACGGCCGAGGAAGTTGTCGGCGTCGAGGTTGGTGACGTGCGCCTGCAGCGGCGCGTCCTCCTCGTACGTCGGAGCCGGGATGTGCTCCAGGATCGTGGAGAAGAACGGCTCCAGGTTGGTGGAGTCCGCCGGGACCGTGCCGTCCTCCGGCTTGGTCAGCGAGGCGATGCCGTCACGGCCGCAGGCGTAGACGATCGGGAACTCGATCTGGTCCTCGTCGGCGTCCAGGTCCAGGAAGAGGTCGTAGGTCTCGTTGACGACCTCGTCGATGCGCGAGTCCGGGCGGTCGGTCTTGTTGATGCACAGGATGACCGGCATCCGGGCCTGCAGGGCCTTGCGGAGCACGAAGCGGGTCTGCGGCAGCGGACCCTCGGAGGCGTCCACGAGCAGCACGACACCGTCCACCATCGACAGACCGCGCTCGACCTCGCCACCGAAGTCGGCGTGGCCCGGGGTGTCGATGATGTTGATCGTGATCGGGTCCCCGCCGTCCTTGGGGTGATACTTCACCGCCGTGTTCTTGGCGAGGATCGTGATGCCCTTCTCACGCTCCAGGTCGTTCGAGTCCATGACCCGGTCGTCGACGGAGTCGAGCTGGTGGGCGGCGAAGGCACCGGCCTGCTTGAGCATGGCGTCGACGATGGTCGTCTTGCCGTGGTCGACGTGGGCGACGATGGCGACATTACGGATGTCGTGGCGCGTGGGCATACGTGGGGCGCTTCTCCCGGGTAGGTGACGGCTCGCGCACGGAGTCTGCACGCGGCCCTGCCGGGCGACACGCCACGGCCTCACCCCATGGTACGGGGCGCTGCCGCGTACGGCGCCCCGGGATCACCTCTACCCGCTGTGACCTGCGGTTTCCTCCCCCGGAAGCCGGGGCTCCGCCCCAGACCCCGGACCGGGCCCCGTAAGGGGCGCGGGACAGTGTCGATCTGCGGCTGCCGCCGCGCGGGCGCGATCGGCCACCGGCGGCCTGCAGCCGTAGCACGGCGCTTCGTCTGCGGCCACGTCGTGGCTTGTCGCGCAGTTCCCCGCGCCCCTACGGGGCGCCGAGGCGCCCCCGGGTGGCCGTGCCGCCGAACGTGGGCGGCAGCAGGCTCGGCAGGACGATGCCGCCGCGGAGGGCGCCGGCCAGGGCCCGGGCCCGTTGCGTCGTCGGCGGCTCGTAGGACGCGTCGTACACCAGCACGTCGTCCTCGGCCAGCGCCCGCGCCTGGCGGGCCAGCGCCTCGGCGCGCGCCGCCGCGCCGGGCAGCGGCAGGAGGCGCCGGGCCTCGGCGAGCCGGGTGCGGGCGCGCACGCCGACCGCGCCCCGGTGGGTGGCGAGGTGGTCGCCCGCGGCGGCGACCTCGGCGCGGGCCGCGAGCAGGGCGCGGGCCGGTCCGCCGGGCAGGGCGGCGGCGCCGTCGAGCAGGCGCAGGACTTCGCGCGGGTCGCAGGAGGGTTCCTTGGCCATGGCCCGCCGGGCCTCCTCGACGGCGGCCGCGGCCTGCGGGCAGGCGGCGGCTTCGGTGAGGGCGTCGCGGAGGCGTCCGGGTGCGGCGGTCAGTTCGTGGGTGTGGCGTATGACGGCGGTGGTGAGGGTGCGGGCCTGATGGAGGGCGGCTTCGGCGGCGCGCAGGGAGAGGGCGGCGTGGTCGGTGTCGTGGACGAGGAGGGCGGTGCGGGCCTCGGCGAGGGCGGTGTCGGCGAAGGCGAGCCGGTCGCGGGCCTGCTCGGGGTGGGGGGCCACGGGGGTGAGGGCGGTGGGGGCGGTGCGGCAGCGGGCGAGGGCGGTGAGGGCGGCTTCGGCGGCATCCAGGCGCAGGGCGAGGGAGCGGGCGGCGGTTTCGGCGAGGTCGAGGACGGCGGCGGCGTTGGTGCGCAGGTCGCGCAGCCGGTCGAAGGCGGCGGACTCGGCGTCGAGGCGCCGGTTGGCGCTGGTGCAGCGGGAGCAGATCTCGTCGAGGCGGTGGCGGCGGGCGTCCTCGTCGGTGGGGGGTGTGCGGTCGAGTTCGTGGCGGAGCCGGAAGGCGGCGGCGAGCTCGGCGCGGGCGTAGGCGACGGCTTCGGTGAAGGGCCGGGTGGCGGTGCGGCCGAGCTGGGCGGTGGCGAAGAGGAGTTCCTCGGCGCTGGTGTGCACGGCGTCGTCGGTGGCGACGAGGGTGTGGGCGGCTTCGGCGTCGAGTTCGGGCAGGGGGGTCAGGGGTTGTGCCATGCGGGCGAGGCCGGGTTCGGTGCCGGTGGCGACGGTGACGGTCGCGGCGAGGTCGGCGGGGGCCCCGTCGGGGCACAGGCCGCCTTCGCGGACGGCGGCGCGGCGCAGCCGGGCGAGGCGGGTGCGGCGGGAGCGGCGGGAGCACAGGTGGAGGCCGGTCAGGACGAGGGCGGCGCCGACGGCGATGGGCAGCCAGACGGAGCGTTGGCCGGGCAGGAGTCCGTCGCTGCCGGGGTCCTTGCTGCCGGGGCGCAGGATGGGGGTACGGACGGGTTGGCCGCGCAGGACGGCGCGGTAGCCGTCGGCGGCGCCGACGGCGGCGCCGGCCCAGTCGTGCTCCTTCAGGGCGGGTTCGACGGCGGTGGCGGCGACGCGTTTGAGCTGGTCGGGGCGGAAGCCGGAGTCCTTGTCGGCGGAGACGGCGTACTGGCCGCCGTGGGTGGCGATGGCGAGGAGCACGTCGTGGGGGCCGAAGCCGTTGCGGTCGGCGGTGGCGTCGGCCCAGGCCTGGGCGGCGCGGCCGGAGAAGTCGTGGACGTAGGTGACGTAGAGCTGGACGTGCTGGGTGGCGTGGAGGGTTTCGAGGGCGGCCTCGACCTGGCCGCGCCGGTGGCCGAGGGCGCCGACGGTGTCGGTGATGTGGCCGGGGGCGTCGAGGTCGAGGGGGGCGTCGGCGCGGGAGGCGGGTGCGGCGGGCAGCAGCAGGGCGCAGAGCGCGAGGAGGGCGCCGACCATGGCCCAGCCAGGCGCCCTCGGCCCGTACCCCCACGAAAGCCGCGTCACATTTTGGAGCGTATGACCGGATTGGCCGATCCGCTACCCGGAGCACGACCCCCAATGCGGAGCGTAGTCACGCGCCGCCCATCCGCCCGGTGCGCCCCCTGGGCCGCGCCCCGGCCATGACCCCGGCCGTGCCCGAGCCACCCCTCAGCCGCGCCTCCGGCGGATCTTGCTGCCGAGCCAGACCAGCGGGTCGTACGAGCGGTCGACGACCCGCTCCTTCAGCGGGATCAGCGCATTGTCGGTGATCTTGATGTGCTCGGGGCAGACCTCCGTGCAGCACTTGGTGATGTTGCAGTAGCCCAGGCCGTGGTCCTCGCGGGCGCCCTTCCTGCGGTCGACCCCGGCCTCGGCGGCGGCGTCCAGCGGGTGCATGTCCAGCTCGGCGACGCGCATGAGGAAGCGGGGCCCGGCGAAGGCGGTCTTGTTCTCCTCGTGGTCGCGCACCACGTGGCAGGTGTTCTGGCACAGGAAGCACTCGATGCACTTGCGGAACTCCTGGACGCGCCCGACGTCCTCCTGCTGCATCCGGTACTGCCCCGGGCCGAGCTCCGCCGGCGGCACGAAGGAGGGCACCTCGCGCGCCTTGGCGTAGTTGTACGACACGTCCGTGACCAGGTCGCGCACCACGGGGAAGGTCCGCATCGGGGTCACCGTGATCGTCTCGGCCTGGTCGAAGACCGACATCCGGGTCATGCACATCAGCCGCGGCCGGCCGTTGACCTCGGCGCTGCACGAACCGCACTTGCCCGCCTTGCAGTTCCAGCGCACGGCCAGGTCGGGCGCGGCGGTGGCCTGCAGGCGGTGGATGATGTCGAGGACGACCTCGCCCTCGTTGACCGCCACCTCGAAGTCGACGAGGCGGCCACCGTCCTTATCACCCCGCCACACCTTGAAGTGGGCCTGGTAACTCATGAGGTGAGCTCCTCGTCCGTCAGGTACTTGGTCAGTTCTTCCTTCTCGAACAGCGCCAGCAGGTCCTCGCGGATCGGGGCCGTCTCGACGCGGTCCAGGCGGATCAGGCCGAGGGCCGAGTCGGCCGCGGCCAGCCCGGCGGACTCGTCGGCGAGCCGGCACACGAGGTGGATGCGCCGCCAGCGCCGGTCCATGCCGGGGTGGTCGTCGCGGGTGTGGCCGCCGCGGCTCTCGGTGCGCTCCAGGGCCGCCCGGGCCACGCACTCGCTGACCAGCAGCATGTTGCGCAGGTCCAGGGCCAGGTGCCAGCCGGGGTTGAACTGCCGGTGGCCCTCCACCCCGGCCCGCCGGGCGCGGGTGCGCAGCCCGGCGAGGCGGTGCAGCGCCTCCTCCATCTCCCCGGCCCGCCGGATGATGCCGACCAGGTCGCCCATGGTCTGCTGCAGCTCCTGGTGCAGGGTGTACGGGTTCTCGGCCGGGGCCCCGGCCGCGCCGGCGCCGGCACCCTCCGCGCCGAAGGGGCGCAGCGCCTCGGCCGCGGCGAGCTCGACGTCGGCGTCGGCCACGGTGGGGGCGGCGCCGGTGGCGAAGCCGGCCGCGTACCGGGCCGCGTACAGTCCCGCGCGGCGCCCGAAGACCAGCAGGTCGGACAGGGAGTTGCCGCCCAGCCGGTTGGAGCCGTGCATGCCGCCGGCGACCTCCCCGGCGGCGAACAGGCCGGGCACGCCCTCGGCGGCGGCGGTGTCCGGGTCGACCGCCACGCCGCCCATGACGTAGTGGCAGGTGGGGCCGACCTCCATGGGCTCGGCGGTGATGTCGACGTCCGCCAGCTCCTTGAACTGGTGGTGCATCGAGGGCAGCTTGCGCTGGATGACCTCGGCCGGCATGCGGGTGGACACGTCCAGGAACACCCCGCCGTGCGGGGAGCCGCGACCCGCCTTGACCTCGGCGTTGATGGCGCGGGCGACCTCGTCGCGCGGCAGCAGCTCGGGCGGTCTGCGGTGGCGGTCGGGGTCGGTGTACCAGCCGTCGGCCTCGGCCTCGGTCTCGGCGTACTTCTCCCGGAAGACGTCCGGGATGTAGTCGAACATGAAGCGCTTGCCGTCGCTGTTGCGCAGCACCCCGCCGTCGCCCCGCACCGACTCGGTGACCAGGATGCCCTTGACGGACGGCGGCCAGACCATGCCCGTGGGGTGGAACTGCACGAACTCCATGTTGACCAGCCGGGCCCCGGCCAGCAGCGCCAGCGCGTGCCCGTCGCCGGTGTACTCCCAGGAGTTCGAGGTCACCTTGAAGGACTTGCCGATGCCGCCGGTGGCCAGCACCACGGCGGGGGCCTCGAAGACGAAGAAGCGCCCGGACTCGCGCTCGTAGCCGAAGACGCCGGCGACCCTGCCGCCGTCCTTGAGGATGCGGGTGACGGTGCACTCCTGGAAGACCTTCAGGCGCGCCTCGTAGTCGCCGTACTCCCGCTGGTCCTCCTGCTGCAGGGAGACGACCTTCTGCTGGAGCGTGCGGATCAGCTCCAGGCCGGTGCGGTCGCCGACGTGGGCGAGCCGCGGGTACTCGTGGCCGCCGAAGTTACGCTGGGAGATCAGCCCGTCGGGCGTGCGGTCGAACACCGCGCCCCACGTCTCCAGCTCCCAGACCCGGTCGGGGGCCTCCTGCGCGTGCAGCTCGGCCATCCGCCAGTTGTTGAGGAACTTGCCGCCGCGCATGGTGTCGCGGAAGTGCACCTGCCAGTTGTCGTTGCGGTTGACGTTGCCCATGGAGGCGGCGATGCCGCCCTCCGCCATCACCGTGTGCGCCTTGCCGAACAGCGACTTGCAGATGACCGCGCACCGCAGCCCCTGCTCGCGCGCCTCGATGGCCGCGCGCAGCCCGGCGCCGCCGGCCCCCACCACGACGACGTCCCAGGACTGCCGGTCCACCTGTGGCATCAGAACGTGACCCCTCTTTCGATGAAGAACTCCCGGTCGCGGCCGCGCGGCTAGAACAGGCGCGGGTCGGCGAAGGCGCCGCTGGAGACCAGGTAGACGTACAGGTCGGCCACCGCCACGCTCACCAGCGAGGCCCAGGCCAGCAGCATGTGGCGGGCGTTGAGCGCGCTGACCCAGCCCCACATGCGGTAGCGCACGGGGTGCTTGGAGAAGGTGCGCAGCCGGCCGCCCACGATGTGCCGGCAGGAGTGGCAGGAGAGGGTGTACGCCCAGATCAGGACGATGTTGGCGAGCAGGACCAGCGTCCCCAGGCCCATGTGTCCCCAGGCGCCGCGCTCGTCGCGGAAGGCGAGGACGGCGTCGAAGGTGAGCACTCCCGCGACCAGCACCGCGAAGTAGAAGAAGTAGCGGTGGACGTTCTGCAGGATCAGCGGGAAGCGGGTCTCGCCGCTGTAGCGGGCGTGCGGCTCGGGCACCGCGCAGGCCGGGGGCGAGGCCCAGAAGCCCCGGTAGTAGGCCTTGCGGTAGTAGTAGCAGGTCAGCCGGAAGCCCAGCGGGAAGATCAGGATCAGCAGGGCGGGCGAGAGCCGCCACCAGGATCCGACGAGCTGCCAGTCGGCTCCGCCGTTCATGTCCACGCAGTTCGCGGCCAGGCAGGGCGAGTAGAACGGGGAGACGTAGGGGGCGGCGTAGTAGTGGTCGCCCGCGAAGGCGCGCCAGGTGGAGTAGGCGACGAAGGCGAGCAGCCCGGCGGCGGTGGCGGCCGGCGTCAGCCACCAGCGGTCGCGGCGCAGGTGGCGGGCGGCGATGGCGGCCCGGGAGGCGTGGTGGACGCCGCGGGCCGCCGGAGCGGCGGCCGCGGCGGGTGCTTCGGGGTCGGTACCAGTGGCCAAGACGGGACTCCGGGGTGGAGTGGAGGTCGGGGACGGAAGGACGGTCGGGCAGGTCGGGCGGGACGGTCAGGGGGCGCGCCGGTCCCGGCAGCCGAGCCCCTCCTCGTCGGCGTCCTTCCACAGCGAGGCGTCGTACGGGGTGTCGGGGATCGTCACCAGTTGGACGGGCTGGTGCGCCTCCGCGGCGGCGGGGGTGCCCGCGCGCAGCAGCGCGAGGTCCTCGCGCAGGTGACCGGCGTCGAGGCGCAGGCGGCGCATCTCCAGGCCCTTGCCCAGATGCTGCTCCAGCCGGCCGATCGCACGGTCCAGGTCTTCGAGCGAACGCTCGATGACGGTCAACTCATCTTTGACGGACATGGTTTGGCCTTCCGCTTCGATGATTGCGGGTGCCGCCGGTCATGCGACAGGAAGTGTCGCGCGTCACACCCCTCGGAGGGAAGATAGCCTCCCGGATCGCCCGTTCGCGGGAGCGCGTTCGGCGCCGCACCGGTGGCGGCCGACATTCCCCCAGGCGAGTGGCGTGGACGAAGGAGGCGACGTGTCGGCGCGTCTTCGCGCGGAGGGTCGCCTTCAGTGGGCGGCATGTGGTCCTCGCGCACCCGGCCCCGCAGCACCCGGGCCCGTACCCCCCGGTCCCGTACGTCCCGCTCCCTCGCCCTGCTGGCCGCCGTGCTGCTGCCGCTGCCCGTGCTCGCGGGCTGCGCGGGCGGGGGCGAGGACGAGGCCGAGGGCCCGGCCGCGCCGCCGGACATCGCCGCCGTCCCCCGCGCCAAGGTCGCCGACCAGGGCACCCTGACCTGGGCCGTGGACGCGCTGCCGGCCACCTACAACGCCTTCCACGCGGACGCCGACGAGGCCACGCAGCGCGTCGCGGGGGCCGTGCTGCCGGCGCTGTTCACCCTCGACGAGCGCGGGCGGCCCCGGCGCAACCCCGACTACCTCACCGACGCCTCCGTGGTGAGCAGCAAGCCGCACCAGGTGGTGCGCTACAAGCTCAACCCCAAGGCCGTCTGGAGCGACGGCACGGCCGTCACCGCCGCCGACTTCGCGGCGCAGTGGAAGGCGCTGCGCGGCAAGGACAGTGCGTACTTCGCGGCCCGCAACACCGGCTACGAACGGATCGACCGGGTCGAGCAGGGTGCCGGCGCCCACGAGGTGAAGGTCACCTTCGCCCGGAACGACGCCGACTGGCGGGCCCTGTTCACGCCGCTGTACCCGAAGGCGCTCACCGACGACGCCTCGGCCTTCAACGACACCTCCCGCAAGGAGCTGCCACTGGCCGCGGGCCCCTTCCGGCTCGCCGAGCGCGACCAGCAGCAGGGCACGCTGGCCCTGGCCCGCAACCCCCGCTGGTGGGGCGAGCGCGCCAAGCTCGACCGGCTGGTGCTGCGGGCCGTGCCGCGCGAGCAGCGCGTCGAGGCACTGGCCGGCGGCAAGGTGGACCTGGCCGAGATCACCCCCGCCGCGGCCGAGCGGATCATGAAGGCGAACGCGGCGAAGGGCACGCAGGAGCCGCAGGGCGACGCGGGCAAGGCCGGCTCGGCGGCCGCCGCGCCCGGCACGGGCCCGGCCACCGGGCCCTCCGTCCGCACGCCGGTGGCCAGCCCGGCGGTGGTCAGCCCCCCGGCGGTCAGCCCGTCGGTGCGCACGCCCATGGTCTCGCCGTCCCTGATGTCCCCCTCCGTGGCCGTGCCGCCCGCCCCGAAGCGCCCGGGCACGCCGCGCTCCGACGGGGCGAACAAGCCGGTCGCCGCGGACGCGACACTGCTGCGCGGCCTGATGGTCCGCCGCTCCCTGGCGCCCGCCTACACCCAGCTCGCCCTCAACGGCGCCTCCGGCCCGCTGGCGGACGAGCGGGTGCGGCGCGCGATCGTACGGGCCGTGGACCGCAAGGCGCTCGCCGAGTACGTGCTCGGCCCGCTCGGCCTGCCCGTCGAACCGCTCGGCAGCCACCTGCTGGTGGCCGGCCAGCCCGGGTACGCCGACCACAGCGACGCCGTCGGCTCCGTCGACCTCAAGGCCGCCATGGACCTGCTCGCCGACGCCGGCTGGAAGGAGGGCCACGGCGCCGCCCCGGCGAAGAAGGCCGCCCACCTGCCGGTCGTCGGCGGCCTGGACCCGAGCGACGACCCGGAGGACGAGGAGGTCGCGGAGTCCCCCGAGGAGTCGCCCCTCGCCTCCCCCTACGGCGACGAGGACAACGGCAAGGGCCGCGGCGACACCGGCGGCCGCGCGGCGGCCGCGCCGGCCCGCTTCAAGGACGG
Source organism: Streptomyces luteosporeus (assembly GCF_039532865.1). Classification (NCBI taxonomy): domain Bacteria; kingdom Bacillati; phylum Actinomycetota; class Actinomycetes; order Kitasatosporales; family Streptomycetaceae; genus Streptomyces; species Streptomyces luteosporeus. The sequence continues at coordinate 112,028 of NZ_BAAASL010000014.1, forward strand.
CCGCAAGCTCGTCCTGCGCTTCGTCCTGCCGAACGGCTCCGGCGCCGAACCGCTGCGGGCGGTCGGCGAGCGCATCGCCCGGCAGCTGGACGCGATCGGGGTGCGCACGGAACTGGTGAAGGTCGAGGACGCGGTGTTCTTCAAGGAGAACATCTCCAAGGGCAAGTTCGACCTCGCACTGTTCGGCTGGCCCACGGGGGCCTTCCCGGCCACGGACGCCCGCCCCGTCTTCGCCAAGCCGCAGCCGGCGCCGGACGGGTCGCTGACGGTGGAGCAGAACTACACGCGGGTGGGCACGGACCAGATCGACCAGTTGTTCGACAAGGCGTCGACGGAGCTGGACGAGGAGACCTCCCACGACCTGCTCGCACGGGCAGACGCCCGCATCTGGGCGGTGGCGGGCTCGCTCCCCCTGTACCAGCGACCCGAACTGGTGGCGACACGGCGCACGGTCGTCAACGCGGGAGCGTTCGGCATGGCAACGCCGCGCTACCAGGACATGGGCTTCCTGCGGGGCGCCCCGTAAGGGGCGCGGGGCAGTGTCGATCTGCGGCTGCCGCCGCGTGGGCGCGATCGGCCACCGGCGGCCTGCAGCCGAAGCACGGCATTTCGTCTGCGGGCGCGTCGTGGCTTGTCGCGCAGTTCCCCGCGCCCCTTCGGGGCGCCCCGTAGGGGCGCATCAGTACAGGCTCAGCAGGGCCTCCACGGCATCCGGCGCCGGGGAGTCCTCGTCCGGGAGGCTCAGTTCGAACCAGACCGTCTTGCCGAGCGGCGTGCGCCTGCTGCCCCACGCCGCGCTGAGCAGGCCGACGAGCTGCAGGCCGCGCCCGCCCTCGTCCGTGTCGCGGGCGCGCCGGCGCCGCGGCTGGACGTGGCCGCCGTCCCACACCTCGCACACCAGCGTGCGGTCCAGCAGCAGCCGCAGCCGGATCTCCCCCTCGCCGTACCGCAGCGCGTTGGTCACCAGTTCGCTGACGAGCAGTTCGGAGGTGTCGACGAGGTCGTCCAGGCCCCAGCTCTCCAGCTGCTCGCGCGCCAGTTCGCGGGCGCGGGCCACGGAGCGCGGCTCGGGCGGGAGGGTCCAGTCGCCGACGCAGCCCGGGCGCAGGCCGCGCAGCCGGGCCATGAGCAGGGCGATGTCGTCCTCGCCGTGGTGGGTGTTCAGGGCGCCGAGCACGTGGTCGCAGACGTCCTCCAGCGGCCGGTCGGGGTCCCGGAGGGCGTCGCGGAAGGCCTGCAGGCCCTCGTCGAGGGGGTGGTCGCGGGATTCGACGAGGCCGTCGGTGTAGAGGGCGAGCAGGGCGCCGTCCGGCAGCTCGACCTCCGTCTCCTCGAAGGGCTCGCCGCCCACGCCCAGCGGCATGCCCGGTGGCACGTCGAGCAGCATGGCCGGCTCCCCGGCCTCGACGAGCACCGGCGGCAGGTGGCCGGCGTTGGCGACGGTGCAGCGCCGGGTGACGGGGTCGTAGACGGCGTACACGCAGGTGGCGAGGTAGACCTCGGAGAGGTCGGCGGGGCGGACGGAGCCGCGCACGCCGCGGGAGGCGGACTGCTTGCCGCCGGGGCGGCCGAGGCCGTGGGCGATCTCGTCGAGGGCGGAGAGCACCTCGGCCGGCTCCAGGTCGAGCATGGCGAGGGTGCGCACGGCGGTGCGCAGCTCGCCCATGGCGACGGCGGCGCGCAGGCCGCGGCCCATGACGTCGCCGACGACGAGTGCCGTGCGGTGCCCGGGCAGTTCGATGACGTCGAACCAGTCGCCGCCGACCTCGGTGGCCGCGTTGCCGGGCAGGTAGCGGCAGGCGATCTCGACGCCGGCGGCCTCCGGGTCGCCGGGGGGCAGCAGGCTGCGCTGGAGGATGAGGGCGCGCTCGTGTTCGCGCCGGTAGAGGCGGGCGTTGTCGATGCAGACGGCGGCGCGGGCGGCGAGTTCGACGGCCAGGGCGGTGTCGCGTTCGCCGAAGGGTTCGCTGCCCTTGGTGCGGGAGAACTGGGCGAGGCCGAGCACGGTGTCGCGGGCGACCATGGGCACGGCGAGGGTGGAGTGGACGACGGCGCCGAGCTCGGGGCCCTCCTCGGGCTCGCGGCCGGGGACGACCTGGACGTGGGCGGTGCGCAGGGCCTGGGCGCAGGGCGAGTGGAAGGGGTAGCGGTGGACCTCGCCGACCTGGACGGGCTTGCTGTCGGCGGCGTCGAGGGGGGCGCCGGAGACGGCGCTGGAATAGGCGACGCGGCGCAGTTCGGCGCTGCCGTCGGCGAGCCCGGGCGGGGCCTCGTCGCCGGCGAGCAGGCCCTGGTAGAGGTCGACGGAGGCCAGGTCGCAGAACTGGGGGACGGCCACGTCGAGCAGTTCGCGGGCGGTCTTCTCCAGGTCGAGGGAGTTGCCGATGCGGGCGCCGGCCTCGTTGAGCAGGGCCAGGTTGCGGCGTACGCCGGCGGCCTCGCGCTCGGCGCGGCGGCGGCCGGTGACGTCGGTGGCGATGGCGGCGACGCCGATGGGCCGGCCGCTGCCGCCGTGCAGCCGGTAGAGGGAGACCGACCAGCGGCGCCGTTCGCTCTGGCCGGGGACGGGTCCGACGAGTTGGATGTCGGCCACCGGTTTGCCGGTGTCGAGGACCTGGCGCAGGGCGGCGGTGAGGCGGTCGGCCTCGGCGCGGGGCAGGAAGTCGTGCGGGGTGCGGCCGCGGTGCCAGGCGGCGGGGCGGCCGAAAGTCTGGGCGAAACTCTCGTTGACGCGGAGCAGGGTGAGGTCGGTACCGAAGAAGAAGAAGCCGAGCGGAGATTGGCCGAAAACGGCTTCCGAAGCGGCAATGTCGGTCTCTATTCCGCGCAACGCCTTGACGTCGAAGGCGACGCAGAGGGCGGTGCGGTCGCCGGAGGCGTCCTCGCCGGGCATCACGTAGATCTCGGCGAGTCCTTCGGGGCCGCCGCGGGCGCCGTCGCGCTGGTAGGGCACGAGGCCCGTCCAGGCCCGGCCGTCGGGCCCGTCGCCGGCGAGGAAGGGCGCGGGCGCGCCGGGCCGGCGTCCGTACCGGCCCTCGCCGGCGGGGGCGAAGACCTCCTGGGGGTCCTTGCCGACGGCGTGCCGTGCCGTTATCCCGAAGAGCTCGGCGGCCCGGTCGCTCCACTGCGCGATGCGGCCGTCGGCGCCGAGCGAGAAGGAGGCCACGCGGATGTGGTCGTAGAGGGAGCCGGGCGGGCTGTTCTGCCACATCGAGGTGGCGCCCGCACCCTCCGGCCTGCCCGCCGTACCCGCTGGCTTCTCGCTCACGTGCCCGTCCCCTCCGGCTCTCGTGCTCGCACCGGCATCAGAAGGCCGAGTATCCAGCACAGGGGGCCTTCGGAACACGGACTTCACGATCACAGCACGGTCTCAACCCGCTATGTGTTCTCCCTGGGTTACTAACCGGGCAGGCTCAGCTCGAACCACACGGTCTTCCCCTGGTTACCAGGGCGGGTTCCCCAGCGGCGGGAGGCCGATGCCACCAATTGCAGGCCACGACCGCCCTCGTCGTCGGTGTCGGCCGCGCGTTCGCGGGGCGGGTCGGGCAGCGGGTCGGAGACCTCGACCAGCAGGCTGGGGCCGGCGTGGGAGTACATCCTCAGGCCGATGGGGCCGGTGGCGTGGCGCAGGGAGTTGGTGACGAGCTCGCTGACGAGCAGCACGGTGACGTCCACGACGGCGTCCAGGCCCCACTCGTGCAGGGTGTCGCGCACGAGCGTGCGCGCAGTGCGCACGGCGCCGGCCTCCGCGGGGAAGCTCCACTCGGCGAAGCCGGGAGTCGACGCCAAGGTCCCCGTGCTGTCGCTCACGCCGACCACTTCCCAGACCGCTGCACGACCCCTCCGGCATGTCCGTCTTTGGGGCTAATAATCAGCACATACCCGGTATGGGGGTCGGACTATCTTCCCTGACCGGAACCGTCCGCCCTAGGTGCCGCATTCGGCGTACAGAACGTGGTCAGGAGATGCCGGTCAGGAGATGCCGGGTCAGGAGGCGCCGGTCAGGAGGCGGGCGGCCGCGGCGACCGCGGGGCGGTCCTGCTCCAGCCAGTCGACGTCGTCGATGTCGCCGGGGGCCAGCCAGCGCAGCTCGTCGTGGTCCTGCAGCGGCTGCGGGTCGCCCGCCACCAGCCGGGCCGTCCAGACCTGCAGGACGTAGCCGGGCTTCAGCGGCCACTGTCCCGCGATGCGCTCCAGCGGCTCGGCCTCGACGCCGAGCTCCTCGCGCAGCTCCCGTACGAGCGCCTGCGGGGCGCTCTCGCCGGGCTCCAGCTTGCCGCCGGGCAGCTCCCAGCGGCCGGCGAGCTCGGGCGGGGCGCTGCGCCGCGCGGCCAGCAGCCGTCCTTTGTGGAGAACCGCTCCGCCCACCACCACACGCTCGCTCGTCACGAGGGGTAAGCGTAAGGCCCGGCACCCTGGGGGTGCCGGGCCGGGGCGGCGCCGGAGCACTAGGTGACGGCCCGGCCGACCCGCTCGACGACGTACAGCCGTCGGTTGCCCTCGGCGTCGAGCCGGTCGGCCACGCGCTCCGCCTCCGTCCTGGTGGCGTAGCGGCCGACGCGGTAGCGGTTGCCGTTCTCGTCCTGGCGGATCACGAGCCAGGGCAGGACCGGTCCGGTGTCCGTCATCGCTCCTGCCCTCCCGCTGTCGCCGCGTGCACCGGCGCACGCCCTTCGGTGACTACTTCCGAAGAAACCGCAGTCCGCATATGCCCGAGCGTACGCCCGGACTTTACGCAGCGGATACGGGTTTTCACGAAGAGGTACGCATTCGGCCACGCGAGCGGATCACTTCGCCGGGGCGAGCTCCTGCTCCTCGGCGACGTCGGTCGCGGCGAGGTCCTTCATTTCCTTCTCGACCTGCTCAAGGGTGGGGTTCCGCCACGCGCTGCGCACGCCCCACACGTAGAAGACCAGAGCGATCAGGACAACCACGGCGATGTCGACGCCCTGCGGCAGGTAGCCCTTGCCGCCGAACTCGGTGCCGCCGGCCCACGAGACCAGCGCCATCACCAGCAGGTAGGTCACCATCCAGGCGCCGGCCTGCAGGTGCGGCTTGAGCTCGGCCCACGGCTTGCGCAGCTCGTACCAGGCCCAGATCGGCAGGCCGATGGCCATGATGAAGATGACCTTGCCCGTCAGCGGCCAGCGGGCCCAGTACATGACCAGCGAACCGAAGATCATCGCGATGGGGGCGATGACCGGCATGGCCTTGAGCTTGACCGGGCGCTTCATGTCCGGCGCGATGCGGCGCAGCGACATCACGGCGACGGGGCCGGTGATGTAGGAGATGACGGTGGCGACACCGACGATCTCGGCGATGGAGCCCCAGCCGCGGAAGACGGCGAGGAAGACGAAGGAGATCGCCAGGTTGAGCAGCAGCGCGGGGCGCGGCACACCGGTCTTGGGGTCGACCTTGCCGAAGACCTTGGGCAGGTGGCCGTTCTCCTGGACACCGTGGATCATGCGCGAGGTGGTGGCCGCGTAGATCATGCCGGTGCCGGACGGGGAGATGAAGGCGTCCGCGTAGAGCAGCAGGGCGAGCCAGTTCAGGCCCCAGGTGATGGACAGGTCCGCGAGCGGGGACTTGTACGCCAGGGTGTTCCAGCCACCGGAGAGGTCCGCGGCCGGGACGGCCATCAGGAAGGCGACCTGCAGCGCGATGTAGATGACCAGCGCGATCAGGATGGAGCCGACGACGGCCTTCGGCAGCGACTTGCCGGGGTTGCGGGCCTCGGCGGCCATGTTCAGCGGCGACTGGAAGCCGTTGAAGGCCCAGACGATGCCCGCGACGGCGACGGCGCTGAAGACGGCGCTCCAGCCGTTGGGGGCGAAGCCGCCGTGGGCGGAGCCGATGTTGCTGGTGTCGAAGTGCGCGAAGATCAGCGCGCCGGCGGTCAGCGCCGGGACCACGACCTTGAACACGGTGATCGCGTTGTTCGTCTTGGCGAACAGGGTGATGGCGAACCAGTTCAGGAAGAAGTAGAAGACGACCAGCACGCTCGCCGCGGCGAGGCCGGTGCCGGTGAGCTCCTTGCCGTCGAACAGCTTGCCCGCCCAGTCGAACTTCCACGAGCTCATGTACTGGATCGACGCGGTCGCCTCACCGGGGATCACGGAGACGATGGCGATCCAGTTGGCCCAGGCGGCCATGTAGCCCGCCAGGGAGCCGTGCGAGAACTGCCCGTACCGCACCATGCCGCCCGCCTTGGGGAACATCGAGCCGAGCTCGGTGTAGGTCAGGGCGATGGTCAGCGCCACCACGGCGCCGATGACCCAGGCAAAGATCGCGGCCGGGCCGGCGAGCACGGCGGCGCGCTCGGCGCCGAAGAGCCAGCCGGAGCCGATGATCGACCCGAGGCCGACGGCCGTCAAGGCCGTCGTGCCGAGGGTCCGGCGGTAATTCGAGTGGGAACCCTGTTCGGTACTCAACGCCCCGGATCTCCTTTTCTTTCTCATCCCCCACGGCAGGAACACAAACCGCGCCATCGTACGGGCGATTTGGCCGAGTTGGTTAATGCCAAAAGGCCCTGAGCTGGGCGTCTGTGAGGTTTGCAACATCGGAAGCGGGGGTTCCGGACCGGGGCGAACCGGGACAATCCCTACGCTTCCTACCCGCCGGTACCGGCCGGCGGGCAGGGCGGGGCACGGGTCGTGACACTGACCCGCGAGTAAGTTCACATCGGGTTCACGCCTACTTCACGGGCAGGTGGTAGGCGACCCGGTACCGCTCGGCGAGCATCACGACGTCCGCCGTCTCCACGGGGCAGCCGCCCGCGTAGTACGTCCGCGAGACCACCAGCACGCCGTGACCGGGCACCCCGCCGAGCGCGAGCGTCTCCTCGGCCAGCCCGGGGCGCGCGCTGACCTCCTCGGTGACGTTGTCCACGATCAGGTCGATGGCCGCCATCCGGTCCACCACGCCCCGGCCGGCCAGCGGCCCCTCCTCCGGCAGCATCACCGGCGTGCGCCCGGTCAGCGCGAGCGGCTCGAAGGAGGTCGAGAGCATGCAGGGCTCGCCGCCGGAGCGGAAGAGGTAGTCGGTGCGCATCACCCGGTCGCCCGGCCCGATCCGCAGCCGCCGCGCGATCCGCGCGTCGGCCGGCACCTGCTCGCTGCGGGACTCCCAGGTGCCCTTGACCCGCTCGTTGGCCTGCTCCTGGCGGAACGGCGTGGACTCCCCCACCCCGCGGTAGCCCGTGCGCACCACGGCCCGGGGCACCGGCTGCTCGCGCACGTACGTCCCCGAACCGGATCTGCCCTCGACGAGCCCCTCCGCCATCAGCACCTTCCGGGCCTCCAGGGCCACGGTGTCCGAGACGCCGTACTGCTCCCGGATGCGGGCCTGGGACGGGAGCCGGGTGTGCGGCGGCAGCTCGCCCGCGATGATTTTCTGCCGGAGATCGCCGGCCACTCGAAGGTATGCGGGCTGGTCACCGAAGGCCACGTCCACTCCCAAGGGGTTGACAGTCCGCAACAGCTTGGCAACCGAACGTTGCGGTCCGCAACCTCTGGCCATGGCGCGACCCTCCGCAGCGAACCCCAGCTCAGCCCGCGCACCCCCGCGCCCCGCCACCGCACGCGCGCCAGGCCCCCGCCCACGGCACCTCCGCGCCCCCTCCCCCACCGGCGAGCACGCAGCGCTACGGACCGTCCGGTCCGCATGCCGCGGGGCCGCCGCCCGGGCGAGTTCTGCGGGCCACCGGTGGCGCCTTCCGCCGGTTGACCCCGCCCGGCTCAACAATCGCCCTGGTCATGAGCGAGAGGAGCCGACCGATGCACACCACGAGGCACCCGGACCGCAGGGCCCTGTTCGATCGCAGGACCCTGCTCGCCGGCGGACTGGCGACCCTGGGCGCCGCCCTGGTGGGCTGCACCCCGACGAGCGCCGACCCCTCGGCGACCGGCTCCCCGTCGGCACGGCCGACCACGCCCGCCACGGCCTTCACCCGGCTCATGGACGGCAACAAGCGCTGGGTGAACGGTCACCTCCAGCACCCCGACCGGGACCCGGACCGGCGCCACGCCGTGGCCCAGGCACAGGAACCCTTCGGATCGGTCCTTTCGTGCATCGACTCCCGCGTGCCGCCCGAGCTCCTCTTCGACACCGGACTGGGCGACCTGTACGTGATGCGCACCGGTGGCGTGACGGTCGGCCCGATCGTCACCGGCTCCGTGGAGTACGGGCCGATGACCAGCGGCACCCCCCTCGTCGTGGTCCTCGGCCACCAGCGCTGCGGCGCCGTCAAGGCGGCGTACGACTCCCTGCACAACGGCAAGCCGCTGCCGGGCAACCTGGAGGCGATCGCCCAGGCCCTGCGGCCGGCGTACGAGCGGACCACCCGCAAGGGCGGCGGCTCCGACCCGGTCGAGACCATGACCCGCACCCAGGTCGAACTGACGGCGTCCGACCTGCGCTCCAACAAGGACCTGGCCCCGCTCGTGAAGAAAGGGGCGCTCGCCGTGGTCGGCGCCTATTACTCGCTCGACACGGGCAAGGTCGAGGTCCTGGGCGGCGCACCGGCCTGACGGCATGAAAAGACGGCATGACGGCATGCAAAAGGGCCGGGCTCGACGGAGCCCGGCCCTTCGCCCGTGCGGCGGAAACGAAGTTCCTGATCCCGGAATAGCTCCTACGCCCCGCCTGCCGCCGCTACGGACGCCCGGAGCATCAATCCATCACTCCGGGTTCACGCTCGTCTTCCCGCCGATCGAGCAACGGCTCAACGGTCTCGAACTTCCATCCGCACATCTCGGTGAGGAAGCCCTGAAGGCACTCCTGGACGGCCTGCTCACGCAGCTGCAAGAATTCTACCGTTCTCCCCGACGCGAGCAGAGAGGCCATGTCGGGGGTTATCGCGTGTGACGCGAGAATGGCCTCCCATTCAGCGTCCCCGCGATGCACTGGCTGCATGGCGACGAGGCTGTCCACCTCATTCGCAGGGATTTTTTTCGAGCTGAGTATGATCCGATTTCCTGCGGAGAATCTGTGACTGCTACCCACGTTCCTGGGGTTGACGATGTAGCCGATCGCCGTGGCCGCGGTGTTGGAATCACCGACAGAACGCGCCAGCCGGGGCTGTTCGATACTGTCCGCCGTCAACAGGTCGCGTGGCCCCAGGGCCCAGAGCGAGCACAGGATGATCTTGCCGGCCCCTTCGTTCGTACGAAGGCGCGCCGCGTTAGGAACCGAACGCTCGGACCTCTCCACAACGTCGATGAGACCCTGCAGCGATTCGCTCATCGAGTGCGGGGAAATCCGGTAGTTCTGAGTCCTCATCGCCCCCGTGGCGCTGCCGCGGAAGATGTAGGGTCCCACCACCGAGGCACGCCAGAACCAACGCCTGAGGGTCTCCAAGGCATCGGGGCCGGGATCGGGGTGGTGCGCGAAGAAGCGCGACAGCACGACCAAGAGGAAGCGGTAGGGCAGCAAGTGGAAGTGCGGGACGCCCGCCTTCTCCTGGACGAATGTCACGGCTCGCAGCAAGGCTTCCTCGCCCGCCTTGTAAGCCGCGTCACGGTCCTCTCGGCCATCCTCAAATTCATGGTGGATATCTCGCGTCACGTCAGGGCCACGCCGAGCCAGGATCGCCCTCAGAATGGTGTCGTCGTCGATCGCACCGAACTGTCGCTCGATGTTGATCCCGTGGGCGATCCTTTCGATCGTGAGAGTCTCGTCCTGCTTGCTCTCGTCTCCCGCATAAAGCGCAGAGAAAACCTCGGCGCGCTTGAGTCTTTTCCCGTAATTGTTCATGCGGTCGAAAATGTCCTGCAGGACGTCCGGGCTGCCCTGCTTGACGACATAGGCCGGGATCGGAAACTGGCGGAGCCGCTTCGTCACGCTGGTCGCGGCATCGAGATGATCGGCGATCTCGGGGTACCTCGCGAACCATTTGAGGATCCGCTGGAGATCGAACACCACCGGCAGTGGAATGATCGCGGGGTCCGAGGAGGGCGGGGTCGAGATGAACGCACCGGTTCGTAGGTTGTACGAGAGCGCGAATCGCTGATCATCCTGACCCGATGGGTGCAACGTGTTAGCCAGCGCCGTGATGCGCTGCTGGCCGTCAACCACCCACTGGGCTGCGTCCGTGGCGGGAGCGTCGATGCGCAATGCCCCCAGACTAACGCGCTGCTCAGCTGCAGGACGCTCCCACAAGAGGAGGCTGCCCACCGGGTAGCCCTTCACTATGCTATCGAACAGACGTCGAACATCCTCGCGAGCCCATCGAAAGCCCCGCTGGAAATGCGGCACCCGAATCTCGCCGTTCCACGCCGCCGCCACCAGCGCCTCGACATCGAACGTGGCCGCCGTGGGCCTCTCCTTCAGGCTGGACATATCCGCCCCCCTCAAGCCGTACAACCCCACCGGAGTTGGTCCGTCACGATCAGGATCGCTCCATGCGGCCGTCCAGGAGACCAACTTCAGGATCTTGACGCAAAACAGCTCTACTTGTACGTGCCTCGCTAGAACAATCGATCAATTCCGGTGTTGGCGCACCGAGCCAACTCTGGCGTTGTGTACACCTGGCACACTCGGTACGCTTGAGCGCATGACACAGCCACTGCCCATAGAGTCCATTCGCGATGTCCGGGCACATCTGGCCGAGGTCGTGGAGCGAGCCGACCGGGACGACGTGCCCACAGTGATCACGCGCCGGGGCAAGCAGGTCGCCGCCGTCGTCTCCATCGAGGTGCTGCGCAAGTACCAGGAATGGGAAGAGCGCGAGATCAACCGGATCATCGACGAGCGCATGGCCAACCCGGCACCCGGCATCCCGATCGAGGACATCATGAGGGAGACGCTGGCGCGCAGTGAGTGAGTACCGCACCGTCTTCCGGCCCGAGGCGCAGGCCGAGCTGCGCAAGGTCCCGCGGGACATGGCTCTGCGCATTCTGGCCAAGCTGACCGAGCTGGAGACCGACCCTCTGGGGTTCAACACCACGGCCCTCGCCTCCCAGCCCGACCGCCGCCGCCTACGGGTGGGCGACTACCGCGTGATCTACACGATCGACAACGGCGAGCTGGTGGTGTGGGTGGTGCACGTCGGGCATCGCTCCACCGTCTACGGCACTTGACCACTCCTGATGCCAGGCCGGAATCGACGAAGGGGTCGGGCTCTCAGGAGCCCGACCCCTACTGACCAGCGTGTCAGCCGCGTCGGAGACGTGTTGTTTCGTCCGCTCAGACGTTGAAGCGGAACTCCACCACGTCGCCGTCCGCCATCACGTAGTCCTTGCCCTCCATGCGGGCCTTGCCCGCGGCGCGGGCCTCGGCTACGGAGCCGGTGGCGACGAGGTCGTCGAAGGAGATGACCTCGGCCTTGATGAAGCCCTTCTGGAAGTCGGTGTGGATCACACCGGCGGCCTCGGGGGCCGTCGCGCCCTTCTTGATCGTCCAGGCGCGGGACTCCTTGGGGCCGGCCGTCAGGTAGGTCTGCAGGCCGAGGGTGTCGAAGCCGACGCGGGCCAGGGTGGCCAGGCCGGGCTCCTCCTGGCCGACCGACTGCAGGAGCTCCAGGGCCTCCTCCTCGTCCAGCTCGGCGAGGTCGGCCTCCAGCTTGGCGTTGAGGAAGATGGCCTCGGCGGGGGCGACCAGGGCGCGCTGCTCGTCCTTGAAGGCCTCGTCGGTCAGCTCGTCCTCGTCGACGTTGAAGACGTAGAGGAAGGGCTTGGTGGTCAGCAGGTGGAGGTCGTGCAGGAGCTCGGCCTTCTCGGAGCCCTGGACGATGCCGGCCGAGAAGAGGGTGGTGCCCTCCTCCAGGATGGCCTTGGCGGCCTCGACCGCCGCGACCTTGGGCGCGACGTCCTTCTTGATCCGCATTTCCTTCTGCAGGCGCGGCAGGACCTTCTCGATGGTCTGCAGGTCCGCGAGGATCAGCTCGGTGTTGATGGTCTCGATGTCGTCCTTGGGCGAGACCTTGCCGTCGACGTGGACGACGTTCTCGTCCTTGAAGGCGCGGATGACCTGGCAGATGGCGTCCGACTCGCGGATGTTCGCCAAGAACTTGTTGCCCAGGCCCTCGCCCTCGCTGGCGCCGCGCACGATGCCGGCGATGTCGACGAAGTCGACGGTGGCGGGCAGGACGCGCTGGGAGCCGAAGATCTCGGCCAGCTTGGTCAGGCGGGCGTCGGGCACGCCCACGACGCCGACGTTCGGCTCGATGGTGGCGAACGGGTAGTTGGCCGCCAGGACGTCGTTCTTGGTCAGGGCGTTGAACAGGGTCGACTTGCCGACATTCGGCAGACCGACGATTCCGATCGTGAGCGACACGTGGCGACTTCCCGTGGGTTCCGTAGGGACGAGGGGCGCGCGCCCCGTGACGCGGCCGGTCCCCCAGTCTACGGGGCGGTGGCGCACACCGGCCCCTGACGGATGATCCCTCGAACGCACGCCCAAGGTGGTGCAAACGGCGTGTCCCGCCCCGGATTCCGCTCGGGGGCCTGCCTAGTTTGGTCGCGTGGAGCAACCCAGCACGCGCACCCCCCAGCGGGGGCCCCGCCGTGGATCCCCCGTGCCCCGCCCCTCCGCCCCCGTGGGGCAGCGCCATGGCGCCGCCCGCGAGCACGAGCGGCACCCCGGGCCCGGCCCGCGCCCGGTCCTGCGGCGGCTGCCCGCCGCCCGGCTGACCGGGCTGGGCAGCGGGCTGCTGACGACGCTGGCCATGCTGGCCGCCGGCTACCTGGACTCGCTGGTGGGCGGCTCGCCCCGGCTGTACGGGGGGTGCTTCCTGCTCGCCGCCGCGGCCTGCGCCCTGTGGGTGCGCCCGGTGGACCTGATGACCGCCCCGGTGAGCGTGCCCATCGCCTACGCGGTGGGCGCGATCCCGCTCAGCGACGCCTCGGGCGGCTTCGTGGGACGGGTGATGAGCCTGGTGACCATGCTGTCGCTGAGCGCGGCCTGGCTCTACAGCGGCACCCTGCTCGCCGGGCTGATCGCGCTCTGCCGCCGGATCGCCCTGATCAGGGTGCGCCGACGGGAACGACGGCAGCAGCGGCAGCAGCCATCGCGGCCCCCACGATCCCCGCGTTGTTCTGCAGACGGGCGGGGACGACCTCGGCGCTGACGCCCTCGATCAGCGGCAGGAACTTCTCCGCCTTGCGGCTGACGCCGCCGCCGATCACGAACAGCTCGGGCGAGAAGAGCATCTCCACGTGGGCCAGGTAGCGCCCCACCCGCTTGGCCCAGCGGCTCCAGGTGAGGTCTTCCTCCTCCTTGGCCCGGGTGGAGGCGCGGGTCTCCGCGTCGTGGCCCTGCAGCTCCAGGTGGCCCAGTTCGGTGTTGGGCACCAGCCGGCCGCCCGAGAAGAGGGCGCTGCCGATGCCGGTGCCGAAGGTCAGGACGACGACCGTGCCCGTACGGCCCTGGCCGGCGCCGTGCGTCATCTCGGCCAGGCCGGCCGCGTCCGCGTCGTTGAGCACCGTCACCGGCACCCCGAGGGCCTCGCCGAGCAGCGCGGCGGCATCCGTACCGACCCAGCTCTTGTCGACATTGGCGGCCGTGCGGGTCGTGCCGTCCACCACCACGCCGGGGAACGTCACCCCCACCGGCCCGCCCGGCCGGCCGAAGTGCCCGACGACCTCCCGCACGCCCTCGGCCACCGCCTGCGGGGTGGCCGGGTGCGGGGTGAGCACCTTGAAGCGCTCCTGCACGAGCTCCCCGCGGACCGGGTCCACGGGAGCCCCCTTGATGCCCGATCCGCCGATGTCCACGCCGAATGCGTTCATACCGAACACGCTACGGCGTGGCGGGGCCCGTCACCCCTCGGACGACGTGCCCTCGGCGGGGGCGACCAGGGTCGCGGCCTCGGCCCGCAGGTCGCGCCGGAGCTCCTTGGGGAGCGAGAAGGTGATCGACTCCTCGGCGGCCTTGATCGTCTCGACGTCCTCGTAGCCGCGCTGGGCCAGCCACTCCAGGACGCCGTCGACGAGAATCTCCGGAACGGAGGCGCCGGAGGTGACGCCGACGGTGTTCACGCCCTCCAGCCACGCCTCCTCGATCTCCTCGGCGAAGTCCACCAGGTGGGCGTCGCGGGCGCCGGCGCCGAGGGCGACCTCGACCAGGCGCTTGGAGTTGGAGGAGTTGCGCGAGCCGACGACGATGACGAGGTCGGCCTCGGCGCCCATCTGCTTCACGGCCAGCTGGCGGTTCTGCGTGGCGTAGCAGATGTCGTCGCTGGGCGGCGACTGCAGCAGCGGGAAGCGCTCCTTGAGCGCGTCGACGGTCTCCATGGTCTCGTCGACCGACAGCGTGGTCTGGGAGAGCCACACGACCTTCTCCGGGTCGCGGATCTCGACGTTCGCCACGTCCTTGGGGCCGTCGACGAGCTGGATGTGCTCGGGGGCCTCGCCGGAGGTGCCGATGACCTCCTCGTGGCCCTCGTGGCCGATCAGGAGGATGTCGTAGTCCTCCTTGGCGAAGCGGACGGCCTCCTTGTGCACCTTGGTCACCAGCGGGCACGTGGCGTCGATGGTGGCCAGCTTGCCGCGCGCGGCCTCCTCGTGGACGGTCGGGGCCACGCCGTGCGCCGAGAAGATGACGATGTTGCCCTCGGGCACCTCGAACGTCTCGTCGACGAAGATCGCGCCCTTCTTCTCCAGCGTCTTGACGACGTACTTGTTGTGCACGATCTCGTGCCGCACGTAGACGGGCGCGCCGTACTGCTCAAGGGCCTTCTCGACGGCGATGACGGCACGGTCCACACCCGCGCAGTAGCCACGGGGGGCTGCGAGCAGGACCTTGCGGGCGGAGGTGGCAGTCATGCGGTCCATCGTACGGGCCCCCACCCACCGGCGTGGCCCGCCCGGCCGCCCGCCGGCCGCACCGAATACTGGCCCCATGGCCCCTCGCTCCGCCCCGCGCGCCGCCGTGCCGCCGCCGCACGGGGACGAGTCGCTGCGCCGGTCCCTGTCCTTCCGCGACCTCGTCGTCTACGGGCTGCTCTTCATCGCACCCATGGCGCCGGTCGGCGTCTTCGGCACGCTGTCGGCCAAGTCGCACGGCGCGGTGGCGCTGGTCTACCTGGTCGCGACCCTGGCCATGGCCTTCACGGCGCACTCGTACGCCCGGATGGTGCGGGTCGCCCCGCAGGCCGGTTCGGTGTACGCGTACGCCCGGCTCGGGCTCGGCGAAGGGCCGGGCTTCGTGGCCGGCTGGATGGCGATGCTCGACTACCTGCTCATTCCTGCCGTCGCCTACCTCTTCTCCGGCATCGCCCTGCACGCCCTGGTACCGGCGGTCCCGCAGTGGGTGTGGACGACGATCGCCATCGCGGTGACCACCGGCCTCAACCTGTGGGGCGTGCGCACGGCGGCCCGCGTGGGGCTGCTGGTCCTGGCCATGGAGATCGCCGTCCTCGCCGTCTTCGTGACGGCCGCCACGGTCGCCCTGGCGCAGGGCGGGGCGCGCCGCGACTGGCTCGCGCCGCTCACGGGAGAGGGCGCCTTCGACACCGGAGCGGTACTGGCGGCCGTGTCGGTGGCGGTGCTGTCGTACCTGGGCTTCGACGCCATCGCCACCTTCGCGGAGGAGGCCGCGGGCGGCTCGCACAAGGTCGCCCGGGCAGTGCTCACGTGCCTGGCGGTCGCGGGCGTGCTCTTCGTCGCCCAGACCTACCTGGCCGCCCTGCTGGCCCCCGCCTCGCCCGCCGAACTGGCGGCGCACCCGGCACGGCAGGGGGCGGCCTTCTACGACACGGTCGACGCGGCCACCGGCACCTGGCTGCACCACCTGGTGGCGGCGAGCAAGGCGGTCGGCGCGGCGTTCGCGGCACTGGCCGGGCAGGCGGCGGCCGGACGCCTGCTGTACGCGATGGCGCGCGACCGGCGACTCCCGCGGGCACTGGCGAAGGTGGACGGCGCCTCGGGCGTACCGCGGCGGGCGCTGCTGGGCGCGGCCACGATCACGCTGATCGCGGCGGTGTGGGCGGCATGGCGCCCGGACGGGCTCGACCGGCTGGTGTCCGTGGTCAACGTGGGAGCGCTGTGCGCGTTCGCGCTGCTGCACGTGTCCGTCCTGGCGTGGTTCCGGGGACGGGGTGCGGTGGTGCCGGTGTGCGGGTTGGCGGTGGTGCTGGCGGTACTGGCGAATGCGGCGCCGACGGCGCTGCTTGTCGGCGTGGCCTGGCTGGCGGTGGGCTTCGTGGTGCTGGCCCTGCAGAGGCGCTCGGCGCCCCCATCCAGCCCGTCCGGCGTTTGAGGACCGGGGGTCCGGGGGCGGAGCCCCCGGGAGACGGGGAGAGGGCGGGGCCGGGGCTCAGCCCGCCGCAGGCGTACCCCGTACCGGGGAGCCCGGGGTGGTGCGGCCCGGTGGGCGGGTTGGTGCCCACCCGTTCCGCCCTGCGGAACGATTGCCCACCAACGGGCTGTCAGCCCTCCCCACTACGCTCGCCCCATGGCTGTGCACACCTCCCCCGACACCCCGCTGCCCGTCGGTCAGGTCAGTCGCCTCATCGGCGGGTGGATCGACCGGCTGGGCGCCATCTGGGTCGAGGGACAGATCACCCAGCTCTCCCGGCGTCCGGGCGCCGGCGTCGTGTTCCTGACGCTGCGCGACCCGTCGCACGACATTTCGCTCACCGTGACCTGTTACCGGGCCGTCTTCGACCGGGTCGCGGACGTCGTCTCCGAGGGCGCCCGGGTGGTTGTGCACGCCAAGCCAGAGTGGTACGCCCCGCGGGGGCAGCTGTCGCTGCGGGCGGCGGAGATCCGTCCGGTGGGGGTGGGCGAGCTGCTGGCGCGGTTGGAGCAGTTGAAGAAGTCGCTGGCCGCGGAGGGTCTGTTCGCGCCGGAGCGCAAGCGCCCGCTGCCCTTCCTGCCCCAACTGATCGGCCTGGTGTGCGGCCGGGCGTCCGCTGCCGAGCGGGACGTGCTGGAGAACGCGCGGCACCGCTGGCCGGCGGTGCGCTTCGAGGTGCGCAACGTGCCGGTGCAGGGGGTGCACGCCGTGCCCGCGGTGGTCGAGGCCGTGCGGGAGCTGGACGCGCACGCCGACGTGGACGTGATCGTCGTGGCGCGTGGTGGCGGCAGCGTGGAGGACCTGCTGCCGTTCTCGGACGAGGAGCTCGTACGGGCGGTGGCCGCCTGCCGTACGCCGGTGGTGTCGGCCATCGGCCACGAGCCGGACACGCCGCTGCTGGACCTGGTGGCCGACCTGCGCGCCTCGACGCCCACCGACGCGGCGAAGCGCGTGGTGCCGGACGTGGGCGAGGAGCTGGCGCGGGTGCGTCAGCTGCGCGAGAGGGCCCTGCGCTGTGTGACCGCGCACCTGGACCGGGAGGAGCGGGGGCTGGCGGCGGCGCGGGCGCGGCCGTGCATGGAGCGGCCGCAGCGGATGGTGGAGGAGCGTGCGGAACAGGTGGACGCGCTGACGGCGCGGGCCCGTCGCACGCTGGGCCACCTGCTGGACCGGGCGGAGTCGGAGCTCGCGCACACCCGGGCCCGGGTGGTGGCGCTCTCCCCGGCGGCGACGCTGCGCCGGGGGTACGCGGTGCTGCAGCGTGCGGACGGGCACGTGGTGCGCTCGCCGGAGGAGGTGGCGCCGCAGGAGCGGCTGCGGGCGCGGGTGGCCGAGGGCGAGTTCGCGGTGGAGGCCGTGGCGGGGGCCGACGCGCCTTCGGCGGCGGGGCCGGGCGCTGTCGCACCCCCCGCATAGGCTGGTGGGCATGGCGACGACGACTGGTGCCGGTGGGGCCGTGGACGATCTCGATGCGCTGGGCTACGAGCAGGCGCGCGACGAGCTGATCGAGGTGGTGCGCCGGCTGGAGGCGGGCGGCACGACGCTGGAGGAGTCGCTGGCCCTGTGGGAGCGGGGCGAGGCGCTGGCGAAGGTGTGCCGGCGCTGGCTGGAGGGGGCGCGGGCACGGCTGGACGCGGCGCTGGCGGAGGAGGAGGCCGCCGAGGCGGCGGGGGAGCCGGCGGAGTCCGACTGACATTTCCGGGCAGGTCGAGCGGGTCCGGCGGGCCGGGCAGGCCGGGCAGGCCGGGCAGGCCGGGCAAGTCGGACGGCAATTCAGGACATGGCGGTGTGGCGCAGATCTCACCAGCTTCCGAGTTAGTTGAAATTTCATCTATCTCGGCGTACGTTGAGGGAGTCGGCCAAGCCGCACCCCGTACCGCTTTTGGAAGGTTGCACCCGCCATGACCCTCGCCCTCGACGCCGCCGCCCAGGACCTGCTGTTCCGCGAGGCCCACACCGCCAACACCTTCACCGACGAGCCGGTGACCGACGAGCAGATGCAGGCCGTCTACGACCTGATCAAGCTCGCCCCCACCGCCTTCAACCAGTCGCCGCTGCGCGTCGTGCTGGTCCGCTCCGCCGAGGCGCGTGAGCGCCTGGTGCCGCTGATGGCCGAGGGCAACCAGGCCAAGACCGCGGCCGCGCCGCTGGTGGCCATCCTCGCCGCGGACAACGAGTTCCACGAGGAGCTGCCCGCCCTGCTGCCGCACTTCCCGCAGGCCAAGGAGCTGTTCTTCAGCGAGCGCCCGGTCCGCGAGCAGTCCGCCGCCATGAACGGCGCCCTGCAGGCCGCGTACTTCATCCTCGGCATCCGCGCCGCCGGCCTGGCCGCCGGCCCGATGACCGGCTTCGACTTCGCGGCCGTGCAGAAGGAGTTCCTGGACGACGACCACACCCCGCTGATGATCGTCAACATCGGCAAGCCGGGTGCGGACGCCTTCTACCCGCGCTCCCCGCGCCTGTCCTACGAGCAGGCCGTCACCACCGTCTGACGCGCCTGTCGCAGCTCTTGCCGGCCGCCGTGCGCGCGCCCTGGGTCAGCCCTTGGCCTTCCCGGTGCGCAGCGCGGCGGCCATTTCCATGAGCCGCTCCTGCGTGGCGCTGCCGGTCACCACGGTGGTCACGCCCGGCTCCTCGCGCACCAGCGCGTTGTACTTCGGCCCCTCGTAGCGCTGCCAGACGGCGTCGCCGATCTTCTCGGTGCGGCCGGTCCGCTCGGCGCGCTGCGTCACCTCGTCGACGAAGGCCGGCGCCGGGCCGTCGCTCTGCTCGACCGCCACGTACTTGCGCTGCGGGTCCAGGAAGCCCAGGTGCCACGCGGAGCCCTGCTTGCCGCCCGCCTTGTACGACACGGACGTCGCCCGCCAGCCCTCGCCCAGGCCCTCGGGGGCGGCCACCGGGTAGGGCGCGGCGCGGCGCGCGGTGTCGAGCTCGACGCGGTAGCCGATGGTGCGCACCGGGTCGCCGCTTTCGTCGTGCGGGATGAAGACGTAACTGAGCACGGCCACCGGGATCACCACCGCCAGCGACAGCAGCATGTTCCGGATGGTCTGGGTCTTGCCGTTCCTACCTGCCACGCCCCCATCGTCCCCCATGCCGTGAGGGATCTTGACGCCGACCTGACTGCTCAAACGTGGGGCGCCCTGCTCACTTAGGCAATCAACCGATAAAGTCATGGCACCCTCACCCTCCCGGCCCACCCGTGGCCCGGGAGGAGCCCCACGGCCGCCGCCGTACAGAGCCGCCGTACAGAAAGGTGCGCCCCGATGTCCGATCACCACCTGCCGTCCCAGCTCGAGGTCAGTCCGGAGGCACCCGACCGCAACCTCGCGCTGGAGCTCGTCCGTGTCACCGAGGCCGGTGCCATGGCCTCGGGCCGCTGGGTGGGCCGCGGTGACAAGAACGGCGCCGACGGCGCGGCCGTCCGGGCCATGCGCGCGCTGATCCACACCGTCTCCATGAACGGCGTCGTGGTCATCGGCGAGGGCGAGAAGGACAACGCCCCGATGCTCTACAACGGCGAGCGGGTCGGCGACGGCACCGGCGCCGAGTGCGACGTGGCCGTGGACCCGGTCGACGGCACCACGCTGACCGCCAAGGGCATGGCCAACGCGGTCTCCGTGCTGGCCGTCGCCGAGCGGGGCACGATGTTCGACCCGTCCGCGGTCTTCTACATGGACAAGCTGGTGACGGGCCCGGAGGCGGCCGACTTCGTCGACATCGACGCGCCCGTCGCGGTGAACATCCGCCGCATCGCCAAGGCGAAGCGTTCCTCCGTCGAGGACGTCACGGTCGTCGTCCTGGACCGCCCCCGGCACGAGGGCCTGGTCAAGGAGATCCGCGAGGCCGGCGCCCGCATCAAGTTCATCTCCGACGGCGACGTGGCCGGTGCGATCATGGCGGCCCGCGAGGGCACCGGCGTCGACCTGCTGCTCGGCGTCGGCGGTACGCCGGAGGGCATCATCGCGGCCTGCGCGATGAAGTGCCTGGGCGGCACGATCCAGGCCAAGCTGTGGCCGAAGGACGCCGAGGAGCGGCAGCGGGCGCTGGACGCCGGCCACGACCTCGACCGCGTCCTGCACACGGACGACCTGGTCAGCGGGGAGAACGTGTTCTTCGTCGCCACCGGCATCACCGACGGCGAGCTGCTGCGCGGCGTGCGCTACCGCTCCGAGACGGCGACCACCCAGTCGCTGGTCATGCGCTCGAAGTCGGGCACGATCCGCCTGATCGACTCCGAGCACCGGCTGTCGAAGCTGCGCGCCTACAGCACGATCGACTTCGAGCGCCCCAGCTGACGCACCGGCGCTTCCTGCGCACCGAACGGGCCGGGCCCCGCCGTCGAACGGCGGGGCCCGGCCCGTGGTGGAGACGACAGGCGGCCAAGGAGCGCGGCGTCAGCCCGCGGCGGCCACCCGTGCGGCGCGCTGGAGGTCGGCGTCCCGGCGGCGGCGCCTGGCGAGCACGACCCGGCGCTCGGCCGCGGTGAGCCCGCCCCACACCCCGTACGGCTCGGGCTGCAACAGCGCGTGCTCCCGGCACTCGACCATGACCGGGCACCGGGCACAGACGCGCTTGGCGGCCTCCTCGCGGGAAAGCCGGGCAGCGGTGGGTTCCTTTGATGGTGCGAAGAACAGCCCTGCCTCGTCCCGGCGGCACACCGCCTCCGAATGCCAGGGGCCGGCCTGTTCCCGAGCGGAAATCCGCTGGGACGGAACGGCGGCTTCCTGCAGGGGCTGATGCGGTAGCAGCACGGTCTACTCCTGACGACGGCTTTGCTTGGCCGATTTGAGTCACCTTTGCCCGCCTCGACGCGCACGGCCATTCGCACCCGCAGCCGTCCGAGAGGCGATGCACCAAGCTTTACCCGCTGTGCGCGAGCTTATTCACACCGTTGCCATGAGCGGAATATCCTCGCCTGCCCCCTCACCCCTCCCGGCTCAGCCGCTTGATCCGCCTGCCCCGCCGGGTCCGCGCCTCCACGCCGCCGAAGAGGGCGAAACCCGTGACGATCACCACCGGCGCATCCGGGTCGGGGGACTCGTTGGCCCGCACCTCGAAGCCGCCGAAGATGCCGGTTCCGGAGCCGCGCAGGGTCACATTCTCGGGCACCTTGATTTCCACGCCGCCGAAGGCGCACCAGGCGTTGATGACGACCTGCCGGTGCTCGAACAGCGCCTCCGTGAGGTCCACCTCCACACCGCCGAACACCGCGATTGCATTCGTGCGCGCACCCACCCGCCAACGGCCCTTGCGGGTGGCACCGCCGAAGACGGCGACGAGATTCTCGGCCGGCGCCGCGACGGGGCGTACGGAGGCGTCGTACGGGCGCGTGGCAGCGGGCCCCGCGGCTGCGGGGGCCCGGGCGGCCTCCGGGCCGCCGGGCAGGTCGTGCACCAGCGGCTCCAGTTCCGCGTGCGTCTTCGCGCTGTAGACCGCGCCGATGCGCTCGGAGTGCTCCTCGGCCGTCAGCCGGCCCTCGGCGAGCGCCTCGCGCAGGATGCCGGCGACCCGGTCGCGGTCGGCGTCGGAGGCGCGCAGCGCGGGCTGTGCGTGCTCTGCGGGCGGCTGCGACTGTCCGGTCGGCTGCGGCTGTGCGACCGGTTCCTGCTGCGCGGGCTGCTTGGTGAGCGAAATGCGCTCACGGGATGAGTCGTCCACGTCGTTCAGATTAGCGACACGCGATAGATCGCGATAGCGGCGCAGCGCGGAGCGGGCCGACCCAAGTGAGTCCTACCTCACCTGCGTCGGCACCGCCGGGGGTTTTAGGCTGTTTCAGCGCTGCCGAAGACGCCAGCGCACAGCCGTCTGCCGAGTGAGGAATGGCCGCCGCGATGCCCGCGAAGTCAGCGAACCCCGAGTTTGCGTACACCGACCTGCTGCCCCTGGGCGAGGACACCACGCCGTACCGCCTGGTGACCGCCGAGGGCGTGTCCACCTTCGAGGCGGACGGCCGCACCTTCCTCAAGGTCGAGCCGGAGGCGCTGCGCAAGCTCGCCGCCGAGGCCATCCACGACATCCAGCACTTCCTGCGGCCCGCGCACCTCGCGCAGCTGCGGAAGATCATCGACGACCCCGAGGCGTCCGCCAACGACAAGTTCGTCGCGCTGGACCTGCTCAAGAACGCCAACATCGCCGCCGCCGGCGTCCTGCCCATGTGCCAGGACACCGGCACCGCGATCGTCATGGGCAAGCGCGGCCAGAACGTGCTGACCGAGGGCGAGGACGAGAAGGCCCTCTCCCGCGGCATCTTCGACGCCTACACCGAGCTCAACCTGCGCTATTCGCAGATGGCCCCGCTGACCATGTGGGACGAGAAGAACACCGGCTCCAACCTGCCGGCGCAGATCGAGCTGTACGCCACCGACGGCGGCGC
Organism: Streptomyces luteosporeus; assembly: GCF_039532865.1. Classification (NCBI taxonomy): domain Bacteria; kingdom Bacillati; phylum Actinomycetota; class Actinomycetes; order Kitasatosporales; family Streptomycetaceae; genus Streptomyces; species Streptomyces luteosporeus. The sequence goes on from NZ_BAAASL010000014.1 coordinate 134,640, forward strand.
CTACAAGTTCCTCTTCATGGCCAAGGGCGGCGGCTCGGCCAACAAGTCCTTCCTCTACCAGGAGACGAAGGCCGTGCTCAACGAGGCGAGCATGATGAAGTTCCTGGAGGAGAAGATCCGCTCGCTCGGCACGGCCGCCTGCCCGCCGTACCACCTGGCGATCGTCGTCGGCGGCACCAGCGCCGAGTACGCGCTGAAGACCGCGAAGTACGCCTCCGCGCACTACCTCGACGAGCTGCCGGAGGAGGGCTCCCCGCTCGGCCACGGCTTCCGCGACAAGGAGCTGGAGGAGAAGGTCTTCGAGCTCACGCAGAAGATCGGCATCGGCGCTCAGTTCGGCGGCAAGTACTTCTGCCACGACGTCCGCGTCGTGCGCCTGCCGCGTCACGGCGCGTCCTGCCCGGTGGCCATCGCCGTCTCCTGCTCCGCCGACCGCCAGGCCGTCGCGAAGATCACCGCCGAGGGCGTCTTCCTGGAGCAGCTGGAGAGGGACCCGGCGCGCTTCCTGCCCGACACCACCGACGAGCAGCTGGCCGAGGAGGGGGACGTCGTCCGCATCGACCTCAACCGGCCGATGGACGAGATCCTCGCCGAGCTCACCAAGTACCCCGTCAAGACCCGCCTGTCGCTGACCGGCCCGCTCGTCGTCGCGCGCGACATCGCCCACGCGAAGATCAAGGAGCGGCTGGACGCGGGCGAGGAGATGCCGCAGTACCTGCGCGACCACCCGGTCTACTACGCGGGCCCGGCCAAGACCCCCGAGGGCTACGCCTCGGGCTCCTTCGGCCCCACGACGGCCGGCCGCATGGACTCCTACGTCGAGCAGTTCCAGGCCGCGGGCGGCTCGAAGGTCATGCTCGCCAAGGGCAACCGCAGCAAGCAGGTCACCGACGCGTGCGCCGCCCACGGCGGCTTCTACCTCGGCTCGATCGGCGGCCCGGCGGCGCGCCTGGCGCAGGACTGCATCAAGAAGGTCGAGGTCGTCGAGTACGAGGAGCTCGGCATGGAGGCGGTCTGGAAGATCGAGGTCGAGGACTTCCCGGCGTTCATCGTCGTGGACGACAAGGGCAACGACTTCTTCACGGACCCGGCGCCGGCACCGACGTTCATGACGATTCCGGTGCGGAAGTAGCAGCGGAAGCAGTCACCTGCGGGGGCCGGGGGCTCAAGCCCCCGCCCCCCGCAGTACGTGGCGCTACGCGAAGCGCTGCGCGCCCGAGCCGTCGCACTTCTGCAGGCGCACCGGCTCCTTCGCCCCCGCCAGCGTCAGGCACAGGTCCTGCGCCGCCGTCGGGCGCAGCGTCGGGCCCGACCGCACGAACTGCTGGTTCGCGCCGCCGTGGCAGTTCCACAGCGTCACCGCCGTCCCGGCCGCGTAGCGGCCGCCCGGTACGTCCACGCACCGGTCGTGCGTCAGCGCCGTGTGCAGGGAGCCGCGCCCGGCGTCGTACCACCACTGCTGGTTGCGGGCCCCGGCCGCGCAGGGCCAGCCGCCCACCGCGGTGCCGTTGGCGCTGGCGGCGCCGTACGCGTCCACGCAGGTGCCCGCCGCTTCGCCGCGCAGCGGCCGGTACGCGTCGTCCCACGCCCCCGCGTACAGCTGCGGGGTGCCCGTGCTCGCGGGGTCGGCGCAGCCGGCCTCGCGGTAGCCGGACCGGTACAGCTGGGTGAGGCAGGACGCGAAGGCGCCGTGGCCGGCCCGGTTGGGGTGGAAGGACTGCCGTACGGAGTTGGCGTCCGGCGGGAAGGGGTTGGACAGCTCGATCCACAGCCCGCGCGCCCAGGTGTCCTCCATGCACACCTCGTGCCCGTGGAAGAGGCGGGAGTTGTCGAGGAAGTAGACGCCGGTGTCCCGGGCCACCTGCCGCATGCCGCGTTCGAAGGCGGGCACCGCAAAGTTGCGGCCCCAGGCGGCGTCGGAGGTGTGGCCGACGCAGCCGCCGGGGATCTTGCCGGGGAAGTCGGGGTTGTCCTCGATGTCGGGTCCGATGGGGCTGGGGTAGCCCATGACGACGAGTTTGTAGTCGCCGTCGGTGTAGCCGGCGTCCGTCATGACCTTGCGCAGGTCCCGTACGGTCGCCTCGACCTTGGGCACCAGGCCGTCGACGCGTGCCTGCCAGCCGGGGGCGTACTTGGGCTCGCAGGGCCCCTGCAGCAGCAGGTAGCGCTCGACGCAGTCGGTCATCACGGGGCCGAACTGCAGGTCGTCGTTGGCGCCGGCGACGAGGAGCACCAGTTTCACGCGGGTGGTGCGGGCCTTGACGGCCAGGGCGTCGCTCTGGACGAGCTCGTCGGCGTACTGCTTGCTGCCGCCGATGCGGATGTTGACGGTGGAGGCGCCGGAACAGGCCACGTTGTACGTGAGGTCGGCGGGTATGCCGGTGCGGTGGATGGCGGCGTCGGGCGAGCGGTGGCACCAGTTGTCCGGGCCGTCGGTGCCGGGCTCGTACGTTCCGACGCCCTCGCCGGAGATCTCGCTGTCCCCCAGGGAGAGCAGCGAGGTCTTGCGCTGGTCCATGGGCCGCTCGGCGGCGTCGCCGTAGAGCTCGACGGACTCCGCTGCGCGGAGCTTTTCGAGGTCGGGGGCGAGGGGGGTGGACGCGGTGGTGGTGCGGGGCGCGGCGGCGGCCGCCGCCGGTCCGCCGACGGTCGGTCCGCCGACCGCCGCCGCGAGGGCGGCGAGCGCGGCGAGGGAACATCGCAGGGTGGGTCTGCGTGTCCGGGACATGGAGCCTCCCCGAGTTCTGTTGTTACTCGCGGTATTTAGTAGTCACGAGGGCCTTTTGGGAACACGGGGAACGAGACAAACGCTGTGTTTGTCAGGAGGTAATGACCATGACCGACAGTGGCCAGTTCCGGATCGAGCACGACTCGATGGGGGAGGTCCGCGTTCCCGCCCACGCCAAGTGGCGGGCCCAGACCCAGCGCGCCGTGGAGAACTTCCCCATCAGCGGGCAGCGGCTGGAACGCGCCCACATCGAGGCGCTCGGCCGCATCAAGGCCGCGGCCGCGAAGGTCAACGGCGAGCTGGGGGTGCTGGAGGCGGACGTGGCCGCGGCCGTCGCGGAGGCGGCCGGGGAGGTCGCCGAGGGCCGCTGGGACGACCACTTCCCCGTCGACGTCTTCCAGACCGGCTCGGGCACGTCCTCCAACATGAACGTCAACGAGGTCGTCGCCACCCTGGCCACGGAGCGGCTCGGCCGCCCGGTGCACCCCAACGACCACGTCAACGCGAGCCAGTCCTCCAACGACGTCTTCCCCTCCTCGATCCACATCGCCGCCACCGCCGCCGTCACCCGCGATCTGATCCCGGCCCTGGAGCACCTGGCGGCGGCGCTGGAGCGCAAGGCGACGGAGTTCGCGGACGTCGTCAAGGCCGGGCGCACCCACCTGATGGACGCCACCCCGGTGACCCTCGGGCAGGAGTTCGGCGGGTACGCCGCCCAGGTGCGCCACGGCGTCGAGCGGCTGCGCACCGCGCTGCCGCGCCTGGCCGAACTGCCGCTCGGCGGCACCGCCGTGGGCACCGGCATCAACACCCCGCCCGGCTTCTCGCCGGCCGTCATCGCCGAGGTCGCCCGGGTCACCGGGCTGCCGCTGACCGAGGCCCGCAACCACTTCGAGGCGCAGGGCGCGCGCGACGGCCTGGTGGAGGCCAGCGGGCAGCTGCGGACCATCGCCGTCGGCCTCACCAAGATCGCCAACGACCTGCGCTGGATGGGATCCGGCCCGCGCACCGGGCTCGCCGAGATCGCCCTGCCCGACCTGCAGCCCGGCTCCTCGATCATGCCCGGCAAGGTCAACCCGGTCGTCTGCGAGGCCGTGCTCATGGTCGCCGCCCAGGTCACCGGCAACGACCTCACCGTCGCCACGGCCGGCGCCGCCGGCAACTTCGAGCTCAACGTGATGCTGCCGGTGATGGCCAGGAACCTCCTGGAGTCGGTCCGGCTCCTCGCCAACGCCTCCCGCCTGCTGGCCGACCGCACGGTCGACGGCATCACGGCCAATGCCGAGCGGGCCCGCGAGTACGCCGAGTCCTCCCCGTCCGTCGTCACCCCCCTCAACCGCTACATCGGCTACGAGGAGGCGGCCAAGGTGGCCAAGAAGGCCCTTGCCGAACGCAGGACGATCCGGCAGGTGGTCCTCGACTCCGGGTACGTCGACCGCGGACTGCTCACCCTGGAGCAGCTCGACGAGGCACTCGACGTGCTGCGCATGACGCGTCCGTAATCCATGGAAGCCTGGACCGTACCTTTGCGGCGCAGGTCACGGCACATCGGTGGCCCGGGCACCTAAGATCTGTGCATGGCAGCGGAGACCACGGACGACACGACGGGAACCACCGGCGACGGCGCCTGGGCACCGGGCGACCAGATCCTGTGGCGCTACCGCGACAACCGCAGCGGCCAGGTGCACATCTGCCGGCCCGTCACCGTCGTCGAGGACTCCCCCGACCTGCTCGCCGTCTGGATGGCCCCCGGCACCGACTGCGTCAAACCCCTCCTCGCCGACGGCACGCCCGTCCACCGGGAGCCGCTGGCCACCCGCTACACCAAGCCCCGCACCACCACCGTCACCCGCTGGTTCGGGCCGGGCGTGCTCAAGCTCGCCCGGCCCGGCGAGCCCTGGTCGGTCTGGCTCTTCTGGGACCCGGGCTGGCACTTCCGCAACTGGTACGTCAACCTCGAGGAACCCCTCGCCCGCTGGGCCGGCGGCGTCGACTCCGAGGACCACTTCCTCGACATCTCCGTCCACCCCGACCGCAGCTGGGAGTGGAAGGACGAGGACGAGTTCGCCCAGGCCCAGCTCGTCGGCCTCATCACCGCCGAACGCGCCGAGCGCGTACGGGCCGCCGGGCGCGCCGCCGTCGACCTCATCGAATCCTGGGGCGCCCCCTTCGCCGCCGGCTGGCCCGACTGGCGGCCCGACCCCGCCTGGCCCGTGCCCGCCCTGCCCGCCGACTGGGACCGCCCGCCCGCGGCCCACCGCGAACCCGGGTGTGAATCAGGGCCGGAACCGCTTGCCGACTCCCCGCGCGACGATCGTAGGATCAGCCTCCGCGGTACCGGCACAGCTATGGGAGGGGCACAACCGTGAGCGCTGACGGTCGGCGGGACTACGACGGCTACGCCCGCTTAGGGCTGGACCGCAGCGGCCAGGCCGAGGCGTTCGACGCCATCGGCGACCGCTACGACGAGGCATTCCCGCACAAGGACGGCCAGCTCGCCTCCGGCGCCTGGCTGGCCACCACCCTGCCGCCCGGCTCCCGCGTCCTGGACGTCGGCTGCGGCACCGGTCTGCCGACCGCACGCCAGCTGGCGGACGCCGGGCACGAGGTCGTCGGCATCGACCTGTCCCCCGGCATGCTCGACCTCGCCCGCGCCAACGTCCCGGAGGCCGCCTTCCACCTCGGTGACCTCGCCGGGCTGCGCGACGGGCACCTGGGCACGTTCGACGGCATCGCCGCCTTCTTCTCCCTGCTGATGCTGCCGCGCGCGGAGATCCCGTACGCGCTGCGGATGCTGCACGACCTCCTCAGACCCGGGGGACTGCTGGCCCTGTCGATGGTCGAGGCCGACGTCGACGACTACGCCATGCCGTTCCTGGGCAACACGATCCGGGTATCCGGTTACCTGCGGGACGACTTGCGGCAGGTCGTGCGCGACGCGGGATTCGACATCGCCGGCGAGAACGCGCTGGCGTACGCCCCGGCCAGTACGGACGTCCCACCCGAGATCCAGATCTTCCTCGACCTGCGCCGCGCCTGAACCCCGTGTGCCCCAGCCGGGCGCACGGCCCCGACGGATGGAACCCCACGCGTGACGGAGCACCCCAACTCCCACGGCAGACCCCGCCCCGCCCCCCGGCCGGCGGCCACCCCCGCACGCCCCGACACCGCGCCGACGGGCCGCACGGGCCGTACGGGCACCATGCCCGGGGCCCAGCCGGACCCTGCGGGCGCCGGCAACCCCGCGGCCCGTACGCCGCGCCCGGCGGACGACGCGCCCACCGGTGGCGTGCCGCGCCAGGCACGCCGCGCGGGCGCAACGCCCATCCGCGACGGCAACCCCGCCACCCCTGCCCCGCGCCCGACGGGCCACGAGGAGACCCCACCCACCGCCGCGGGCCGCGTGCCGCGGCAGACGCGCGGTGCGGGCAACTCCCGTGCCGAGGGCGCCCGTACGCGACAGCCGACCGGCCGTCCGGAGGGCGACGGGGCCGCCCCGGGCCGGACGGACGGCATGGCCGCAGCACCCGCCGGCGGCGAAGGTGCGGCGGACCGCGCCCGTACGGGCGCCGGGCGCCGCGCGCGGCGGGCGGGGGGCCGACGCCGAACTGACGGTACGTCAACCGCTCGCCTCGGGCGCGAGATACCCACCGTCGCCGGCGGCGACGGCGAGCGGGCCCGGCCCGCCGCGGACGGCACCGGCACCGGCACCCCGCGGCGCAGCCGGCGCAAGGCGCCGGCCGTGCGGGCCGGGGCGCGGGCCGGAGCCGGGATGCGCATGGAGGGGTCCGACCAGGAGCCGGCCGACTGCGGCGCGGCGCAGGCGCCCGTCGTGGACGACGCGGACGGGGACGGGCACGCCCGGCCCCGGGCCCGTGGTGGCCGCCAGCGGGCCGGGGACGTGCGCGGCAGCCGCGACGGCACGGCGTCCGCCTCCGACGCGGGCGGCGGCGGTGCCGGCGGCGCCGGGGACGCCGCCGGCCACGGCAGCGGCGACGTGCCGCCCGGCGGCGGCGCGGGCGGCACGGGCGGGCCGGGCACGGCCGGTCTGGCGCAGGCCGCGGCCGGCGCCTCCGGCGGCGGCGAGCGGCTGCGTTTCGTGGGCGCCGCGACCCGCCGTATCGCCCGTGGCATCGATCTGGACGAGATCGTGCTGGGCCTGTGCCGGGCCACCGTGCCCACGTTCGCGGACGCGATCCTCGTCTATCTCCGCGATCCGCTGCCCGTCGGCGACGAGCGGCCCGTGGGTCCGGTGGTGCTGCGGCTGCGCCGCACGGACCGGTTGCCGGACAGTGCGCAGGAGAGTCCGGATCCCGGCCCGGAGCTGACGGAGACGGCGGCGGAGCGCTGCGAGGTGCGCATAGGCGGGCCGCTCGCGGAGGTGCTGAGGGGGGTCCGGCCGGTGTTCGGGGACTCCTCGGCCGCGCGGGCGGCCCTGCCCGAACTGCTCGGCGAGGGCCGGCACGTGCCGGATCGCCACCGTACGATCCTGGCGCCGTTGCGCGGCCGGCGCCGGGTGATCGGCGCGGCCGTGTTCGTCCGCCGCCTGGACCGGCCGCCGTTCGAGGGCGACGACCTGCTGGTGGCGGCGCAGCTGGCGACGCACACGGCGCTCGGCGTGGACAAGGCCGTGCTGTACGGCCGCGAGGTGTACATCGCCGACGAGTTGCAGCGCACGATGCTGCCGGACTCGCTGCCGCAGCCGACGGGCGTGCGGCTGGCCAGCCGCTATCTGCCGGCGGCGGAGACGGCCCGGGTCGGCGGCGACTGGTACGACGCGATCCCGTTGCCCGGCAACCGCGTGGCGCTCGTCGTCGGCGACGTCATGGGCCACTCGATGACGTCCGCGGCGATCATGGGTCAGCTGCGGACGACCGCGCAGACCCTGGCGGGCCTGGACCTGCCGCCGCAGGAGGTGCTGCACCACCTCGACGAGCAGGCGCAGCGCCTGGGCAGCGACCGGATGGCGACGTGCCTGTACGCGGTGTACGACCCGGTCGCGCACCGCATCGTGATCGCCAACGCCGGGCATCCGCCGCCGGTGCTGCTGCACCGCGGCGGCCGGGCGGAGGTGCTGCGGGTGCCGCCGGGCGCGCCGATCGGCGTGGGCGGGGTGGACTTCGAGGCGGTGGAGCTGGACGCGCCGGCCGGGGCGACGCTGCTGCTGTACACCGACGGTCTGGTGGAGTCCCGGATGCGGGACGTGTGGACGGGGATAGAGCAGCTGCGTGAGCGGCTCATCGAGACCGCGCGTCTGACGGGCCCCAATCCGCCTCCGCTGGAGCCGCTGTGCGACGAGGTGCTGGGCATGCTCGGCCCGGGGGACCGGGACGACGACATCGCGCTGCTGGCGGCCCGTTTCGAGGGCATCGCGCCGAGCGACGTGGCGTACTGGTTCCTCGACCCGCGCCCGCAGACGCCGCGCGAGGCGCGCCGCCTGGCCCGCAGGGCGCTGGCCCGGTGGGATCTGGAGGAGCTCACGGACGGGGTGGAGCTGCTGGTCAGCGAGGTGATCACCAATGCCGTGCGGTACGCCGAGCGTCCGATAACGCTGCGGCTGCTGCGCACGGACGTGCTGCGCTGCGAGGTCGGCGACGACGTGCCGCAGCTGCCGCGGCTGCGGCAGGCGCGGCCGTCGGACGAGGGCGGCCGGGGTCTGTACCTGGTCAACAGGATGGCCCGGCGCTGGGGTGCCACGCGGCTGAGCACGGGGAAGGTGGTGTGGTTCGAGCTGGCGCTGCCGTCGCGCGCCCGCTGACCGTGGCGGCACTGTTGCCGACGCGGTGTCGGCGCGCTTGACTGGCCCGGTCGAGGGGCGGCTTCCCTCCGCCCCCGCACGTTCCTCGTTCGGGAGGCGTCCCATGGCCGATTCGGCGCACAGCACCCCGTACACCCAGCAGGCCGCGTACACCACGAACAACGTCGGTATCCCGGTGGAGAGCGACGAGCACTCGCTCACCATCGGCGACACCGGCCCCGTCCTGCTCCAGGATCACTACCTCATCGAGAAGATGGCCCAGTTCAACCGCGAACGGATCCCCGAACGGGTGGTCCACGCCAAGGGCGGCGGCGCGTACGGGCGCTTCGAGGTGACCAACGACGTCAGCCAGTTCACCAAGGCCGACCTCTTCCGGCCGGGCAGCCGCACCGAGGCGCTGGCCCGCTTCTCGACCGTGGCCGGCGAGCAGGGCTCGCCCGACACCTGGCGCGATCCGCGCGGTTTCGCGCTGAAGTTCTACACCCGCGAGGGCAACTACGACCTGGTCGGCAACAACACCCCCGTGTTCTTCGTGCGGGACCCGATCAAGTTCCAGGACTTCATCCGCTCGCAGAAGCGCCGCCCCGACAGCGGCCTGCGCGACCACGACATGCAGTGGGACTTCTGGACCCTCTCGCCCGAGTCGGCGCACCAGGTCACCTGGCTGATGGGCGACCGCGGCATCCCGCGGACCTGGCGCCACATGAACGGCTACGGCTCCCACACCTACATGTGGATCAATGGGGGCGGGGAGAAGTTCTGGGTCAAGTACCACATCAAGACCGACCAGGGCATCGAGTTCCTCACCCAGGCCGACGCCGACCGCCTGGCCGGCGAGGACGCCGACTTCCACCGCCGCGACCTGTTCGACTCCATCGCCCGCGGCGACGCCCCGAGCTGGACGATGTTCGTGCAGGTGATGCCGTTCGAGGACGCCGCGGACTACCGCTTCAACCCCTTCGACCTGACCAAGGTGTGGCCGCACGGCGACTACCCGCTGATCGAGGTCGGCCGGCTCACCCTCGACCGCAACCCCGAGGACTACTTCGTCCACATCGAGCAGGCCGCCTTCGAGCCCTCCAACCTGGTGCCCGGCATCGGCCCCTCCCCGGACAAGATGCTGCTGGGCCGGCTCTTCTCCTACCCGGACACCCACCGCTACCGCATCGGCCCCAACTACACCCAGCTGCCGCCCAACCGCCCGCAGGCCCCGGTGAACTCCTACGCCAAGGACGGCGCCATGCGCTACGAGCCGTCCCGCGCCGCCCGCCCGTACGCGCCCAACTCCTACGGCGGCCCGGCGGCCGACACCACCCGCTTCGGCGACATCGCCGGCTGGGCGGCGGCCGGCGAGATGGTGCGCGAGGCGTACAAGCTGCACCGCGAGGACGACGACTGGGGCCAGCCCGGCACGCTCGTCCGCCAGGTCCTGGACGACGCGGCGCGCGAGCGCCTGGTGGAGAACGTCGCGGGACACCTGAGGGCAGGCGTGACCGCCCCCGTCCTCTCCCGCGCCCTGCAGTACTGGCGCAACATCGACAAGGAGACGGGCGACCGGATCGCCACCAAGGTCAACGGCGGATGACAAAGCAGCCGGCCGTCCTCCCCTTCAGGGGAGGACGGCCGGCTGCTGTTCACGTCGCCGTGGGTCAGAACGACGGCGGGGGCGGGTTGACCCCACCGTTGGGCCGGGTGTTGGGGTCGCCCCCGGTGCCTCCGCTGTTCGTCGGCTTCGGCGGGTTGCCGGACGAGCTGCTCGACGTCGGGCCGGGCGGCGTGTGGTGCGACGGGCCGGTGGACGGCGAGCGCGTGTTGCCGGACGGGGAGCCCGAGGACGAGCTCGACGGAGAGCGAGTGCCCGACGGGGTGCCCGAGGGGGACTTCGAGGCGCCGGGCGAGGCGTTGCCGGAGGGCGTACGGGCCGGGGCGACCGGCGGGACGTACTTGTCCTGCGTCTCCAGCTCGAACTTGGCGTCGTCGTCCTCGTCGTCGAAGACGGAGGAGGTGTAGGCGGCCCAGATCTTCGCGGGGTACGTACCACCGTTGACGCGGCCGCCGCCGCCCGTGCCCTGCAGGGTCACCTGCTTGCCGCCCTGGCCCTCACCGAAGAGACCGACGGAGGTGACCAGGCCGGGGGTGTAGGCGGTGAACCAGGCCGACTTGTCGTCGTCGGAGGTACCGGTCTTGCCTGCCACCTGGTAGCGGCCGCTGGCGACGACGTTCGCCGTACCGTCCTCGACCACACCGGTCATGACGGAGGTGACGCCGTCGGCGGTGTTGCGGGAGACCACGCGCTCGTCGGCGACCGGGTTGGGGAGCTTGTAGTTCTCGCCCTTCCAGGACACGGACTTGATGATGCTGGGTGTGGTCTTCTTGCCGTGGTTGTCGAGGGTGGCGTAGACGCCCGCCATCTCCAGCGGGCTCGCGCCCATGGAGCCCAGCGACATGGAGGGGACCTCTTCGAAGTCGCTCTTCATGCCGAGCTCGACGGCGGTCTTCTTGACCTTCGCCAGGCCGACGTCGACGGCCATCTGCGCGAAGACGGTGTTGACCGAGTCGTTCATCGCCTGCTGCACGGTGACGGCAGGCTTGGAGTAGCCGTCCTCGTTCTCGGGGGCGAAGCCGTCGCCGCCCGGTCCGACGACCGGACGCTTGTTGGTGCCGTCGTACGTCGTGGACGGCGTGATCGGCTGCCCGCCCTGGGTCTTCGACTCGTTCTGCAGGGCCGAGGCCAGGATCAGCGGCTTGAACGTGGACGCGGGCTGGTAGTCGCCGCGCGTGGCGTTGCTGAGCTGGTGCTTGAGGAAGTCCTGGCCGCCGTAGAGGGCCACGACGTGACCGGTCTTGGCGTCGACGGAGACGGCGCCCGGCTGGACGTGGCCGTCGACCTCGCGGGCCTTCGGGTCCAGGTCGTCGAGCAGCTGGTTCTTCATCGCCTTTTCGAGCGCGGCCTGCTTCTTCGGGTCGATGCTCAGCGTGATCGTCCAGCCGCCGGCGGCGAAGTCGCTCTCGGGGCGGCCCTGGCGCTTGAGGTCGCGGATCATCTCCTCGCGCGCGGCCTGGACGAGGTAGCCGTTCTGGCCGGTGAGGCCGGCCGGGGGCTTGGGCTGGCCCGGCGGCTTGAACTTCATCGCCTTGCGCTTCTCGGGGTCGAGCCACTTCTGCTCGACCATCTTGTCGAGGACGTAGTTCCAGCGCGCCTCGACGTTGCGCTTGCCGGCGTCGGTGGCCGTGCCCCAGTCGTACTGGCTCGGCGCCTGCAGCAGGGCGGCGAGGTAGGCGCCCTCCTCCAGGCTGAGCTTGTCGACGTCCTTGCCGTAGTAGGCGCGGGAGGCCGCCTGGATGCCGGAGGCGTTGCGACCGAAGTAGCTGGTGTTCAGGTACCCCGCGAGGATCTCGGTCTTGTCCTTCTTGTCCTGGACCTTCAGCGAGATGATGAGTTCCTTCACCTTGCGGCTGACGGTCTGGCGCTGGTCCAGGTAGTAGTTCTTGACGTACTGCTGGGTGATGGTGGAACCACCCTGCTTGCCGCGGCCCATGACGGTGTTGAGGATGCCGCGCGCGGTGCCCTTGAGGTCGACGCCGGGGTCGGTCCAGAAGTTCTTGTTCTCGGCCGCGACGACCGCGTTCTGGACGTCCTTGGGGACCTTGGAGAGGGGCACCTCCTCGCGGTTGACCTCGCCGAGGCGGGCGATGATCTCGCCCTTCTGGTTCTTGTAGACGTTGCTCTGCGCCTGCGCGGCTTTGTTCCCTTCGCCGGGAACGTCCACGTACAGGTAGAGCGCGTAGAACGCACCGGCGGCGAGGCCGATCAGGCCCACGAAGTAGGCCAGCAGCAACTTCCAGGTGAAGAACCGGCGTATGCCGGTCTTTCTGGGTTTCCCGCCGCCCCGTGCCGGGCGGCCGCCCTTCTTCTGCGCTCGTCGCGCTTCAGCTCGGCCCATTTCTCCTGTAGCTCCAGTCCGTCCGCCCCCAACCCAGCTCATGAAGCTAACACCGCAACTGCCACCAAACGCCCATCGATCACGGCAATAACGGACGTGACATACAGCACCCCGGGTGGCGGGAACCCGGTACGGAGTCGCGCGGGAAACCGTACAGGAGTGATCAAGGACGATAATGTGCTATCACTTTGATAGGCAGTGCACGAGGGTGCACGGCACCGACCGAACCGGGGGACCTCCCATGCCCGAGACGCCCGACACCAGCCCCGACGTTCCCCGCTTCGCGGACCGCCCGCGCGTGACGGAGAAGCCCGCCAACGACATAGGCGGCGGACTCGCACTCCTGTTCGGTCTGATCGGCCTGCTCGTCGGCACCGGCCTCGTCGTCGCCGGCGGGGTCACCAGCTCGCACGTCCCGGGCGGGGTGACCGTCGCGCTCATCTTCGTGGGCATCTCCGTCGGCGTCTGCTCCCTGATCGCCATGGCGGGCCTGAACACCATCGCCCCCGGCGAGGCGCAGGTCGTCCAGCTCTTCGGCCGCTACCGCGGCACGATCCGCACCGAGGGCCTGCGCTGGGTGAACCCCTTCACCAGCCGGCGCTCCCTCTCCACCCGGGTGCGCAACCACGAGACCGCCGTCATGAAGGTGAACGACGCGTACGGCAACCCCATCGAGCTCGCCGCGGTCGTGGTGTGGCGGGTGGAGGACACCGCGCAGGCGATGTTCGAGGTGGAGGACTTCCAGGAGTTCGTGGCCACCCAGACCGAGGCGGCCGTGCGGCACATCGCCATCGAGTACCCCTATGACGCGCACGACGAGGACGCGCTGTCCCTGCGCGGCAACGCGGAGGAGATCACCGAGAAGCTGGCGCTCGAACTGCACGCCCGGGTCGAGGCCGCCGGTGTACGCATCATCGAGTCGCGCTTCACCCATCTCGCGTACGCCCCCGAGATCGCCTCGGCGATGCTCCAGCGCCAGCAGGCCGGCGCGGTCGTCGCGGCCCGCAAAATGATCGTCGAGGGCGCGGTGGGCATGGTCGAGATGGCCCTGGAGCGGATCATGGAACAGGACATCGTCGCCCTGGACGAGGAGAGGAAGGCGGCCATGGTCAGCAACCTGATGGTGGTGCTGTGCGGTGACCGGGCCGCCCAGCCCGTCCTGAACACCGGCACCCTCTACCAGTGACGGAGGAGGGTGCGGGAGCCGCACCGCGCCGGCCGCAGCAGCGCAAGCAGGTGCTGCTGCGGCTGGACCCGCAGGTGCACGACGCGCTGACGCGGTGGGCGGCGGACGAGCTGCGCAGCGCGAACGCGCAGATCGAGTTCCTGCTGCGCAAGGCGCTGCACGAGGCGGGCCGCCTGCCCTCGGACGTCTCCGCCATCCGCCGCCGCGGGCGTCCGCCGAAGGACTCCTGACCCCTGTCCCCGGTGATCGCCGGACGGGCCGGCCACCGCGTCGGCCCGTCCGGCGTTTCCGGCGCGGCTATACACATCATGTATACACACGATGTAGAGTCCCGCCCATGTCAATCGGACACACCCTGCTCGGCCTCCTGGAGGCCGGCCCCCGCCACGGCTATGACCTCAAGCGCGCCTTCGACGAGCGCTTCGGCCACGACCGCCCGCTCCACTACGGCCAGGTCTACGCCACCATGTCGCGCCTGCTGAAGAACGGCCTGGTCGAAGTCGACGGCATCGAGCAGGGCGACGGCCCCGACCGCAAGCGCTACGCCATCACCGACGCCGGCGTCACCGACGTCGCCTCGTGGCTGGAGCGGCCAGAGAAGCCCGAGCCGTACCTGCAGTCGACCCTCTACACCAAGGTCGTCCTCGCCCTGATGACCGGCCGCGACGCCACCGGCGTGCTCGACGCGCAGCGCGCGGAGCACCTGCGGCTGATGCGCGAGCTGACGCAGCGCAAGCGCGAGGGGGACCTCGCCGACCAGCTGATCTGCGACCACGCCCTGTTCCACCTGGAGGCCGACCTGCGCTGGCTGGAGATCACCGCCGCCCGCCTGGACCGGCTCGCCGACACGGTGGTGCGCCCGTGACGCCCGCCGGTTCACTGCTGGCCGCCACCGGCCTGCACAAGGCGTACGGCCTGACCCGCGCCCTGGACGACGCGGAGTTCTCCGTGCACCCCGGCGAGGTCGTGGCCGTCATGGGCCCCTCCGGTTCCGGCAAGTCGACGCTACTGCACTGCCTGGCCGGCATCGTGCGGCCGGACGCCGGCACCGTCTGCTACGCGGGCCGGGAGCTGACGGCGATGCCGGACTCCGAGCGCAGTGCGCTGCGCCGCACGGACTTCGGCTTCGTCTTCCAGTTCGGCCGGCTCGTCCCCGAGCTGACCTGCGCCGAGAACGTCGCGATGCCGCTGCGCCTGAGCGGCGTGGGCCGCCGTGCGGCGGAGCGCAAGGCCGCCGAGTGGCTGGACGCCCTCGAAGTGGCCGGCGTGGAGCGCAAGCGCCCCGGGGAGATATCGGGCGGTCAGGCGCAGCGCGTGGCCGTGGCCCGTGCCCTGGTCACCGAGCCGGCCGTGATCTTCGCGGACGAGCCGACGGGCGCCCTGGACTCGCTCAACAGCGAGCGCGTCATGCAGCTGCTGACCGATGCGGCCCGGGCCTCCCGGGCGGCCGTCGTGCTGGTCACCCACGACGCCCGCGTGGCCGCCTACTCCGACCGCGAGGTCGTCGTGCGCGACGGCCGCGTCCGGGACATGGCGGGGGCGCTGCGATGACCTTCCTGCGGACGTACGCGCGCGACCTGGCCATGGGCGCCCGCTTCGCCGTCACCGGCGGTCGCGCGGGGTGGCTGCGCACGGCGCTGACAGCACTCGGCGTCGGCATCGGCGTGGCGTTACTGCTCGTACTGGCCGCGCTGCCCGAGGCGGTGGGCGCCCGCGAGGAGCGCGACAGGGCACGTCACGGCGCCCGGAGCGAGCAGCTCGCACGGCCGCGTCCGGACACCGTGCTGATCAAGGAGGCCGACACCGAGTACCGCGGCCGGCACGTCCGCGGCCGCCTCGTGCGCCCCGAGGGCCCCAAGGCTCCCGTACCGCCCGGGGTGAGCGCGCTGCCGCGACCGGGGGAGATGGTGGTCTCCCCCGCCCTGAAGGAGCTCCTCGCCTCCCCCGACGGAAGGCTGCTGCGCGAACGGCTCCCGCACCGCCTCGCCGGGACCATCGGTGCGGGCGGCCTCGTCGGGCCCGACGAGCTGGCCTACTACGCAGGCGACGACCGCCTGGCGATCCGTCACCACCTGCCGTCGGACCCGCACCGGATCACCTCGTTCCGCGGTCGCTTCCTGATGCCCCCGCTGGGCGAGGACGTTCCCGTCCTCGGCGGTCTGGCCTGTGCGGTGATGCTGCTGCCCGTCGCCGTCCTGATCGCCACCGCCGCCCGCTTCGGCGGCGAGCGCCGCGACCGCCGGCTGGCCGCACTGCGCCTGGTGGGCGCGGACAACCGGACGACGCGCCGGGTGGCCGCGGGCGAGTCCCTGTGCGGCGCGCTGTTCGGCCTGGCGGCCGGCACCGGGCTCTTCCTGCTGCTGCGGCAGGGCGGCCCGTGGGTGCGCCTGAACGGTGTCGGCGTCTACCCCGGCGACCTCGTCCCCTCCCCACTCTCCGCCGTCGTCGTCGCCGTGGCGGTACCGCTGCTGACCGTCGCCGTGTCGCTGTTCGCCCTGCGCGACGTGGCGATCGAGCCGCTGGGCGTGGTGCGCGGCGCACCACGCCGGCGCCGGCTGTGGTGGCGCGTGGCGCTGCCGGTGTTGGGGCTGGCCCTGCTGGCGGGCCTGAGCGCGAACGTCTTCGACACCCTCTTCCTGGGCTACAAGTGGCTGGTGGTGCCCGCTGCCGCCGTTCTGATCCTGCTGGGCGTCTCGGTGCTGTTGCCCTGGGTGGTGCAGGCCGTCGTCGGCCGGCTGCGGGGCGGGCCGCCGGCGTGGCAGCTGGCCACGCGCCGCCTGCAGCTGGACAGCGGCCCGGCCTCCCGTACGGTCGCCGGCATCCTCGTGGCCGTGGCGGGCGCGGTGGCGGTGCAGATGTTCTACAGCGGGATCCCCACCGAGGAGCCCGCTGCCGCCGGCAGCGACCGGGCGGCGACCGTCCGCATGATGATGGACGTGGCCTCCGGCCCCCAGGTGCAGTCGCTGGTGGCGAAGGTCCGCGGCGCCGAGGGCGTGCGGGAGGCCGCCGGATTCACCACCATGCTGGTCGACCGGGAGGACGCGGTGGGCGTCCACGAGCTGACGGTCGCCGACTGTGCCGGCCTGCGCCTGCTGGCCCGGGTGGGCGAGTGCCGCGACGGCGACTCCTTCCTTGTCCACCAGCCGCCCCACTCGTACGGGCCCGTGCCGCAGCCGGGCATGAAGGTGGTTCTGCCCGGTGCGCCGGACAGCCGCACGCACTGGACGGTGCCGCCGGCAGCCCGCGTCGTGGAGCCCGAGGGCGAGGGGGTCCTGCAGCACTGGACCACCGGCATCCTGGCCACTCCCTCGGCCGTGCCCACCGCGGGCGTCCGGGACGCCGGGGCGAAGGTGATCGCGCGGCTGGACCCCCGGGTGCCGGACGCCGTGGAGCACGTACGCAATGCCGCGGCGGCCGCATCCAGCGAGGTCAACGTCTTCGAGTCCCGCCTCGCCTCCGGCACCGGTGAGTCCGACTACCGCTCCCTGCTGCGCCTCCTGCCGGGCGGTACGGCCCTGGCCCTCGGCCTCGTCGCGGTGAGCCTGATGCTGGCGACGGTGGAGCAGCTGCGCGAGCGCAGGTCGGCGCTGTCGGTGCTCGCGGCCTTCGGCGCGAGCCGGTCGGTCATCGCCTGGTCCGTGATCTGGCAAACGGCCGTCCCGGTGGTCCTCGGCATGATGCTGGCCGTGGCCTTCGGGCTGGGGCTGGGCCGGCTGGTCATGACGATGACGCCGCTGCGGGTGGCCGACTGGTTCGGCTTCGTGCCGATCGTGGGCGCGGGCCTGGGCGTCATCACCCTCGTCACGCTCGCCGCGCTGCCGGCGCTGTGGCGGATGATGCGCCCGGACGGCCTGCGGGCCGAGTAGCAGCGCCTCGGTTCACGATCCGTTCAGTTCACGATCCGTACCGGAAGTCGTCGCAGCTCCGAGCGCAGGGCGGCGGCGAACGCCTCGAACTCGCCCTGGCGGGCGGCCCCCGTCCGCATCGCCAGGGCGATCCGGCGCGAGGGCGCGGGGTCGGCGAAGTGGCCGGTCGCGAGCCGTTCGCTGCGGCCGGTCTCCACCTGCAGGGCCGTGGCCGGCAGCAGGGTCACCCCGAGCCCGCCGCCGACCAGCTGGACGAGCGTGGAGAGCCCGGCGGCGCTGGTCGTCGCGGCGACCCCCGCGGTGCGGCCGGCCTCCCGGCACACGTCCAGGGCCTGGTCGCGCAGGCAGTGGCCCTCGTCGAGCAGCAGCAGGTCCAGCTCGCGCAGGGCCTCGCGGGGGATGTCGCCGCGCCCGGCCAGCCAGTGGTCGTGCGGGGTGACCAGCACGAAGTCCTCGTCGAAGAGCGGGAGTTCGGTGATCCAGGACATGCCGAGCGGCACGGCGAGCAGCAGCAGGTCGAGCCGGCCCTGGGCGAGCCCGTCGAGCAGGGAGCCGGTCTGCTCCTCGTGGACCTGCAGGTCCAGCTGCGGGTAGCGGTCGTGGACCAGGCGCAGGACGGTGGGCAGCAGGTACGGCGCGACGGTGGGGATGACGCCCAGGCGCAGGACGCCGGTGAAGGGGGCGCGGGCAGCTTCCGCCTCCTCCATGAAGGAGCCGACCGCCTCCAGGACGGCGCGGGCCCGGACGGCGAGCCGCTCACCCGCAGGACTGAGCAGCACCTTGCGGGTCGTACGCTCGAGAAGCTGAATTCCGAGGGTCTCCTCAAGGGTGGAGACGGCACCGGAGAGCGCGGGCTGGCTCATGCCGATGGCCGTCGCGGCGTCCCTGAAGTGCAGGTGCTCGGCCACGGCGGCGAAGGCGCGCAGCTGGGCGAGGCTGGGCTGGCGGGCGCGTCCGGGGGCTATGGACGAGGCCGACGACGTCACTGATAACCACCTCCAATCAACGCCACCCAGTCTACCTATTTCCCCTATCAATGCCTCCTGTGGCACTGTGTTCTTGTCCAACCCGCAGGAAACCCCCGAATCAGTGGGTTTCCTTCGTTGCAAGGAGAGCGCGTGCTCACTGTCGGTGACAAGTTCCCCGAGTTCGACCTGACCGCCTGTGTCTCGCTCGAGGCCGACAAGGCCTTCGCGCAGATCGACCACAAGACCTACGAGGGCAAGTGGAAGGTCGTTTTCTTCTGGCCGAAGGACTTCACCTTCGTCTGCCCGACCGAGATCGCCGCGTTCGGCCAGCTGAACGAGGAGTTCGCCGACCGTGACGCCCAGATCCTCGGCGTCTCCGGCGACTCGGAGTTCGTCCACCACGCCTGGCGCAAGGACCACAAGGACCTGCGCGACCTGCCCTTCCCGATGCTCGCCGACGCCAAGCACGAGCTGATGCGCGGCTGCGGCGTCGAGGGCGAGGACGGCTACGCCCAGCGCGCCGTCTTCATCGTCGACCCGAACAACGAGATCCAGTTCGTCATGGTGACCGCCGGTTCCGTGGGCCGTAACCCCAAGGAGGTCCTGCGGGTCCTCGACGCCCTGCAGACCGACGAGCTGTGCCCCTGCAACTGGTCCAAGGGCGAGGAGACCCTCGACGCGGTCAAGCTCCTCGCCGGCGAGTGAGCTGATCTCCCATGGCCCTCGATGAGCTGAAGTCCGCGATACCGGGCTACGCCAAGGACCTGAAGCTGAACCTCGGCTCGGTCATCGGCAACTCCACGCTGCCCCAGCAGCAGCTGTGGGGCACCGTGCTCTCCTGCGCGATCGCGACCCGTTCGCCGATCGTGCTGCGCGAGCTGGAGCCGGAGGCCAAGACCCACCTCTCCCCGGAGGCGTACGAGGCCGCCAAGGCCGCCGCCGCCATCATGGCGATGAACAACGTCTACTACCGGACCCGGCACCTGCTGTCGGACCCGGAGTACGGCAACCTTCGGGCCGGTCTGCGGATGAACGTCATCGGCAACCCGGGCGTGGAGAAGGTCGACTTCGAGCTGTGGTCCCTGGCGGTCTCCGCCATCAACGGCTGCGGCCTGTGCCTCGACTCGCACGAGCAGGTGCTCCGCAAGGCCGGTGTCGACCGGGAGACGATCCAGGAAGCGTTCAAGATCGCCGCCGTCCTCCAGGCCGTCGGCGCGACGCTGGACGCGGAAGCCGTGCTGAACGGCTGATCGCGGCCCACCGCATCGAGGGGCGGGCCCCCGACCTGAACCAGGTCGGGGGCCCGCCCCTTTTGCTCGGCTGTTCCGCTCAGCTGCCGCCCGCCGGCGGCGCGCCCGGCGCGCCCTCCGGCAGGCCGGCGTCCGTGCCGCGCTCGGTCGCCTCCCGCGCGTACGCGCGCAGATAGCCGACGACCGTGTTGGTCACCGCCACCAGGGGCACGGCCACGACGGCGCCGCCGATGCCGGCGATCATCGAGCCGGCGGCGACGGCGAGGACGACGGCCAGCGGGTGGACGCGCACCGCGCGGCCGAGGATGAACGGCTGCAGGACGTGGCCCTCGATCTGCTGCACCGCGAGCACGACCACGAGCACCATCATCGCCGTGAAGACGTCGCGGGTGACGAGCGCCACCACGACCGCCAGCGCGCCGGAGACCACCGCGCCGACCAGCGGGATGAAGGCGAACAGGAAGATGAACACGGCCAGCGGCACGGCCATGGGCACGTTCAGGAAGAACAGCCCGATGCCGATGAAGATCGCGTCGATCAGCGCCACTATCACCGTGCCGCGCACATAGGCGGTCAGCGTCGTCCACGCCCGCGGGCCGGCGCCCGCCACGCCCTCGCGGGCGGCGGCCGGCACCAGCTTGAGCAGCCACTGCCAGATGCGGGGGCCGTCGTAGAGCAGGAAGAGCGTCGAGAACATCGCGAGCAGGATGCCCGTGAGGACCTCGATGATGACCTGGACGCCTTCTATGCCCGCCGAGGTGATGTCCTTGGTATTGGTGCCGATGGCTTCGCTCAGCTTGTCGGCGATGTTGTTGATCTGGTCCTGCGTGACGTGGAACGGGCTGTTGAGCAGCCAGCGCTTGAGCTCGGTGATGCCGTGCTGCACCTGCTGCGAGAGGTCGTCGAGGTTCTCCGTCACCTGCCAGGCGACGAACCAGCCGACCAGCCCCATCACCACGAAGCCGGAGACGAAGGTCATGGCCGTGGCCAGGCCGCGCGGGACCCCGCGCCGCTTGAGCGCGCCCACCGTGGGCTGCAGCAGGGCGGTGATGAGCAGACCGGCCACGAAGGCCAGCACCACCAGCCGTACCGCACTGATCACGCGCATCAGTACGTACAAGGTGCCGGCGAGGATCAGCAGCCGCCAGGCGACCTCGGCCGCGACCCGGATGCCCCAGGGGACGGCCGTGACCGGGTCGGGCCGGGCGGCCTCGGGTCGTACGGCCGGAGCCGCGGCGGGCTCGGCCGGGGGCGCGGCAGCGGGCTGCGGAACGGAGGGTTCGGGCGCCGTGACGCGGGCAGGCGTGGGTACGGGCCCGGGTTGCGTGCCGGACTCGGCGGCGGCCCTGCGGGTTTCGAGCCGTTCGGCGAGCCGCGTCAGACCCGCTCCCAGCCCGCCCACCCATCGTGGCAATCTGGACATTCTTCTTCCTCTACCCCACTCCCCCGTGGCCATCCCTGCTGAGACGTTACCTGCCCGGACGTGACGAGACCCCGACCGGTACCGGTCGGGGTCTCGTCAGCGGTCAGCGGGGTCCGGAAGGACCTAGTACCACTGGTTGGCCTGCCAGAACGACCAGGCGCCGCACGGGCTGCCGTAGCGCTCGTTCATGTAGCTCAGGCCCCACTTGATCTGGGTGGCCGGGTTGGTACGCCAGTCGGCACCCGCCGAGGCCATCTTGGTGCCGGGCAGCGCCTGCACCAGACCGTACGCGCCGGAGGAGGCGTTGGTGGCCGTGTAGTCCCAGCTGCTCTCGTTGTTCACAATGTTGCTGAAGCACTGGAACTGGTCGCCCGGGACCATCTGCCGGGCGATCGCCTGGACCTCGGCGACGGAGTAGGAGCCCTTGACCGCGAACGAGGACGCGTCGCGCGCCGCGGAACGGCTGGCGATGTTCTCCTGGTCGCGCTTGGCGGCCTTCTCCTCCGCCTCCTCCTTCGCCTTCTTCTCCGCCTCTTCCTTCTTGGCGGTGGCGTCCTCGGCGGCCTGCTTGCGCGCGGCCTCCTCGGCTTCCTTCTTGGCGGCGGCGTCGGCGGCCTCGGTCTGCGACTCGGCCTGCTGCGTGAGGGAAGCGGACTGCGCCTGGACGTTCTGCGCGACGGGAATGCCCGCGAGAACAGTGGTGTCCGCGGCGGTGGCCTCGACCCGGTCGGTCGTACCCTGGTCGTGACCCGCGGCGACACCGACAACGGCGCCAACGGTGGTGACCGCGGTGGCGGATGCCACGGCGAATCCCCGGACCGAAATCCGGCTCACACGGTTTCCTTCCAGCATCGCCCGCATAGGTGACCTCGCGGACGCGATCGTGCCCCTGGCGCTGGCCTCCGAAGGCACCGGACCCCGAAAGGGCCGGCCGGTCACGGGAGGCACTGACCCGGTGGGCCCTCCGTGAGGGAGGTCCGCTCAGTGCTCGGGCGGCATACGGCGACGTTCTTCAGTTGTGTGTGATACGCGAGCCCCCTTCAGGGGCCCAAGTGCCGTATGCGGGGCCTGACAGGAACCAGACTCTGCCCGAACGACACGCCGCGAAGCAATTCTTGGGTACGTGGGAAAGCTCACACCTCGTTTATCCCGACCGGTTCACGGAAAGAGCCGCGGCACACGACGACGCGCGGCTAGGCTGCTGCGCCCGCCGCGCGCCGAACCGGGAACGGATCCCGCTAGATGCGGCCGTCCTCCAGCATTTCGGTCACCATCGCCGCGATCGGCGAGCGCTCCGAACGCGTGAGCGTCACGTGCGAGAACAGAGGATGCCCCTTCAGCTTCTCCACCACGGCGACCACACCGTCGTACCGCCCGACGCGCAGATTGTCCCGCTGCGCCACGTCATGGGTGAGAACGACCCGGGAGTTGGCCCCGATGCGCGAGAGCACCGTCAGCAGCACGTTCCGCTCCAGCGACTGGGCCTCGTCCACGATGACGAACGCGTCGTGCAGCGAGCGGCCCCGGATGTGGGTCAGCGGCAGCACTTCGAGCATCCCGCGGCCCACCACCTCCTCGATGACCTCCGCCGTCGTCACCGCCGAGAGGGTGTCGAAGACCGCCTGCGCCCACGGGCTCATCTTCTCGGCCTCGGTGCCGGGCAGGTAGCCCAACTCCTGGCCGCCCACCGCGTACAGCGGCCGGAAGACCATCACCTTGCGGTGCTGCCGCCGCTCCAGGACCGCCTCCAGCCCCGCGCACAGGGCCAGCGCCGACTTGCCCGTACCGGCCCGGCCGCCCATCGAGACGATGCCGACCTCCGGGTCCAGCAGCAGGTCCAGCGCCACGCGCTGCTCGGCGCTGCGGCCGTGGATGCCGAACGCCTCGCGGTCGCCGCGCACCAGCCGCACCGCACCGTCGGCCGTCACCCGGCCCAGCGCGCTGCCCCGCTCCGACTGCAGGACGAGCCCGGTGTGCACGGGCAGTTCCGCCGCTCCGGGCACGGACACCCGCTCGGCGGCGAAGAGTTCGTCGACCTGCTCGGAGGTGACGGTCAGCTCCGCCATGCCCGTCCAGCCGGAGTCGGTGACGGCCAGCTCCGCCCGGTACTCCTCCGCCAGCAGCCCCACCGCCGACGCCTTGATCCGCAGCGGCAGGTCCTTGGAGACGACGGTGACGTCGTAGCCCTCGGCCTGCAGGTTGCGGGCGACCGCGAGGATGCGCGAGTCGTTGTCGCCGAGGCGGAAACCGGCGGGCAGTATGCCGGGATCCGAGTGGTTCAGCTCGACGCGCAGCGAGCCGCCCAGCTCACCGATCGGCACGGGCGCGTCCAGCCGCCCGTGCTGCACCCGGTAGTCGTCCAGCAGGCGCAGGGCCTTGCGGGCGAAGTACCCGAGCTCCGGATGGTGCCGCTTGGCCTCCAACTCCGTGACCACCACCACGGGCAGCACGACCTCGTGCTCCTCGAAGCGGGTCATCGATCCTGGGTCGGCCAGCAGGACGCTGGTGTCGAGGACGAAGGTGCGCCGGTCGGCATCACGGCGCTTCTTGCTGGTCACCACGGGTGGACGTACCCCCTCGTGCAGAGGTGAGACGCGCCGCCGGCGTGAGGTACGGGGGCGCGGGGAACGGGCCGGGTGCCGGCCCCGCCAGGGTCGCCGGACCTCCGGCCCGCCGCGTCGGCCGTGCGGGCGCTTGCCACCGCTCGGTGCCCACGGGCGTCGTCCTGGTGCAAAGGGCCTCCCGGGCGGGCGACCCCATGCCGCCCGCTGGCAGAGCGACGGTCCCGCTGAAGACCGCCGGCCTGCAGGGGATATTCCCGCTCCTTCGCGTGACCATGCAACGGCATATGCGACGAGCAGGTGAACGATCGATCCCCCGTTGCCCGCACTTCAGTTCGCGCAACGGCGCCCCCGCCGCTGCGTCGGACCGCGCACCGGTGCGCCCCGTAGGGGCGCGGGGAACTGCGCGATCGGCCCCCGACGGCCCGCAGGCGACACGCCGCCCCGCGGCCCGGGTGAAGCACGGCACCCCACCTGCGGGCACGTCGTGGCTTGTCGCGCAGTTCCCCGCGCCCCTATGGGGCGCCGTGCGGCCAGGCCCTAGTAGCCGTACCGCCGGTGACGCGCCGCGTAATCCCGCAGCGCACGCAGGAAGTCGACCTTCCGGAAGGCGGGCCAGAAGACTTCGCAGAAGTAGTACTCGGAGTGGGCGCTCTGCCAGAGCATGAAGCCGGACAGCCGCTGTTCACCGCTGGTGCGGATGATGAGGTCGGGGTCGGGCTGGCCCTTGGTGTAGAGGTGCTTGGTGATGTGGTCGACGTCGACCATCTCGGCCAGCTCCTCGAAGGACGTGCCGCTCTCCGCCGCCTCCAGGATCAGCGAGCGCACCGCGTCGGCGATCTCCTGCCGGCCGCCGTAGCCGACGGCGACGTTGACGAGTATTCCCTTGCGGTCGAGCGTGTCCTGCTCGGCCTCCTTGAGCACCTGCTGCGTGCGGCCCGGCAGCAGGTCGAGGTTGCCCACGTGGTGCACGCGCCAGCGGCCGTCGGCGGCCAGGCCGCGCACGGTGTTCTCGATGATGGCGAGCAGCGGCATGAGCTCCTCGGCCGGACGGTCGAGGTTGTCCGTGGAGAGCATCCAGAGGGTGACGACCTCGACGTCGGTCTCCGCGCACCAGCCGAGCAGCTCGGAGATCTTGTCCGCGCCGGCCTGGTGACCCTGTTCGGTCGTCCGGCCGTCCGCCCGCGCCCAGCGGCGGTTGCCGTCGAGGATGACGCCGATGTGCTTGGGCACCTGGGCATGGTCGAGGCGGCCCTCCACCCGGCGTGCGTAAAGCCTGTACACCAGGTCGCGCAACTTCACTCTTCCTGCCCCTCCATGCCATGGCGGTCGCCCCGAGGGCGCCACCCTACTGCCAGCGTGTCGCGAGGACCCAACTAGCCCTGTCACAAGACCGTGATAGTCAGGTGCACATGACCGATCCCTCGCTCTACCGGGCGGCCCCGGCGCGCTACGACTCCATGGAGTACCGGCGCACCGGCCGCAGCGGGCTCAAGCTGCCCGCGATCTCCTTGGGACTGTGGCACAACTTCGGCGACGACCGCACCCTCGACTCGCAGCGGGCGATCCTGCGCCGCGCCTTCGACCTGGGGGTCACCCACTTCGATCTGGCCAACAATTACGGGCCGCCGCCGGGCTCGGCCGAGCTGAACTTCGGCAAGCTGCTGGAGCAGGATTTCCGGCCCTACCGGGACGAACTCGTCATCTCGACGAAGGCCGGCTACCTCATGCACCCCGGCCCGTACGGCGAGTGGGGCTCCCGCAAGTACTTGTTGTCGTCGCTGGACGCCTCGTTGCGCCGGATGGGTCTGGAGTACGTCGACATCTTCTACTCGCACCGTTTCGACCCGCACACGCCGCTCGAAGAGACGATGGGCGCGCTGGCGTCCGCGGTGCAGCAGGGCAAGGCGCTGTACGCGGGGGTGTCCTCCTACAACGCCGAGCAGACACGCGAGGCCGCGCGGCTGCTGCGCGAGATGGGCGTGCCCGCGCTGATCCACCAGCCGTCGTACTCGATGATCAACCGGTGGACCGAGGACGACGCGCTCCTCGACACGCTGGAGGACGAGGGCATGGGCTGCATCGCCTTCGCGCCGCTGGCGCAGGGCCTGCTCACCGACAAGTACCTCCAGGGCGTCCCGGAGGGCTCGCGCGCCTCCAGGGGCACCTCGCTGGACCCCGCGCTGCTGACCGGGCAGGTCGTGGAGCGGCTGCGCGGGCTGAACGCGATCGCGCAGCGCCGGGGCCAGACGCTGGCGCAGCTGGCGCTGAGCTGGGTGCTGCGGGACGAGCGGATGACCTCGGCGCTGACGGGGGCCTCCAGCGTGGCCCAGCTGGAGGCGAACGTCGCCGCGCTGGGCGGGGCACCGCTGACCAAGGAAGAACTGGCCGAAATCGATGCCCTTGCCGTGAGTGCCGAAGGCGTCAATATCTGGGCCCAGCGCGGCTGACCCGGGCCCGCGGAACCGGCTTCCGCACGGCTCGTCACGGAGAGTGACCAGAGGGAAAGAAAAACGGGCCGGTCCGTGGGGGGGATACGGACCGGCCCGAGGGGGGGTTTCCACCATAACCGGTCCGGGGCCGTGTTCGGTGCATCGAGGGGGGTGACAATCCGTGGCGTGCTGACCCGGAGCCCCCTATTCGATCTTGAATACACCTCTGCGCGGGGCCCCGCCGATGGCCGGAGGACCCTTCAGTACTGGGCCTACGGCGTAGAACCGGCCATCCTGGCGCGTTGTTCAAAGGCGTCCGGCGTGTCAGCCGAAAATGTCTTGCAAAGTCATCATCCGCTTGACGCCATTCCGCATTTTGGACGTGATCATGGCGAGAACGTAGCCGACATCACACCCGGATGGCGGCAGGTACGGGCGCGGCGCGGGCCACCGGCCCGTCCATGACGTCATCCCCCGGCCCGCAGCAGCACCCCCACCCATGCCCCCGCGATCAGGAACGGCCCCAGCGGGATCGTGGCGCCGCGCGCTGCGCGCCCCGTCAGGCGCAGGGCATTGCCGTAGAGGGAGCCGAGCAGCAGGCCCGCGAAGGCGCCCGCGAGCAGCGCACCCCAGCCGTACCAGCCCAGCACGCAGCCCAGCGCCGGGGCGAGCTTGACGTCGCCGAAGCCCATGCCCGCCGGATGCAGCAGGAACAGCACCAGGTATCCCCCGCCCAGCACGGCTCCGCCGAGCAGGGCCCGCGGCCAGGAGCCGGCCGCGCCCGGTATCAGGGCGGCGACGCCGAGCAGCACTGCCACGCCCGCCGCCAGCGGCAGCGTGAGGACGTCCGGCAGCCGGCGCACCGACCAGTCGACGCCCGCCAGCACCACCCCCACCGGTGCGGCCAGCAGCCACACCCCGAGCTCCGGCCGCGCCCCGGCCGCCGCGGCCAGCGCCGCGCACGCCAGGGCCGTCCCGGCGGCGGACCACGGCGCACCCGGCCCGTACCGCCCGCCGCACACCGCGCAGCGGGCCGGGCCCAGCCAGCCCGCAACGGCGTGGCCGCAGGGTGCGGCCGTGCGCCACGGCTCCTCCGGCGCCACGGCCAGCCGGTACCGCGCCCGCGCCGCCAGGGCACCGGCCAGCGCCCCGTACACACCGCACACGGCGATCAACAGCGAGTACATGCCGCGAGATTACGCACGTTCGGCGCATCCCGTCCGGGCCTGTGGAAAACTCCGGCTACCCTCTGGCCATGGCTCGCCGGCAGCACGACTGGGTACGGGACGGTTCCGCCCAACTCCGCGTCCCCGCCTCGGGCGTGACGATGCCGGTCGAGGTGGCCGCCTCGGCACGGTCCCGCACCCGCGGGCTCCTCGGGCGGGACGGGGTGGAGGGCGGTCTGCTGCTCGTCCCCGCCTCCGGGGTGCACACCCTGGGCATGCGCTTCCCCATCGACGTGGCGTACCTGCGCCGTGACTTCACCGTCCTCGCCGTGCGCACCATGCCGCCGGGCCGCATCGGCCTGCCGCGCCTGCGTGCGCGCATGGTGCTGGAGGCCGCGGCCGGGGCCATGAGCGCCTGGGGGCTGCGGCCGGGCGACCGGCTGGAGCCCGTCCCCCGGCCAGGGCCGTAGGACCGGGGCACAGGACCGGGCGCAGGACCGGGCACAGGAACAGGACGGGAACACAACCGGAACAAGATCGTGACAGTCGCGGGGCAGCACCACGAAACACCCGGACAAAACGTCATCCGCCGCCCACCGACCGCTATATCAGATTGACTTCGCCTTCGGTCCGGGATTCCGGCACGCATTCAATATGACGAAACTTCGTGCGAAGATTCCGACTCACCGGTCAGCCCAGGCCGGTTTGACAAGAGGAAACTTCGTGAAGCGAAAGACGCTCATATCCGTTATCGGAGCAGGACTCACCGTGGCCGCCGCGGGTGTTCTGCTGCCGTCCACGGCCATCGGTGCACAGGACAACAACACGGTGGACAGGGCGACGACCGATTCCTTCGGCCGCCTCGCCGACGCGGTGCTGAACGAGCGCACTGCGGCCCTCCTCGACGGCCGCCGGGTCACCAGACCGGGCGACCTGCACGACAAGAAGGTGCGCGTGGCCTCGGGCCTGGCCCGCACCGAGACCTCCGGCCTGAGCTCGCTGCGCGACCGCAAGAAGGTCCTGGAGCAGCTGGGCGAGGTCTACAGCAACGCCGAGACCAAGGTCAGCACGGACGGCGTCCGCATCAAGGGCCGCACCGCCACCGTCCAGGTCACCGAGACCACGGTCCTGACGTACAAGAAGGTGCGCGGCGACGAGCCGACGACCACCGGCTTCCAGGCCCACCACGAGCTGACGTTCACCCGCGGCTCCAAGGGCAGCTGGGAGCTGTCGACCATCCGCGCCAAGGACGAGGGCCCGCGCGCCGTCAACCAGCCGGTGACGGCTCCGGCGCCCGCGACCGACGGCGACGGCTACCCGAAGGCGACCCCGGCCGCCATCACCTGGCCGGCCCGCCCCGCGCCGAAGACGCAGAAGGCCGGCGGTTACGACTACAAGGCCATGGCGGCCTATGCGGAGAAGTACTGGAGCCGGTACAACCCCGCCTACCCGAGCTTCAACAAGGGCGGCGGCGACTGCACGAACTTCATCAGCCAGGCCCTGAAGGCCGGTGGCTGGAAGGACGCGCCGGGCTCGGAATCCGACTACACCAAGTGGTGGTACAACTCCTCGAACCGGAGCCTGAGCACCTCCTGGGTCGGCGCCAACGAGTGGTCGTGGTTCACCCTGTCGCAGAAGCGCGCGACCAACCTGCAGAACGTCTACCAGATGGACGTCGGTGACATCCTGCAGATGGACTTCGACCGCGACGGGTCCAAGGACCACTCGATGATCGTCACCTACCGCAGCCGCATGGGCGTGCCGTACGTGACATACCACTCCACCAACACCTTCCGGAAGTCGGTGGCGAGCATCATCGCCTCCAACCCCGACGCGGTCTACTACGCGTACCGCACCTGACAGGTGCCCTTTTCCGCGGTGGGTCCGGCCGGGCCCACCGCCCACTCGTCTCACTTCTCTCACTCGTCGCGGCGGCGCGCCGCCAGGCTCCATGCGCCGAGCCCGATCAGCAGGGCGCTGCCCGTGCCGATCCCCGCGTAGCCGAGGATCCGCAGCCGCTCGCCGCGCCGCGCCGCCCCGGCCGCCGCGACCGGCTCCACGCCGGTGACCTGCCGGCCCCCGCCGCCCGCGCCGCCGCCCGTGGCGACCGCCGGCCGCGCGCCGGCCACGGACACGGCGAGCGCGACCGGCACTCCCCCGTCCCCGCGGACCTTGGGGCTCACGCTCACCTGCAGGTAGTACCAGCCGGGCAGGCTCATCCCGCGGGCCGCCTCCCCGCCGTCACCGCCGTCGTTCGCGGCCGGGGGCGTGGCCAGGGAGACGGTGGCCGGCCGGCCCTGGTAGCTGCCGGTGCGGTTCATGACGTAGCCGCGCCCGGGGTTGTTCAGGCCGACCCGCAGCCCGCCGACGACGTACGGGCCGCGGTCCGCCGCGCCCGCCCCGAACTCGGCGTCCGCGAAGAGCTGTTCGCCGGCGTCGACCCGCACCCGGTAGAAGCGCGTCTCGCCCGGACGGATCGTGTCCTGCCACGCCCCGGGCGCGATCTCGGCGGCGTCGTCGAAGCCCGTGCCGCCGTGCACCCCGCGGGCGCGGCCCGTCGGACGCGGCGACGGCGGCTGCGAGCTCCAGCCGCCGGGCGCGGTCGGCAGCGCGGCGGCGATCGTGTGCCGCGGCGGCCCTGCGGTGTACTTCAACTCCAGCTGTACGGGCGCGGCATCGCCGCCCGTCGCGTCCCCGCGCCGGACCACGAAGCGGTACGTACCGGCCTTGGCGCACGCCCCGCCCGACGCCTTCACCACGCGCTCGGCGTAGTCGGCCAGCGGGTACGCGCCACCGGTCGACGCGAAGGAGCGGTGGCGCACACCGCCGCAGGCGGTGCCGTCCGGTGCCAGCAACAACACGTCGATGCCGTCGCGTAAGCCCATCCGGCTGCCGGGCCGGGGCACGGCGACGACGGAGACGTACGCGCTGGCGCGGTCGTCCAGTTCCACGCCGTAGGAACGGGTCTCGCCGGGGGCGATGCTGTCGGTGTACGCCGCCGGGTCCGCCGCGAGCACGGGGGCGTCCCCGCCGGCGCCGGCGGCCCCCCGCACCGGGCTCGCTCCGGCGGCCGGCCGGTAGGCGGCCGGCCCCTCGGCGGCCTGTGCGCCTGCCGTTCCCGCCGCCAGCACTCCCGCCACCCCCATCGCCGTCGCCGCCCCGACGAGCCGGCCCCTCATCTCCCGCCTCCCTCACCGCGCTCCCCTGCCGTCCCCCGCCGCCGCGCGGGCCCCATCCTGCCGCGCGGGGGACGGCCGCGCGAGCGTACGACCCTTCCGGGCAGGGCGAGTTGGGCGAGCAGCGGGACGTGCGGTGTCCGATGCAACCGAAATCGCCTGTTCGGTCCGCCCGTTGGAACCGGAAGCGGAGATACCGCGTCCTCAACAGCAGTGCGTCTCCGGTACGGTTACCGATCAGTTCCCGCCACGGCTATGGCTGGAACTGATCGGCAATTCGAAAGGAGCGACCATGCGTCGCCGCATGACCGCCATTGTTCTCGCCGCCGCCCTCGCCGGTGGCGTCGCCGCCACCGTCGCCCCGGCCGCCCAGGCCGCAGGCATCACCTGTGACGTCGCCAAGCTGCACAAGGAGGCCGACACGCTCAAGCGCGAGGCCGCCCGCCAGAAGAGCCAGGGCCAGCGCGAGGCCGCCCGCCGCACCCTCGACCGCGCCAGCCAGATCGAGAAGCGCATCCACCAGTGCGAGGCCGCCGACCGCAACACCAGCGGCCCCTTCGGCGGCTGACCACCCCTCCTGACGGCACACCGCTCCGGCCTTCCGTACGGGAGGCCGGAGCGGTCGTCTTTCACGGCAGGACGACGAGCCCGTTCCGCTCCGGAGCCCCGGAGTGCCACGGATCCGCGCTGACGGCGTTGGCGTTCACACTCACCATCCGGCTGAACGGCCCGTCATCCGCACTCGCCGGCCCGGCGAGCAGCCCGAAGAACGCGGTGATTCCGACGAGGACGACGGTGAGACGGCGCACGATGTGCCTCCAGATGCAGAACGGGTCGAAACACACCCGCTCTGCCCGGACCCGGACGGCCCGATGCACCCCATCACCCGTACGGGAGCGAGGAATCGATCCTCCGCCGCTCCCCCCTCAAGCGATCGCCGCAGCGTAGTCGGCAGCCCCGGCCCGGGGCAGGTTCACCCAGACCTTGGTGCCTTCGCGCCCGGGCGCGGGCCGGATGACGCCCCACTTGCCCTTGCACTCGTGCACGACGCACGCCAGCAGATACAGCATCCGGTTGCGCCGCGCCGCGCACCGCGCGGAACCGTCCGCCTCGGAGTGACCGGAGTGCGGATCCCACAGCGTGATGCACACCCCCTCCACTTCCCGCCGCCACCGCAGCGACAGGTACAGCACCTGACCGGGCTCGAACAGCGCCGCACACGCGACGAGTTCACCGGTCGCCTGCAGGGCGGGCGGCACGAGGTCACCGAGCCCGTGCGCCTCCAGGGCCCGGAGCACACCGGCCCGGGCCACCGCCACGGCATGCGGCTCACCGGGGATGGCATAGCTGTAGGCAAGGTCGTACGGATCCCGGTGCTGGATCGAGGCGTGCCGTACGTGCTCGGCGACATCGGGTACGGCGGGGTGGACGACCGGGCAAAGGCTGACGGATGCCATGCGGCGCTCCCGTAGGGGGTGGGTGAGTGATGAGCACGCGCCCCCGGCCCTCGCGGTGGCCTGTCCCCCGCCCGTGGAACGGACGTCGGATGCGCTTCCGCTGCGCGGGGCTTTGGCGGTGCGGCATCGAAGCTAGGCCGGATCCGTGGCACAGTGCCACTGCTCCAGTGGCTATTGCCCCTAACGAGTGAGGGTTCGTGCACATGGGTACGTCCGCGCCGATCCGCCGGTAGGAAGGTGGCATGCCACCCAGGAAGACACCGACCGAGCGCCAGAAGCGGCTGGGAGCCGAACTGCGCAGGATGCGGCTCGCCGCCGGGCGATCGACCGACTACGCAGCCGGGTTGCTCGGCGTCGACCGTACGAAAATCTCCAACATCGAGGCCGGAGTGCGCGTGATCACGCCGGAACGCGTGCGCTCGCTCGCCTGCAACTACGCCTGCTGCGACGAAAAGTACATCGAGGCACTGGCCGCCATGGCCGCCGAGCGGGAGCGGGGGTGGTGGGAGGACTTCAGGGGCACGGTGCCCGCGGGCATGCTCGACATCGCCGAGTTGGAGTGGCACGCCACACGGGTATTCACCTCACAGGTCATGCACCTGCCGGGCCTGCTGCAGACCGAGGACTACGCCCGGGCAATCTTCGCGGCAGTTCTGCCTCCCATGCCGCGGCTGGAGGTCGAGCTCCGCGTGGCACACCGCATGCAACGACAGCAGGCTTTCGAGCGGCAACGGCCCCAGCACTACGTGGGATACATCCACGAGGCCGCCCTGCGCATGCAGTTCGGAGGGAGACGAGTGACGGGCCGCCAGCTGAACCACCTGCTGCTCATGTCGGAGCGGGACCACATCGTGCTCCGGGTCGTCCCGGTCGAGACGGGCGCCTTCCCGGGCGCCGGCCACGCGATGTTGTATGCGGAAGGCCCCGTACGGCAGCTCGACACAGTGCAGCTGGACTCGGCGGACGGGCCGATCTTTCTCTGCGCCGAGTCACAACTGGAGCGGTACCGCTCGCACCTGGACTGGATGGAACGGTCCGCGCTGGATTCCGCCCGTTCACGGGACTTCATCCACGGCATCGCAAGCGACCTCTGAGGAGGCTGCCATGCCCGAGATCACCTGGGAAGACCCCTACTGCGCCGAAGGAAGCGCATGTTTCCGCTTAGGCACCGACGAGGCCGGCAACGGCTACATAGCTGTCGCCGGAGACGAGGACCACTACCTCACCGACACCCGCGAAGCACTCCGCACCCTCATCCGCGACATCAAAGCCGGCAAGGCCGACCACTTGCTGTGACAATGGAGGAAGGCACTCACCATGGACCGCATCACCTGGGAAGCCCCGTTCTGTGGCGCAGGAAACAACTGCTTCCGCTTAGGCACGGACGAGGCCGGCAACGGTTACATAGCCGTCGCCGGAGACGAGGACCACTACCTCACCGACACCCGCGAAGCACTCCGCACCCTCATCCGCGACATCAAAGCCGGCAAGGCCGATCACTTGTTGTGACGTGCCGGGCCCGGAGGGCGGTCACTTTGCCTCCACTCCTCGCGTGGAGTCGCGCGCGCTGTCCAGGACCTTCTTGCCCTGCCGGTCGATCAGGCGAGTCACCGATTCCTGCAGGACGCCGAAGATGACCGCCCAGGCGACGATCTGGGGGCCGTTGTCCAGGGCCGTCAGGCCGGGGACGACGCCGCCGTGGATCAGGAAGATCCCGAAGAGTGCGGCCAGGGCGCCGACGGGGAGCCTGAGCAGGATCAGCATCATGGGGACGGAATAGGGCGTGGTCGTGCCCTGGATGTCCCGCAGCGAGATGGCCCCGGCCAGGGCCGCGGCGCCGAGGCCCGACAGCTCCACGAGCAGGACGTCGCGTCCGGAGGCGTGGGGGCCGACGGGGCAGGCGACGGCCGGGTGCAGGTTGTCGGGGGTGGGCGGCTGCTCGAAGCACAGGTTGCGGGGGACGACGTGCGGTGCGGCGTACCCCCAGATGACGAACCCTGCTGCGATCAGACCGGTCGCTATCACCGAAATCAGCAGAATGTTGCGGAAGCTGCGCACCCGGGCACGCTCCGTCTCCTCCGCGTCGTGTGCCGCCAGGAGCGTGCTGATGGCCAGCTCCCTCATGTGCAGGCCGAGCTGATTGTTGGACGTCTTCAGCTCGCTTTCGAGGGCTCTGAGCCGAGGATCCTCGGAGCCGAGGTGCTGCCGCGCCTGGGCGAGGACGACCATGCCGTACCAGCGGAGTTCGTCCCTCGGCACGAGGCGCACGATCTTCACCTCGGCCTTGTGGATGTTCGAAAATATCCGGTCGATCGTTGCGCTCTTCGCGGACCGGGAATGGTAGTTCACGGCGTTTCGCGCTGCTGCCAGATGCGCGTTGGCCTTCTTTGCGAGCGCGGCGTCCTCGGGCTGGAGCGGTTGCGTGGTGATCCGGTCCATCTGCGCCTGCAGGTGGGCGATGTGTGCGCTCACCCGCTGGCGCCACGCCTGCGAGCTTCCTTTCGCGGCGACGTCGCCTGCGGCGTCCGGATCGAGGTGGGGCGCGGACATGACGGGCCCCTCAGGCCGGGACGGAGCGCAGCCGGTCGAGGAGTTCGGCGCCGTTCGGGGAGCCGAGGCCGGTGCAGGCGTCCCAGCCGTTCGCCGCGGTGAAGTGGCCGTTGTCGCCCTGGGTGATGTCGCGGAACCCGGGAGCCGTGTGGCCGGGGATCGCGCCCGGGTACAGCAGGGGCTGCAGCAGGCCCAGGGGGCGCCCGAGGGCCTCGGAGAGGCGGCAGGCGAGGGCCGCCCACAGCGGTGCCACCGCGCTCGTCCCGCCGACGACCTGCGGCTGACCGTCGACGAGGACCTCGTAGCCGGTCTCGGGGTCGGCGACGGCGGAGACGTCCGGCACTCCGCGCCCGGCGGGGTGGCCGGGCACGGTCGGCACTCCGGCCTGGGACTGCCAGGTCGGCAGCCGGAACGCGTGGCTCACGCCTCCCCCGGTGCCCTGGCCGTCGGTGTGCCACACCGTCTCGGACCGTACGGTGCCGTGCACCGGGTCGGCGTCCAGGCGGGTGCCGCCGCAGGCGACGACGTGCGGGCTGGAGGCGGGGAAGTCGGTGTGCGGCCTGCCGTCGGCCGCACCGTCGGTGCTGGCGTCGTCGCCGGAGGCGGCGAAGACGGACACGCCCAGGGCGGCGGCGTCGACCAGTGCCTCGTCGAAGAGGTTCCTGGACTGGGCGGTCCAGTTCGACTCGGCGGCACCCCAGCTGATGCTGACCGCCGCGGGAGTCGGGTCCGCGGCGACGGCGGTGGCCAGGGCGTCGACGAAGCCCTGGGCGCTGTTCGGGGCGAAGTAGACCACCTGACGGGCCCCGGGTGCGAGGGCGCCGGCCACCTCGATGTCGAGCATCACCTCTCCGTCGGGCCCGTCGGGGTTGCCGTCGGGGGCGTTCCCGGCACCCCCGATGCCGGCGGGGACGACGGCGGGGGCGGGGCTGATGCCCAGGCCGGAGAAGTACGCGTCGAGGTCGTGCTGCTCCGCCCCGCCGCCGAATTCCAGGAGCGCCAGGGTCCGCCCGGTGCCGTCCGTCCCCTGCGGGAAGTCGTAGACGCGGGCCAGGTCGGAGGGGGCGTACGAGGTGGGCGCGGCCGCCCGCATGCGCCGGAAGTGCGGGCGGACCTGCGGCCGGTCGTCCAGGCCCTGCACGCCGACCACGACGTTCTCCCACTCGGGCAGGATGCGCAGCTCGCCCTCGCGCTGGCGGTGCTCGGTCCGGCCGCCGGTCGCCGGATCGGGGCTCTCGACGCGCTCCATCGCCCCGGGGTCCACGACCTCGCGGATCCGGGCGAGCGGGCCTTTGAGCTTGACCTGGCGGGGGTGCGGGGCGTCGACCGTCTCCAGCCCGTGCTGCTCGGCGGTGCGTCGTACGAGGTCCACGTCGGCGGGGTCGGCGCCGTAGCGTTCGGCCAGTTCGTCCCGCGAGACGGTCTCCGGCCCCTGGACGAGACCGGCGGGGACGTCGGCGCGGCGCCGCAGCGTGAGGGTGACCTCGATCTGCTCGGAATCGTCGACCGGCCCGAGGGCGCGGGCGTCCGCGATCGGGGCGCGCGCGCTGTCCGGGAGGCCGACCATGTGGTTCCTGGTCATGATTTCAGTGTTCGCGCTGCGGCAAAGGGCTACAACTCAGCACCAAAAGGGCAGGTCAGCTGCCGCCGCGGGGGAAGGTGACCTCCACCCGGCGATTCTTGCGGCGCCCTTCCTCGGTGGCGTTGTCGGCGATGGGGTACTGCTCGCCGTAGCCGCGGATCTCGTAGTGGACGGCGGAGGAGCCGAGGTCCTTGGCCAGTTCGCGCTGCACCGCGTTGGCGCGCTCCTTGGACAGGGCGGTGCCGTGGTCCGTCGAGCCCAGGTCGTCGGTGAAGCCGAAGACGCGCACGGTCGTGGCGTGCTGCCGGCGGGCCTCGTCGGCGATCGTACGGATCCGGGAGACGGC
This sequence comes from Streptomyces luteosporeus, assembly GCF_039532865.1. NCBI lineage: Bacteria > Bacillati > Actinomycetota > Actinomycetes > Kitasatosporales > Streptomycetaceae > Streptomyces > Streptomyces luteosporeus. The sequence continues at coordinate 171,033 of NZ_BAAASL010000014.1, forward strand.
CGCCGGGCCGAGGCCGGAGCTGTCCTTCTCGAAGAGGACCTCGGCCTGCAGGGCGAAGGTGACGTCGGTGTTGGTGTCCACGCGGCGCTCGCCGCCGTCGTCCGTCTCGACGACCGACTTGACGTCGAGCACGCGGCCCGGGGCGAGGCGGGCGCCGCGGCGCAGCTTCAGGCCGGGGGCGGTGGGGTCGGTGCGCACGGGCGCGGCGGTACCCGGCGCGGTGCCGGGTGCGGTGCCCGGCCCGGCCGCGACGGCGGGCGCGGCGGCCGCGGGTGCGGACAGCGCGAGGACGGTCGCGGCGGTGAGCACCGCCGTACGGGCGTGGGTGTGCGTCGGCACGGCCATCTCACCCCGAGATCCTGATGCGGACGGACGGCATGGTCGGCAGCTGGAAGTCCACTTCGGTGACGGCGGCGGGCGGTGCGGGGAACTGGGCGTAGACCGCGCGGCTCTCGCCCGGCCGGATGCCGACGAGGCCGGTGGTGCACAGGCACTCGCCGTCGGTGTCGCGCAGGACGAGGTAGCGCTTGCGGCCGGCCGGGTCGACGAGGGACGCCCCGGAGACGGAGGACTGCGACTTGATCTCCGTCTCCTTCGAGCGCCAGGCGACGGGCGTGTAGGGCTTGGTGCCGCGGTTGGTCACCGTGCCGCCCACGGTGAGGAAGCCGCCCTTGTCGCGCACGGCGGAGGTGAGGGTGACCACCACCCCTTCGGGCCCCTTGAGTTCGCCGAGCACGGCGGTGGGGGCGGGGGTGGGCGCGGCGCCGGCACCCGTGGTGGGTCTGCCGGCCGACTGCAGGTCGATGTTCTTCTTCCCCGCGTCGTCCCCGCCTCCGCATCCGGCGAGGGCGAGGGCTGTTGCTGTCACTGTCACGAGGGCTGCTGCTCCGGCGATCCGCGAGGTCATGGTCGCTGGTCCTTTGCTGGTCGCTGGTCGTTCGGGGCGTACGGGTCGTTCGGCTCGTACGGCGCGCGCGTCGACCCCGTCCGGCTCATTCGGTGAGCCGCACGGCGAACAGGTCCGCGGCCCGGATGCCCGCCGGGGGCTGCCCGGGGCCGACGACGAGCACGCTGCCGCCGCACAGCAGCCGCACCGCGCCACCGCCGCCCGTGCCGGGACCGGGCGGCGCGGGGGACGCCGTCGAGGAGGCGGAGGCGGAGGCGGACGGAGTGGGAGTGGGGGTGGGGGTCGGCGTGGGGGCGGGTGCCGCCGTGCAGCGCGGCTCCACCACCGCCTCGGCCGACGCCGTCGCGTGCCGCGCCTGCGTACCGGGGACGACGGAGTCCCCCACGGTGCGCTGCGAGGTCACGGTGACGGTGAACGAGCCGGGTGCACTGCCGGGCCCGCAACTGATCCCGGAGCGCGCGCCGTTGGCGCCCGCGTACGTGTCGGCCGCCGCGCACGCCTGTCCGTCCCGCGCGCCCCGGCCGGCCAGCCAGTCGGCCCAGCCGGTGCCGGTGCCCAGCGCGGCGAGAAAGCCGGTGCGCAGCTGGTCCCGGTAGTCCTGGGCGGCCGCCAGGGCGGCGGCGTCGGCCGCGGTCTGGGCGTTGTTGCGCAGTGCCCCGGCCCGGCCGACCGCGTAGAAGGCCAGGGCGAGGAAGAGCAGGGCCGCCACGGCGGTGATGTAGAGGGGGAACGCCTGGCCCGCGTCGCGGTGCGGACGGGGCCCGGCGCTCAGCCGGTGATCTTGCTGATCTGGTTGGTGATCGCAGTCGCGATCATCGTGCCGAAGTCGGTGGTGGTGAGCACCAGGATGATCGCCACGACCACCGCGATGATGCCGAGGTACTCGATCGACGTCTGGCCCCGGTCCTGCCACCGGCGGTTGCCCCTCATGATTCCCTCCTCGGGAGGCTTCGACTGTGTGCGTACGAGCCCATTGCCTTCCCCTGCGGGGAAGTTGGGACACCATGGGACTCACCCCCGCTCGGCGGCGACGCCTTCGGACGACGACTGTCCCATATCGCGTTGCAGCCGCGAAGGCCCTTCACGGTCTTCGCGCAATTGCCCGGCCGCCGCCGTGCCGGCCTGCGGCCCGTGCTCCGAACAGGGCGCTGCGTGGTGGGGGGATATGTGGGTGTGCTGGGACGCGTTCGCCATCGGGCGACTCTCCTCTCACCGGTCCTGGCATGCTCAATCCCCCGTGATGGAGCCGAAGTCGGTGCCCGAGCCCAGGAAGAACCCCGCGATCAGCAGGATCATCGTCCCCGGGACCATGAACGTCGTGATGACCATCGTCGCCTTCGGCACGGCCCGGGCCGCCCGCCGCCGCGCCTGCTGGGCGTCCGTGCGGCGCATGTCGGTGGCGATGCCGATCAGCGTGTCGACGATGGGGGTGCCGAGCTCCTCGCCCTGCTGCAGGGCGGTGACGAACCGGGCGACCTGCTCGGAGTCGTTGCGCCGGCGCAGCTCCTCGAAGGCCTGCCGCCGGCCGACGCCCATGTCCAGCTGGCGCAGGGTGATGCGCAGTTCGTCGGCCCACGGGCCCTCGTAGCGCTCGGCCACCCGGTCCAGCGCCTGCCTAAAGCCCAGGCCCGCGCTGACGACGACGGCGAGGACGTCCAGGAAGTCCGGCAGCGTGCGCTCGATGGCGTCGCGCCGCTCGCGCACGGCGACCCGGATGCCGATCTCGATCCAGAACAGGCCGAAGGCCACCAGCAGCACGGCGGCCACCGGCTGCCCCTTGGCGAGCATCACCAGGGCCCCGCCGAAGCCGAGCGCGCCGTAGACGGCGCGCCGGGCGGCGTAGCGGTCGACGGTCAGGCCGCCCGGGTTGCCGGCGCGGTCGATCCGACGGCGCACCCGGGCCACGCGCTTGTCGCCCATCAGGCGCAGCACCAGCGGCGCCCAGCGCATGCCGAGACGGTCGACGGCGGAGCCCACGGCCGTCGTACGGCTCGCGCCGACCTCCAGGGCGACGGCCAGGTCCGGTGGCAGCCGCGCGTCGCTGCGCAGCAGCGCGATGCCGTAGCAGGCGCCCGCGACGGACACGCCCGCCAGGAGGGCCAGCAGCAGGGCCGTCATCGGCTCCATCGGCGACTCCTCACACGTCGATCTTCGAGAGCCTGCGGATGAGGAAGAACCCAGCCCCGTACAGGGCGAACGCCGCGACCACCGCCGTACGGCCCCACCAGTCGGCGGTCATCCGGTCGAGCGAGCCGGGGGCGATGCGGTCCATCAGCAGGAGCGTGCCGAGGCCCATGAGCGGTACGACGTAGGCGGTGACGGTCACCTGCGAGAGCTGGGTGCGCACCTCGCGCCGCGTCTCCTTGCGCTCCTCCAGGGTGGCGGTGAGGTTGCGCAGGGAGGTGACGACGGTGCCGCCGGCCCGGTGGGAGAGGACGAGGGTGGTGACGAGGACGACCAGCTCGCGGGAGGGGAGCCGGTCGGCGAGTTCGCCGAGGGCCTCGTCGACGGAGTGACCGACGGCCAGCCGGTCGGCGACCCGGGCCAGCTCCTCGCCGGCCGGTGCCTCCATCTCCTCCGCGGCCATGCCCAGGGCGGTGCGCAGGGCGAGGCCGGCCTGGGTGGCGTTGGCGAGGATGCGGGCGAGTTCGGGCAGCTGGTTGATGAACTTCTCGATCCGTTTGCGCCGCTGCCAGGCCAGGAAGCCGTGCGCCGACCAGACGGCGACCACCGCCGCCGGCGGCCCGAAGAACGGCGCCAGGAACGTGGCCGCCAGCAGCCACAGCCCCGCCGCCGCGACCACCGTGTACGCGGCGAACTCGCCCACCGTCACGTCCAGCCCCGTCGAGGCGATGCGGTGCTCCAGCCGCCGCCCGGCGCGGGTGGCGCGCAGCCGGCGGTCGACGCGGCGGAAGGGCCGCCCGCGCCCGGCGGGCGCCGGGGGCCCGGTGTCCGTCAGGCGCTCGACCAGGGCCTGGTGCCGGTCGCGCCCGGTGAGGTACGCCCGTACGCCCGTGACGGCGAGGGCGCCGCACAGCAGGGTGGCGCCGGTGGTGGCGGTGGTCAGGAGTGCCGAGTGGTCCATGGGCGGGTGCCTCACCTCTCCGTTCCGGTGGTTGGCCCGGTGGCCGGTCCTGGGGCCGTTCCGGTTGCCGCGCCGGTGGCCGTTCCCGTGGCCGTTCCGGTGGCCGCGAAGGCCGGGGGGACGGCCTCGCCCGCGAGCCGGAGCCGTTCGGCGGCCCGTGCGGGCAGGGGCAGGTGCACGAACCCCCCGCGCACGAGCCGGTCGGCGCCCATCGGCTCGGCCTCGAAGCGCGCCACGGTCACCAGGCGGTGGCCGGGCTCCAGCAGGGCGATCTCGGCGATGCGGCGCGTGCCGTCCGGGTGCCGGGCGAGCTGCACGAGGCAGTCGACGGCACTGTCGATCTGGTCGCGCAACGCCTCGTACGGGATCTTCACCTCCGACATGGACGCGAGGGTCCGCAGCCGCATCAGCGCGTCCTCGGCACTGTTGGCGTGCACGGTGGCCAGCGAACCGTCGTGACCGGTCGACATGGCCTGCAGCATGTCGAGCGTCTCGCCACCGCGCACCTCGCCGACGATGATGCGATCGGGGCGCATGCGCAGGGAGTTGCGCACCAGGTCGCGAATGGTGATGCGGCCCTTGCCCTCCACGTTCGGCGGGCGCGACTCCAGCCGGATGACATGCGACTGCTGCAACTGCAGCTCGGCGGCGTCCTCGACGGTGATGATGCGCTCCCCGTCCGGGATCAGCCCCGACAGCGCGTTCAGCAGCGTCGTCTTGCCGGCACCGGTCGGACCGGACACCACCAGGCTGAACCTCGCCCGCACCAGGGCCGACAGCAGCACCACCATCTGCTCGTCCAGCGTGCCCACGGCGATGAGCTCCGGCAGCGTGTAGGCGCGCGGGAAGCGGCGGATGGTGAGCGTGGGGCCGTCCAGGGCGAGCGGCGGGATGATGACGTTGACCCGCTCCCCGGTCGGCAACCGGGCGTCCACCATCGGATTCGACTCGTCCACACGGCGGTTGACGGTCGAGACGATCCGCTCGATCGTCTGCATCAACTGCTCGGTGGAAGCGAACCGGACGGGCACGCGCTCGACCCGGCCGGCCCGCTCGACGAAGACGTGCTCCGGGCCGTTGACCATGATCTCCGTGACCGAGGGGTCCTCCAGCAACGGCTCCAGCACACCCAGGCCCAGGGCCTCGTCCACGACCCGCCGGATCAACCGGTCCCGCTCGGCGGTCGACAACACCGGGCCCTCACGGCTGATGATGTGCCCCAGCACGCGCTCCAGACGCGACCGCCGCTCGTCGGCCGTCAGCGCCGACATCTCGGCGAGGTCGATCTCCTCCAGCAGCTTCGTGCGGTACACCGGCACCAGGTGGGCCGCCACGGCCTCCCGGGCGCCGGGGGCCGCGGGCGCGGCGGGCATACGGGCGCGCAGGCTCACGGGGCGCCCCCCTGCGCCGGGCACGCCATCGTGGCCGTGCGGGTCACGGAGAAGCCGGTGCCGGGGAGGAGGGCGGGCACGTCGACCGTCACGGTGGCGGTGGCGGCGCCCGCCGCCGGGGGGCAGGGGGCCGCGTCGACCGCCGCCCGGCCGGCGACCCAACCGGTCACGGCGGCCCGCGCCGCGGCGGCGGGGCTGCCGCCCCGGGGATCGTCCGCCGTGGCCGCCCGGGCCGCGGACCGGGCGGCGATGCCGGCCTGCTGCGCGGCGAAGGCGGCGAGGCCGAGGTGGAGGGCGGCGAGGGCGACGACGAGCAGCAGCGGCAGGAAGCCGAGGAACTCGAGGGAGGCGGAGCCGGCGTCGCGGCTGCGCCTGCGGCGGGCTTCTCCCCAGCCCCGCCCCTTCCCGAAACCGGGGGCTCCGCCCCCGGACCCCCGGTCCTCAAACGCCGGACGGGCTGGATGGACGGTCCGCATCAATCCTCCCGCGCCACGCCCGCCGTCCCCGTCACGCTCCACGGCAGGTTCACCGCCCCCGGAAACAGCACCGGCACCCGCACCCGTACCGTCGCCCGGTACACCGGGCCCTCCGCGCCGCATCGCGGATCCGTCTGCCATTCGGCCGGCAGGTCGGCCTGCGCGGCGGCCGCGCAGTCGCGGCCCACCGCGCCCGCTCGTGCGGCCTTGTCGGCCGCGTGGCCGGCGAGGGAGTACGCGTAGCCGACCAGGACGCACTGCCAGATCACGGCCAGTGCCACCAGGATCAGCGGCAGGATGCCGACGAATTCGACCGTCGTCTGGCCGCGGTCGCCGAACCGCCGCCGGAAGCGGCCGCCCGCGGGGACGGGCGTGAGCTGATCGGCGCCCGTGCCGCCGCGTGCGGCCTCCAGTGCGTGCCGCCGTCGCGGCGGCGCGGTCAGGCCGAGTTCCGCTGCCAGTGCCCACAGGGCCTGCCGTACCGCCGAGCGCGGGTCCAGGTCCTGCATGCGGCCCGCGTCGACCGCGCCCTGGAGTTCCTTGTAGCCGGCCGGGACGGTCGTGCGCGCGGTGCGGGTGCCCGTCGTGCGGGCGACGAGCGAGGGCTGGATCTCGGCGTGGCGGGTGTGGCGGTTGACCACGGTGGTCGTCTCCTCGGGCGTACGGATGCGCAGCCGCTCCCAGAGCCTGACCATGCGCTTGGCGGCGCGTACGGCCACCACGTCCGGCGTGGTGACGAGCACGGCGACGTCGGCGGTCTCGATGACCGCCGCGCCGGCTGCCGTGATCTGCGTGCCGCAGTCGACGACCACGACGTCGTAGCGGGCCCGCAGGGCGGCCGTGATCTGGCGGGAGGCGAGGTCGCCGACGTCCTCGCCGCGTTCGCCCTCGGCGGGGGCGAGGAGGAGGGCCACTCCGGCGGGGTGGGGGTAGAGGGCGTCCTGCAGGACGCGCGGCGAGATGTCGCTGATGCCGGCGAGGTCGGCGGCGGAGCGCCGGAACTGCACGTCGAGGTAGGAGGCGACGTCGCCGGACTGCAGGTCCATGTCGGCGAGGGCGACGGTGCGCCCGGCGGCGCTCGCGGCGAGGGCGAGCTGGACGGCGGTGACGGTGGTGCCGACGCCGCCCTTGGCGCCGGCGACGGCGACGAGCGTGCCGCCGGGCGGGGTGCCGCCGGCGGCCGCGGGGCCGGCCTCGCCGCCGCCGAGATGGCGCCGGACGCCGGCGGCCCAGTGCGCGGCGGCCTGGACGCGGGCGCCGAGGTCCTCGGCGGTGAGCGGCAGGACGGCCAGGCCGCGGGCGCCGCAGTCCATGGCGGCGGCGTACAGCGCGGGGCCGGCGTCGGCGGTCACGAGGATGACGCCGGTGGCGGGGAAGCGCAGGGCGATCTCGCGGACGAGTTCGAGGGCGGGCACCGGTCCGATGCGCTCGTGCACCAGGACGACGTGGGGCAGGTCGTCGAGGGGGCCGGCGCCGAGGACGGCGAGGGTGTCGAGCAGGCGGGCGGAGTCGCCCACGCTCTGCAGGGGCCGCACGCCCGGGAGCCGGAGCAGGAGATCGCCGAGGAGGCGGTCGGTGTCCGGGTCGCCGACGGCGGGGAGGATGGTGATGGTCACCGGTGGCCTGCCTCCGTTCACTTGTCCACGTCGAGGGTGTACGTGCGGTCGCCGGGCGGCACGGTCTCCTCGCCGCCGGGGGCGAGGAGCGCGAGTCGTACGTGGGAGGCGAAGGATTCGGCGTAGGCGACGCGCTGTGCGTCCTTGGTGTCGAGGGCGAAGGTGATCGGTACGGCCTCGCCGGGCTGCCGGGTGGTGGCCCCGCCCGAGCGGCTGTCGCCGTCGCGCGCGAGGGGGGTGAGTTTGCCGACGTCGATGACCTGGGCGCCGCTGACGATGACGCGGGAGACGGGTTTGGCGCCCTGGTCCTTGGCGTCGAAGGTGGCGTAGATGTTGACCTTGGCACCGGGGCGGATCTTGCCGGCCACGCCCGTGGCGGCGTCGATCATGATGGCGATCTCCTGCCGGCCGGGGGCGAGCGCCGGGCGGGCGACGAGCATGTCCTCCTGCAGCAGCGAGCCCTTGTGCAGCGGCGTGACCGCGATCCTCCCCCGGACGGCGGCGAGGTCGGTGACGGCGGTGGCGGGCAGCCAGCGCCGGGGCATGGAGATCTTCTCGAACGCGTCGGCGGGCAGGTCGCGGTAGGCGGGTACGTCGGTGCGCAGCCGGTAGGCGGTGGTCTCGGGGCCGACCTTGGCCTCGGCGTCCTGGATCACCGAGAACACCCCGGTGACGGCGCCGAGGGCGCACAGGGCCGACAGGAGCAGCAGGAGGACCCCGCGTCGCTGGCGTGAGTTCATGGGACGACCGACCTCGTTCGGGCCTCGTACGGAACGGCGGTGTACGGCACTGCGGTGTACGGAACGGCGGTGTGCGGGAGCGGGGGCTGCGGCACGGCGGACCGCCTCAGCGGGCGGAGCCCGTCGGGGCCGCGTGGCGCGCCCCGGCCGGCGGGCCGAGGGCCGCGGGGGCGGCCGTAGCGGGAGCGGCCGTGGCGGGAGCGGCGGGGAGCGCGGCGGCGCGTGCGACGGGCGCGGAGCAGAAGCCGCAGCGGTCGCCGATGAGTTCGAGCCCGCACCAGCGGCACTGCTCCCGGCGCACGGAGGCGATGAGCTGGTAGAGCACGGAGGGGTCGGGGATGGCGGCCGCGAACTCGACGGCCCGGTGGGTGCCCCACCAGCGCTGCGATGCGGCGGGCAGCGGGGCGATCTCCTGGACGCCGTGGACCCGCCAGTGGGGGGCGAGGGTGCCGGTGACCCAGTCCTCGTCGCGGCGGGGCCGCCCGCGGGCGACGGTGAGCCGGGTGGGGAAGGCGGGGCCGTCGGGCGGTTGCTCGGCGCCCACCCGCACCAGCTGCCGGCCGGGGTGGACGAGGACGCCGAAGCGGGCGCCGGGGACGAGGGAGGTCAGGTGGGCGCCGAGGGGGACGTCGATGCGGTCGAGCCGGGCGAGGGAGGGCAGTTCGGCGCCGGCGTGGACGTAGTGGGTCAGCAGCCGGGCGGCGGAGGCGAGCACGCCGGGCCCGAGGTCGGACAGGGACAACTGCCGTAACTGGCGGGCCAGGACGGCGACGGCGAGCGGGGGCAGGGCGAGCGGCAGGAGGGCGACGCGGGTGCTCTCCAGCAGTGCGCGCACGGTGTGCAGGCGGCGCACGTGGCCGGCGGGCAGGGAGTCGGGGTACAGGACGACGAGGTGGCCGCACTGCCGGAGCAGCTCGGCGGCCTGGGTGACGGCGGTCTCCAGTGGCTGCGCCTCGGGCGGCTGCAGCACGACGGCGGCCGGTGCGGGCCCCTCGGTCGGGGGGAGCACCAGGTCGGAACTGGTCACCGCTATCGCAATCGGCACGTCGGCTTCCCCGTTCACTCCGGCCGCGGGGGCTCCGGCGGTCGCAGATCGATACTGCCCACTGCTTGCGCCTCCGCACTTTATCCACGATCGGAGCGGCTGAGAACCGTTCTTCGAGGTTTGCCCCACCCGTCGGTGGTCCGGCGTCCGGGCCCTTGACGGGCGGATTGGTCTGAACCATCCTCCACACCATCCCCACGCCTCGGACGGTCGTCACCGCACCCCCCTCACGCCCTCTCACGACCATCCGGCACCTACCTCAACTCCCTTCCCACCGGAGGCAGTAGTGCATCGCATTGGCAGTCACAGACGCCCCACGCGCCGCTTGCGCGGTGCCCTGGCCGCCGCGTCCCTCGCCCTGGCCGGCCTCGGCGCCGCCGGCGCACCGGCCGCGCACGCCGACGCCAACCTCGTCCGCAACCCCGGTTTCGAGTCGGGTCTGTCCGGCTGGTCCTGTACCGACGACAGCGGCACCACCACCGGCTCCCCCGTCCACTCCGGTACGGCCGCGCTGCACGCCGCGCCGTCGGCCTCGGGCAACGCCCGCTGCGCGCAGACGGTGAGCGTGCAGCCCAACTCCTCGTACACGCTCAGCGCCTGGGTGCAGGGCAGTTACGTGTACCTGGGCGCGAGCGGCACCGGGACCACGGACGTCTCCGCCTGGACGCCGGCCGCGACCGACTGGCAGCAGCTGACCACAAGCTTCACGACCGGGCCCACGACCACGTCCGTCACCGTGTACACCCACGGCTGGTACGGGCAGCCGGCCTACACGGCCGACGACGTCGTGCTCACCGGCCCCGGCGGCGGCGACCCGGGGCCGGGCGTCCCCGACGCGCCCGCGGAGCTGGCGGCCGGGGCGGTCACCGCCTCCTCCGTCGCCCTGTCGTGGAACGCCGTCCCCGGCGCGAGCGGCTACACCGTCTACCAGGACGGCGCCAGGGCGCTGTCGGTGACCGGCACCTCCGCCACCGTCACCGGCCTGGCCGCCGCCACCGCGTACCGCTTCCAGGTCACGGCCACCGGCCCCGGCGGCGAGTCGGCGAAGTCGGCCGCGGTCACCGTGACGACCTCCGGCGGCAGCGGCGGCACGCCCGGCGTGCCGAAGCACGCGGTCACCGGCTACTGGCAGAACTTCGACAACGGCGCGACCGTGCAGAGGATCTCCGACGTGCCGGCCGCGTACGACATCATCGCCGTCGCCTTCTCGGACGCCACGACCACCCCCGGCGCGGTCACCTTCGGCCTCGACCCGGCACTGCACTACACCGAGGCGCAGTTCAAGGCCGACATCGCGGCCAAGCAGGCGGCGGGCCGGTCGGTCGTGATCTCGGTGGGCGGCGAGCGCGGCACCGTCTCCGTCAACGACGCCGCGTCGGCGGCGAACTTCGCCGACAGCGTGTACGCGCTGATGCAGAAGTACGGCTTCAACGGTGTCGACATCGACCTGGAGAACGGGCTGAACCCGACCTACATGTCGCAGGCGCTGCGCTCGCTGTCCGCCAAGGCGGGCGGCAAGCTGGTGATCACCATGGCGCCGCAGACGATCGACATGCAGTCGCCGTCCTCCGCGTACTTCCGCACCGCGCTGAACATCAAGGACATCCTGACGGTCGTCAACACGCAGTACTACAACTCCGGCTCGATGAACGGCTGCGACGGCAAGGTCTACGCGCAGGGCTCCGTGGACTTCCTCACCGCGCTGGCCTGCATCCAGCTGGAGGGCGGCCTGGCGCCCTCGCAGGTCGGCCTCGGCGTACCCGCCTCGCCGCGCGGCGCGGGCAGCGGCTACGTGGCGCCCTCGGTGGTCAACAGCGCCCTGGACTGCCTGGCCACGGGGACGGGCTGCGGATCCTTCAAGCCCGCCCGTACGTATCCGGACATCCGCGGTGCGATGACCTGGTCGACGAACTGGGACGCGAGCGCCGGCAACGCGTGGTCCGGCGCGGTGGGCCCACACGTGCACGCACTGCCGTAGGGGGCACCCCGCGCCCCGCAAGGGGCGTACGCCCCTTAGGGGCGCGGGGAACTGCGCGACACGCCACGACGCGCCTGCAGACGGAGCACCGGCCGCGCTCCCCCCGACCCCCGGAGCGGCACATCGACTGCGGGCCGCCGGTGGCCGATCGCGCAGTTCCCCGCGCCCCTACAGGGCGCCGGGGTGCCGGTCCGGCGGCGCGCCGGACCGGCACCGCGATGTCACGGCCTGCGCCGCGTCACGGCCTGGGCAGCGTGCAGCCGGGGAGGTCGAGGTCGACCTTGTTGCCGGCGGCTATGCACTTGGTGATGCCGTACGTCTCCTGGGCGTAGTTGATGCCCTGGCGGACGGTGACGTTGCCGTTCTCGTCGACCTCGCACGGGTTGTTCTCCGTGCAGCGCTCACCGTTCTCGTTGCCGGTGTTGTTGATGGCCACGACCTTGCCGGTCGCCGTGTCGACGACGGGCGAGCCGGAGGTGCCGCCGATGGTGTTGCACGACGGGGTGTAGCGCAGCGAGTCCTTCCAGGTCCAGTCGCCCTCGCGGAGCTCGTGGACGAAGCCGTCGACGTTGCAGGAGTAAATGCGCTTCCAGTAGCCGGAGACGACCTTGATGGAGGTGCCGGTGGCGGGGTGGTCGCCGGAGAGGGCCAGCGCGCTGATGCCGTACCGCTGCTTGATGCTCGCGTACGTGGTGTTCAGCTGGTAGAGGGTGACATCGGTGTCGGTCATCGTGGCGTACGAGACCTTGACGGCGCGCAGCGTGGCAACCTTGCCTGCGGTGGAGTTCAGCAGACTGAAGGTGCGGCTGGAGGGCTGGTCGGTGATGACCTCGCCCGGGCCCGGCATCCCCGTCTCCAGACAGTGGCCGTTGGTCATGACGAGAGCGGGGTCGCCGTCGGCCGAGTTCGGCATGCGCACCAGCGAACCCGAGCAGTTGCTGAGCGCTACGGTGCCGGCGAAGTCGACGGCCTTGGCGGGGGGCTTGGGCGTCTGCGCCGTGGCGGTGCCCGTGCCGGCGACGGTGACACCGGCGAGCAGGAGCGTGCTGAGCGCGCCGACGAGAGGTCGTCTCATGGGGGGTGGTCCTCTCCGTTATGCGGTCCGAACCGAGGTTTGACATGTGCATTGTTGGGGCTGGTGGTACCACCCGGCAATCAACCGGTCTGAAGAGATGGAGAAGTTGGCTTGTTTCCCCCGGGCCGGATGATTGACCTGCGCATGTCACTCCTCGAACACTGGAAAAGGTCCGTACCGGACCGAACCCCCCTCACTCGTCGCACGGACGCCCCTGCAGGAGGCAGCATGCGACCGCACGCCCCCCACTCCCCCACCCGCAGGCGCTACGGCAGATGGGCCGGTGCCGCCACCGCCGCCCTGCTCACCCTCGCCCTGGCCGCCCCCGCGTCGTCCCACTCCGCCAAGGACCCCACGACGCACGCGTACGAGGTCACCGGGCCGCGCACCGCCGCCCAGCGCACCGTGATCGCCCGGACCGGCGTCGCCATCGACGCCGTGCGCGACCGCTCCGTCGTCATCACCGCCGACGCCGCCCAGGCCGAGCGCGTACGGCAGCTGGGCTACTCCGTACGGGAACTGCCCGGCCCGCCCGACCGCAGCGGCGGGCGCACCGCGACCCCGTTCGACTTCCCGCCGGAGGACGCGAAGTACCACAACTACGCCGAGGCCACGGCGGAGATCGACGCGGACGTCGCCGCCCACCCGAACCTCATGAGCAAGCAGGTCATCGGCAAGTCCTACGAGGGCCGGGACATCGTCGCCGTCAAGGTCACCAACAACGCGACCCGCACGACCCCCACCGGCGCGGCCAAGCCCGAGGTGCTCTTCACCCACCACCAGCACGCCCGCGAGCACCTGACCGTCGAGATGGCGCTGTACCTGCTCAAGGAGTTCGGCACCCAGTACGGCAAGGACGCACGGGTGACGAAGATGCTCGACAGCCGCGTGGTGTGGATCGTGCCCGACCTCAACCCCGACGGCGGCGAGTACGACATCGCCACCGGCTCGTACCGCAGCTGGCGCAAGAACCGTCAGCCGAACGCCGGTTCCAACAGCCGTGGCACCGACCTCAACCGCAACTGGGACTACAAGTGGGGCTGCTGCGGCGGCTCCTCCGGCAGCCCCGGCTCGGAGACCTACCGCGGCCGCGCCGCCGAGTCGGCGCCCGAGGTCAAGGTCGTCGCGGACTTCGTGCGCAGCCGGGTCGTCGGCGGCAAGCAGCAGATCAAGGCCGCCATCGACTTCCACACCTACAGCGAGCTGGTGCTGTGGCCGTTCGGCTGGACGTACGACGACACCGCGCCCGGCATGACGCAGGACGACCGTGACGCCTTCGCCACGGTCGGCAAGTCCATGGCCGCGAGCAACGGCTACAAGCCCGAGCAGTCCAGCGACCTGTACATCACCGACGGGTCGATCGACGACTGGCTGTGGGGCACCCAGAAGGTCTTCGCCTACACCTTCGAGATGTACCCGGACGAAAGCGGTGCAGGCGGCGGTTTCTACCCGCCCGACGAGGTCATCGACCGCGAGACGGCGCGCAACCGGGAGGCCGTGCTGCAGCTGCTGGAGAACGCGGACTGCATGTACCGCTCGATCGGCAAGGCGGCGCAGTACTGCAGCTGACGCCCGCGTACGGCAGCGGACGCCCGCCCGGCGCCGGTCCGCGACGACCGGCGCCGGGGACCGCCGTCGGGACCACCATCCCGATTGGATCTTGATGGCCTCCCTGATGTAGAACTCGTCGTCGGTCAATCATGACCACGCAAAATTTCTTCATACGGGGGAAGTTCCTCATGTTCCGCACGCGTTCCGCCCGGCGCGCCATCGGTACCGTTGCACTCATCGCCGCCCTCGGCGGCGGCCTCACCGCCTGCGGGCCCGAGGAGGAGGACAAGGCGGAGGGCACGTCGTCGAGCGCCACCTCCGCCGGCCAGCAGGCGCAGAACCCCAAGGGCGACCACGGCGGCCACGGCGCGAAGGGCGGCGAGGGCGACTGCGGCAAGCCGCCCACGCTGCCGGCCGGCACCAAGATGATCCAGGTCGGCCTGCACCGCGACGCCGGCGCCATCGAGGCCATGGACGCCAAGCCGAAGTGCACGCCCAACGACTGGATCTACCACGGCGAGGGCGACCCCAAGGGCTACAAGATCCCCGCCGACGTCAAGGGCGAACTGGCCCTCAGCGCCGGCCCCGGCCAGTACAAGGCGGTGAGCCGCGAGGAGCTCTCCAAGCACATCGACGGCTGCCTGCGCAACGACTACAACGTTGTCAAGCAGCCCTACGCCTGCTACGGCAACATCTACGAGATCACGCTGAACGACAAGGGCGACACCGTCCTGTCGATGCGCGAGCGCTGGTCCGTCTGACGGACGCCGCGGGGACCTTTCCGGAACATTGCGTACCGTTGACGCACTGCTGACGCACTGCACGTGAGACAATGGGAGGTCCCCTTGGCTGCCATAGCCGCCGACGCCGTAGCCCGCCTCGACGACGAACGGCTGGACCACCGCTTCAAGGGCCTGCCGCCCGACGCCGACGGCACGACGGCCGGCGAGCTGGCCGCCGAACGGCGCTCCCTGTTCACCGGGGGCTTCACCACCCCCGTGCTCACCCTCTCCGCCGAGGCCCTCGACCACAACCTCGCCGTCATGGAGCGCTACGCCGGCGAGCACGACCTCGCCTTCGCCCCGCACGGCAAGACGACCATGGCCCCGCAGCTCTTCGCCCGCCAGCTCGAACGCGGCGCCTGGGGCATCACCGCGGCCACGCCCGCCCAGGCCCGCGTCTACCGCGCCTTCGGCGTCCGCCGCATCTTCCTCGCCAACGAGGTCGTCGACCCCGCCGCCCTGCGCTGGCTGGCCGGCGAGCTCGCCGCCGACCCCGGCTTCCGGCTCGTCACCTACGTCGACTCCCTGCGCGGCGTCGAACTCATGGACGCCGCCCTGACCGGGGCCGGCGCCGCGCGCCCCCTCGACGTCGTCCTCGAACTCGGCTCCGACGGCGCCCGCACCGGCCTGCGCACCGAGGCCGAGTGCGAGGCCGTCGCCGCGGCAGTGGCCGCCACCGGCACCCTGCGCCTGGTCGGCGTCGCCGGCTACGAGGCGGAGATCCCCGACGCGGACGGCGCCGCCGTACGGGCGTGGCTGCACCGCCTCACGGGCCTCGCCGTCGCCCTCGACGAGGCCGGCCGCTTCGCCGGCCTCGACGAGATCGTCGTCAGCGCGGGCGGCAGCTCGTGGTTCGACGCCGTCGCCGAGGTCTTCGCGGAGCTGCCGCAGCTGTCCGCACCGGTGCTCAAGCTGCTGCGCTCCGGTGCGTACGTCACGCACGACGACGGGCAGTACCGGACGAAGACCCCCTTCAACCGCCTCCCCGAACCGGCGGGCGGCGCCCTGCGCCCGGCCCTCCACGTCTGGACCCAGGTCGTCTCCCGCCCCGAACCGGGCCGCGCCTACCTCAACGCGGGCAAGCGCGACGTCTCCTACGACCTCGGCCTGCCCGAGCCCCAGCTCGTCCGCTCGGCCCGCGACGGTTCGGTTCGCCCGGCCGAGGGCCTGACGGTCCTGCGCCTGGCGGACCAGCACGCGTTCGTGGAGGTGGCGCCGGACGCCACGCCCCTGGAGGTCGGCGACTGGGTGGCCCTGGGCATCTCGCACCCGTGCACGGTGTTCGAGAAGTGGCCGATGATTCCGGTGGTGGAAGGCGACGGCACGGTGACGTCGCTGGTGCGCACGTTCTTCTGACGACTCCGCCTTCCGACGAGCCCGCCTTCTGACGACCCCGCCGGGGGTCCGGGGGCGGGGCCGGGGGAAGAACCCCTCCCGTGGACACCGTCATACGCAACGCCCTCGTCGTCGACGGCACCGGCCGCACCGCCCCCTACCCCGCCGACGTCGGCATCAGCCGGGGCCGGATCGCCGAGGTCCATCGCCCCGGCACCGGCCCCCGTCCCTCCGCCCGCCGCATCCTCGACGCCACCGGCCTCGCCCTCGCCCCCGGTTTCATCGACATGCACGCCCACAGCGACCTGGCCCTCCTCACCGACCCCGCCCACGTGGCGAAGGTGGCCCAGGGCGTGACCTTGGAGGTCCTCGGCCAGGACGGCCTGTCGTACGCGCCCGTCGACGCCCGCACCGCCGACGGCATCCGCACCCAGATCGCCGGCTGGAACGGTGCCGCTGCGGACGCCGGCTGGCCGAGCGTCGGTGCCTACCTGGACCACCTGGACCGCGGCATCGCCGTCGACGCCGCCTACCTCCTCCCGCACGGCACTCTGCGCGCCCTCGTCGTGGGCTGGGAGGACCGTCCCCCTTCCCCCGCCGAGCTGGCCCGGATGAAGCACCTGGTGGCCCGCGGCATGGCGCAGGGCGCGATGGGCCTGTCGGCCGGGCTCACGTACGCGCCCGGCATGTACGCCGACGACACGGAGCTTGTCGCGTTGTGCCGTGTCGTGGCGGCGTACGGCGGCTACTACTGCCCGCACCACCGTTCGTACGGTGCCGGCGCGCTCGCTTCGTACGCGCGGACGCTGGCCGTCGCCAGGGAGGCCGGGTGTCCGCTGCACCTGGCGCACGCCGTCATGAACTTCCCCGTCAACGCCGGCCGCGCCCCCGAGCTCCTCGCCCTGATCGACTCGGCCCTCGCAGACGGCGTGGACGTCTCGCTCGACACCTACCCGTACACGCCCGGCTGCACGACGCTGGCCTCCCTCCTGCCCGGCTGGGCGGGCGCCGGCGGCCCGGAGGCGGTGGTGGCGCGGCTGCGCGACGAGGGGGCGGCGGCCCGGATCCGGTACGCCCTGGAGGTGTCGGGGTCGGACGGCTGCCACGGGCTGCCCGTGGACTGGGACACGGTCGAGATCTCGGGCGTGGCGGACGCCCGCCACGCGCGCCACGCGGGCCGGACGGTCGCCGCTGCGGCCCGGGCGGACGGGCAGGAGCCGTGGGCCTTCGTACGGCAGCTGCTGATCGACGACCGCCTGGGCCCGACGATCCTGCACCACGTGGGCAATGAGGGGAACGTCCGTACGATCATGCGGCACCGCGTGCACACCGGCGGCAGCGACGGCATCCTGCACGGCGCCAAGCCGCACCCGCGCGCCTATGGCACGTTTCCGCACTACCTCGGCCACTACGTCCGTGAGCTGGGCGTCCTCTCGCTGCAGGAGTGCGTGGCGCATCTCACGTCCCGTCCGGCGGCCCGGCTGGGGCTGGCGGACCGGGGCCTCGTGCGCGAGGGACACCGCGCGGATCTCGTGCTCTTCGATCCGCGGACCGTGGCCGCCGGCGCCACTTTCGAAGCCCCTCGGACGCTTCCGACCGGCATTCCTTATGTCCTGATTGCCGGACGCTTTGTGATGGAAGACGGCCGCCGGACGGACGTCCTGGCGGGCCGCGCCGTGCGGCGTCCCCGCACCCGGAGCTGACGCCTCCGAGGGCGGGGCGCGTGGGGCGAAAGTCGCAGGAGAAACCGCGGGCGACCCGGGCGGCGGGCCCGTATGGTGGCCGTCATGCAGGTGATCCAGTCAAGCAAGCTCGCCAACGTCTGCTACGAAATCCGTGGCCCGGTGCTCGAGGAGGCCATGCGGCTGGAAGCAGCAGGTCACCGCATCCTCAAGCTGAACACCGGCAACCCGGCGATCTTCGGCTTCGAGTGCCCGCCGGAGATCCTCGAAGACATGCTGCGCAACGTCGGCAGCGCCCACGGGTACGGCGACGCCAAGGGTCTGCTCGCCGCGCGGCGCGCGGTGGTGCAGCACTACGAGACCAAGGGCATCGAGCTGACCGTCGAGGACGTCTACCTCGGCAACGGCGTCTCCGAGCTGATCCAGATGTCGATGCAGGCGCTGCTGGACGACGGCGACGAGGTGCTGGTCCCCGCCCCGGACTACCCGCTGTGGACGGCGTCGGTGTCGCTGGCCGGCGGCAAGGCCGTGCACTACCGCTGCGACGAGCAGGCGGACTGGATGCCGGACCTGGCCGACATCGAGAGCAAGGTGACCGACCGCACCAAGGCGCTGGTCATCATCAACCCCAACAACCCCACGGGCGCGGTCTACGACGAGGAGATGCTGCGCGGGCTGACGGAGATCGCCCGCCGCCACAACCTCATCGTCTGCTCCGACGAGATCTACGACAAGATCCTCTACGACGGCGTCACCCACACGCCGACCGCCGCCCTCGCCCCCGACCTGCTGACGCTGACCTTCAACGGCCTGTCCAAGGCGTACCGGGTCGCCGGCTACCGCAGCGGCTGGATGGCGGTCTGCGGCCCCAAGGCCCACGCCGACAGCTACATCGAGGGCCTGACGATCCTGGCGAACATGCGGCTGTGCGCCAACATGCCCGCCCAGTACGCGGTGGCCACGGCCCTCGGCGGCCGGCAGTCGATCACCGACCTGGTGCTGCCGGGCGGCCGGCTGCTGGAGCAGCGCGACGTCGCGCACGAGCTGCTGACGCAGATCCCGGGCGTGACGTGCGTGAAGCCGAAGGGTGCGCTGTACGCCTTCCCGCGGCTGGACCCCAAGGTCTACAAGATCAAGGACGACCGGCAGATGGTGCTGGACCTGCTGCGGGCCGAGAAGATCATGGTCGTGCACGGAACGGGCTTCAACTGGCCGGAGCCGGACCACTTCCGCCTGGTCACCCTGCCGAACGCCAAGGACCTGGCGGACGCGGTGACCCGGATCGGGAACTTCCTGGACGGCTACGGACAATGATCCGGACGTCAATTTAGACGCTGTCTAAGTTAGGATGGCCTTCAGAGGTAGTTCAGGAGGCCATCCATGTACGAGCCGACCCGCACCAGCCACGCGGTCCGCGCGCACGGGCCCCACCGCAGCCGCGCGGAAGAACTGGACAACCGCCTGGCCGGCCACTTCACCGCCCTGCTCACGGTGACCGACGAGCTGCGGGCCCTGGAGCCGTCACCGGCACTGGACGAGGCGGCGGCGCGCCTGACCGCGGAGATCGAGCGGCTGAGCGACCACCGCCCGCTGCGGGCCGAGCCGACGGCGGGCGTGGCCACGCGGCCGGCGCTGCACCAGCGCGCCCACATGCTGGCGGGCCAGGCCCTGGTCGTCGCCACCCAGCGCGCGGACACCCGCGCCACGACCCTGGCGGCCGCCCGCCTGCACGCCCACGCGGAGGCCCTGGGCATCCGCGTGGGGCACCACCCCTAGGGCGTGTCCGATGGGTCAGCACGGCTCTCACGGCGCGCCGCACTACTGCTGCGTCGGGCCGCCTTTTGAACAACACACCATGTGAAGCTCGGAGGCGTATGGAGCGTCACTGATCGAAGTGCGGTGCACCGTCGCATTTGTGAGACTGGTCGTAACCCGAATTCCTGAGCTCTCTAGGAGGAAACGTCATGGGCGCGAAGGACGAGAGACAGAACGAGGATCAGCAGGCCGCGGAGAAGGCGGAGCAGCAGGATGACCCGTTGCGTAGCCAGTCAGGGGATACCCCGAAGTGGGTAGAGTCGGTCAAAAAAAGCTTTGAGGACACTATCGAAGACCCACCGCAGCGCTCTAGCTGACGAAACGAACGCGACCCGAGGCCGTGGCCCCACGACCAGGTAGTTGGCTGAGGGCGTGCGAAGATCGCCCAAAGTGGCGTCCCTCAGACACGCCCTAGGGTCTGTCCGGCGGGTCAGGAGCGCAGCCAGAGGCGTACGGCTGCAGCGGTCACGGTGCCGTGAAAGACGTACGCCCTCTTGTCATAACGCGTGGCCACGGCCCGGTAGATCTTCAACC
>NZ_BAAASL010000015.1:0-187132 GCF_039532865.1 Streptomyces luteosporeus
CAGCTCCACATCCGTCCCTTCCTGAGCCTTCGAGGGCACCCCCTCGTTGGCTCGCCCGTCCCGCACTCAACGGATCAACGAGACTGAAGCACGGGCTTCATGAGACAGATCTGAACCGCGGAAAGAACAGATGAGCCAGCGCCAGCCAGAACCCGCGCGCCCCCTCCGGCGGCGGGGCCAGAGACCCTGCCCGGTGACGGCCGGGCTCGGCGCCGACGCGGTCCTTGTGCCGGTGCAGCGACACCCAGCTGTAGCCGTGCATCGGAACATGCCCCAGCCGCGAGCCGCACACCGACGCCTCCAGACGGCCGCCCGCTTTCCGCACGGTCACCAGGCCGGGCCAGCTGGGGGAGTCGGCCGTCAGATGCGCGAGCAACAGCCCGTCCTCGGCCAGCTGCTCCACCACCTTCACCGGCAGGTACGGCACCGAGAAGGTGAAGGCGATCCGCTCGTACGGGGCCCGCTCCGGGTGGCCGTCGAGCCCGTCGCCGGCCACGACGTCCGCCTCCAGGCCGAGCGCAGCGAGCCGGCGCGCGGCCGCGAAGGCCATCTCGGCGTCGCGCTCAACGGCTGTGACCCGCCCGGCCCCGAGGACGCGGGCGGCCAGGGCCGTCGAGTACCCCGGCCCCGCCCCCAACTCCAGGTAGGACAGGCCGGGACAGAGCCGCAGGTCCTGCAGCATCTGGACCGTCATCGACACCACGCTCGTCTGCGACGTGATGCGGCCGCCCTTCACCCGGCCGCGCACCTGCCCCTCGAGCGCCTCGCCGTTGCGCTGTGCCAGCACTGAGGCACCGCTGTAGATGAGCTCCAGCCACTCCTTCCGGTCCTCGGGGTGCACGCCGTCCAGCAGCTCCAGCACCACCGGCTCGGGATACCCGGCGTCCCGCCGGACGTAGGCGCGTGGCAGCAGCACCTCACGCGGCACCGCCAGCAGCGCCTCCCGCAGCAGCGGGTCGGATAAGACCCCCTGTTCCTCCAGGCGGCGCACCATGGCCTGCCGCGCCTGCGCAGCCTCGGCCTCCTGGGTTACGGCCTCGGCGGGGGAAAGGGGGGACGGGGAAGAGCAGGACACAGCAACCTCCAGCAATGCTCCGCGTGGGTGGTCGACTCAAGTGCCGGTCAGCGCCATGGCCTCACCTGCCCAGGCCCGGCTTGCCGTGGGCTTCGCCGGGGCGGGGGCGCCAGCCCACGTCCGTGTACGGCCAGCCGTTCGCTATGCCCTCCAGCGCCGCGACCGTGTACTCCACCGTGGGATCGGGCAGCGCGTGCAACGGCCACCACCGCCACTGAACGCACCGGTCCGGCTCCATCAACCGTGGCTCGCCGCGCCACCGGTGGACGCGGAAGAACAGCTGCAACCGCGGCACGCCCTCGGGGTCGTCGCCGTCGAGCAGGTGCACGGTGTGAACGAGCTCGAGGTCGGGCTCCATAACGGTGACGCCCAGCTCCTCGCCGGCTTCCCGCACCGCACAGGCCCGCGCGCTTTCCCGCTCCACATGCCCCGCCGGAACATGCCAGACATTCGCCGCGAACAGCGCATCCGGCGGCCGCAGTCCCAACAGGACCCTGCCCTTGTCCTCGAACACCAGATGCGCACCAACAACATTCGGCACAAATGGCACTGAATCTCCTCCCCACGGGAATGGCGCCGCCCGCTGGCTGCGCGCTCGCTGCGACGTGGCGTAGGCCGCTCAGGGGCCGCGCCGACGGCCGCGGCCGCGAGCGCCGCAGCCGGCACGCGGCCACATCCGATTGCTTCGAGGTCCGCCACGACGCGACACCCGCCGTGGCAAGGGAACAGCCGCGCTCGCGCTCCAAGCCGTGCTGGCGCAGCCACAGCGGCAACGCCGGGTAGCCCCGCCGGTCGGCTGTCGGCGTCGGTGACGCTGCGCGAGAACGTGGTGCGCGCGTGACAGATGCCGCAGCGCAGCAGCACGAAGTTCCGGCGGGTCCTGCCCAGCTCGGAACCGGCGCGCTTGGCCTTGCGTGCGAGGTCGGCGAGGCGCTTGCTGCGTGCTCCGCGTAAGGGGTCGGTGGTGCCCATGTCCGCTGTCTTGGTTCGCTTGCTCTTCACGCCGCTGCCCCTTCCGTCGGCCAGCCGTGTTCGGACAGCAGCGCACCGGTGCAGAACTGCTTCAGCACGGCGGCGGTGTAGGGCACGCAGTCCGCCGGCGGCCGCGCGGGATCGGCCCACACCAGCGCGGAGCACTTGTCGGGCTCGCGGATGGAGGGTTGTCCGGTCCAGTGCTGGGTGGTGAACACGATCCCCATGCGGCCTTCGCCTTCGGGGCTGCGGTGGTGGATGGCGTGGCAGAACTCCAGGTCGGCCGGCGCGATCGTGACGCCCACTTCTTCGGTGACCTCACGGCGGGCCCCGGCGGTGACGGGCTCGTGCTCCTCCAGGTGCCCGCCGGGCGGGCACAGCAGCCCGGAGGCGTAGACCTGCCCGGCCCGCCGGAGCAGCAGGACCCGGCCGTCGTCGCGGACCATCAACACCATCACGTCGACGACGAGCCGGTAGCGCGGCGGCTGCTTCACGCACACCTCCCCGGGATTGTCGGAACGGGACGGCAGAGCCCTGTCTGGCTGTGTTCGAATCGCAACCACACCCCCGTGGCATTTGCGGATCGGTTTTCGTGGTGATGCACTACGCCTCCTCGTTGACGAGCGGGTCGGACGAGTGATCGGAAAAACGGCCCCCGGACGGGTGCGGTCACGGCCCCAGAGGGCGTTTCGTCGCGCAGGAATTCGAGCGACCGTCAACCGGCCCGTGATCGCTGGGTGGGCAGGCCACAGGGCGGTGTGCGATTCACCCGGGCGTGACCGCTCACCCGATCCGGGCCTTGCGTTGCTGACGGAAACAACCGGCCGCCACCCTTGACCAATGGTCGCCGGGCAGAAGCGGCGGGTGCTTTGCGGACAGCCGGGTGAACCCCCTCACGAGGAGGGCGTTCCGGCCGCCCGCTTGGTGATCACCTTCGACGACTTCTTCCTCGCGGGCGGCTTTCGCGCGGGAGGAAGGGGACGCCGTCCGCCGAGCACCTTGCAGAGCTGATCGGGGTCGGTCCAGTCGCCGAGTCGGGGAGGGACGACCCATCGCACGTCGCGCGTGCGCGTGCACCCGATGGTCAGCGGGAGCTCGATGACGGTACCCCGCCGCAGCAACCGGACGTCCCGCCCCAGCAGGTCCCACTCGTCGGCAGAGCCGCGGTCGATGATGAACGTCCAGTGGGCGGCGTACGTGGTCGCCAAAACCGGGCCGACCTCGGGCCCGAGTGCTTCCCGCGCCCGCTGTCCGAGCGCGGGCCCGACTCGGATGGCGTCCCAGTGCACCCCGCACCGCACGCGGACCACCCCGGGTATCGACATCACCGGCCGGCCGTGGAACCGAGCGGCCGCCCGTGCCTCTTCGTGGGCCGTGTAGGGATTGATGAATCCGCCCCTCAGTCCCACGGCATCCTCCTGGCGACGATGTCCGGGGCACCCGGCACGGTGCTTCCCGGGATGAGGCGGTCGCGGATGCCGACCTGCCAGGCGCGCCAGATGGCGTGGGTGGCGGTGCGGGCTTGCAGCTTCCCCAGCAGGTACTGGTGGGCGGTGCGCTCCGCGAGGTTTTTGGACATCAGGGCCTCTTCTCGCTCGGGCCGGGAACGGCCGCCGGGTGCCGGCCGGAGGGTGCTGCAGCGCGGGGATGGCGGCTGCCGGGGCGCAGGCGCCCGGCCCACCGGGCGCATCGCTCGGCGGTGACGGCCACGAGCGCCAGCCGGCCGCCGCGCGTGCGCCACCAGCCGGGCGGCAGCACGAGCGGCTCCGGCACGGGAACGTGCGGCCAGCGAGCCGCGGTGGTTGTGCGCCACCATGCCCGCGCCCAGATGACCCCCACCGTCAGGTCACCGGGGAGCAGTTCCCGGGTGACGACCGGCTCGGGGGTGACGTGGACGAGTTCGCCGGCCGCGCGGAGCCGGGCCGCGAGTTCCACCGCGCCGCCGCGAAGGTGGCGGGGGTCGAGCCCGGTGCGATGCACGTCGAAGACCGCCGGCTCGTCCTCTTCGGGACGGGGCATGCCTAGGCAGGCGTCGGCTACCTCCCACGGGGAGGCCGCCTCGGTCACCACCTGCGGCCAGGACGCCGGCGCCAGCAGCGCCGTCAACGCGGGCGGAAGCTCGGCGCCGGACTCCGTGGCCAGCACCACCCGGCCGCTGACCAGAGGTGCGCCGCCGTTTTGCAGGGTGGCGACCATCGTTCGCACCCAGCTCGGATCGGGGGTGAAGCCGGGGTCGGTGATCAGAACGAAGTCGCCAATGGCGTGATGGATGCCGGTGTTGCGTGCGTAGGACAGGCCCACCTGGCGCTCGGGCACCAGGTGCACTGGGACCGGCCAGGGGAACATCGCGCGCGTCAAGGTCGGGGTGTCGTGGTTGTCGACGACGACCACCTGGAGATCCCCGGGGTAGTCCTGTACGGCCAGGGCGCGCATCAGCGGCCGTAGTCCCCAGGCGTTCCTGCGAACGGCCACGACCACGCTCACCGACATCATGCGGCGTCCTCGCTGGTCTTGATCGCGACGATGGCGTGCGCGGCCGAGGCGAGCCGGTCCTGCTTGGTGGGGCTGCGGCCGGGCCAGCACGTTGTCGGCACCATGCCGCCCTCGACCAGCTCCCAGCCGCGCGTTAGGTTGCGGACCTCGCCGCCGCTGCGCAGGTGCACCGGTACACCGGCCTGGGTGCATTCCCAAGCGGCCCGGACGTGACGGGGGTGGAAGTCCCCGGTGGGGTGGGTGATCGACAGGGCGCTGCCCACCGGCAGGGCCCTTTTGAGGTTGTCGATGAGGGGGAAGAGGGGGCCGGGGATCAGGTGTAGGACCTGGTGGAGCAGCACCGCGATCGGCTCACGCGGGTCGAAGACGCGGCGCACCCGGGCGTCGGCCAGGAGATTGCCGGCGGCGAAGTCGGCATGGACGTGCGCGGTGCGCGAGGGCGCCTTGGCCGTCATGAGGGCAGCTGCGTGCGCGACGACGACCTCGTCATGGTCGACGTACACGACGCGCACCGGCCCGTACTCCTGGGCGATCTCGTGGACGTAGGGCTGGTGCGGGTAGCCACATCCGATCTCCAGGAACTGCCGGAAGCCCCGCTCGGCGAGGTAGTCGACTACCTGTTCGCGGTGGCGCAGGTGGGCGTGCGCGGCGGAGCTGGCCAACCGGTTCAGCTGCAGGATGCGCGCCACCAGGGTGCGGTCGGCCGGGTAGTTCTCCTTCCCGCCGAGCAACCGGTCGTGGATGCGCGACGCGGCGGGCTGGGAGAAGTCGGCCGGTGCCAGGCTCAGCGGGCTCGGCATGGGTGGTGGTTGCGAGGGCGGGGTGGGGTTGGGCGGGTAGGTGGGGATCACGATCGCGTACTCCGAAAGAGGAACGTGAGCAAGGGAAAAGGGCCGCCCGGTGGTTCGGGCCCCGCCGAGGGCGGGACTTGGGTCTTCCGGGCGGAGACAGCAGCCGGCCACGCGTGGGGCCGAAGACGGGGATCAGCGCAGAAGCGGCACGAGGACACCAACAGCGCAGGCCGCCGGGGCAAGCACGAGGACCAGAAGCGTGGTGCGAAGGCTGCGGGGCGCCGGTTCGCCGCGATGGCGCCGCCTCGGTCGGGCGTGCCGCCGCCGTCCAGGCCGCACCGTCACCGAGGCCGCCGCGCGGGGCACCGGAGGCGGGCTGAGGACCAGCGGCGTGAGCGAAGCCGGCTCGGCCGGGCCCCGGCGCAGTGCGAGACTGATCCGCCGTAACGTCCCGGTATCCACGACGGACTGGTTGTCGAGCGTGGCCTGGAACGCCTGCCGCTCCTGCCCGAGGTGGTGGTTCACGTCGCCTCCACCCAGGTCGGGAATCCGGCCGGCATCCGGAACGTCGGGTCGCCCTCGGCGCGGTACAGCAGCCGCTCGCCAGCGAAAGTGAGTCGGCCGTGCGCCCACCGCCAGTTGTCCAGCAGGTAGCCCTGCCCCGGCGCGAGGGAGAGCCGTCGACGGGTGCGTTCGACGGCCACCTCCAGGTTCAGCAGGCGCCTTCGCGCGGCCGGGCTCCAGCTGACCCCCCGACCGGAAGGCAGGCGCAGCACGCAGCGGCCGGCTGGTGAGAGCCGGAAGACCGGGGCATAGATGCGGGGCGCGGTGCGCATCGTCGTCCGCCGCGTCAGCGGACCCAGATCACCCGGGCGCCGACGAGCGAGCTCGGACAGCAGGTCCTGGCCGTCGACCAGCAGGGTGTCGCCCCCGGTGTCGGCCGGGCGGGCACACACGACGAGCAGGAGCCTGGGCGGGTGCTTCAGGCGGGCGCCGGCGGTGTGCAGGCGCATCGGAGCCCGGGTGAGGTCCACCGAATCGGCCCGCAGATGGTGCCGGCCGGTGGGCCGGATCTCGTGCAGGCCGTGCGGCTCGTCAACCCTGCTGCGCCGCATGAACCGGTCTGCGAACGATGCGACCGCTCTTGGCGTCGTCAGCCCGTCGACGACCACTAAGCCGTCCTTCTGCAACCGCCGCTGGACGCTGGCGACCAGGTCGGGCTGCCTGAGATTGACCAGGTGGTGAGCGAGCCGGCCGCGTGCCGCGGGCGCCGCGAGTAACGTCACCGGCGTGCTCCCGTGAACGATGCCGGGAGGTACGCCCAGGTGGACCGCCGCCCATCCGGCAGGGTCCGGTAGCCCCATATCGCCAGGGCTTCGACGAGCGCAAGGCCGCGCCCGCATTCCGACCGGTCGTCGGTCGCGTGTCGGACGGCTGGCGCGCTGGGGCCCCCGCCGTCGTCGACCTCGATCAGCAGCTCCCCGCCGCCGAAGGCAAGGTGAAGACCGATCTGTGCTCCACCCTGCGGTTTCGCGTGCTGCAGGGCGTTGGCCAGCAGCTCGCCGGTGATCAGCTCGGCTCGAAAGACCGCCTCGTCATCGAGGCCCCACCGTTCAAGGAGCTTCCTGACCCCCAGTCGTGCGTCACGCACTGCTTCCCTGGAGGGCGCGACTCCCGAGGCGATGAGCCGGTCGGGGGACATGTGGGGGCGCTTGCACAGCGCGGGTGGTCCCGCAGGCCGTGGGCTCTGCCAATCGAATGCCGTCGGCGGACGGGGCGCCGGTTCACTCACCTCGGCCTGGTCGGCGATGTCGGGCTCGCCGCGCTCCACCAAGGCGGAGATGCCGGCGACAAAGCCGCCCTTCCTGCCGAGCTTAGGCAGGTCGCCCTTCCACTGGTCGGCGGTCGTGGTGTGCGGCAGCAGCTCGGTCTTCACCTCGGGGTTGAGGTCCCGGATCAGCTGCTGGACATGGCGGGCCTGAGCGAGGGCTATCGGGGAGGAGCGGGTGGCGATCCGGATGACGTCAACATTCATTGCAGATGTAAGCCTTCCAGGAGAACTTGCAGAATCGAACGGATCGCTTCCGGCCACACGAGGCCGAGCACCACCAGCTCTGCCCCGAGGATCAGCGCAGCGCCGAGGACGGCTTCGACGACCCACCGGGGACGGCCGTAGAAGCACCGGGGGAGCCTCACGTCCGGGGCCTCGCGGGCAGGTAGTGCAGGAGCTCGGCGGTGTCGGCCGCGAGGCGGTTCACCGCAGCGACCGCCGACTTCAGGCCGGGGCCGAGGCCGGCCGCCATGTCCCGGCGCGCCGTCTTGCAGGTACGGACCGCCACGTCGTCCTGACGATGACTGGCGTGGGCCTCGACGGCCGGCAGGAGCTTGCCTATGACCTCGAGCAGGTCGTGCTGGGTCGCCCGCACGTCCTCGTACGGGGGCAGGGGGCCGCCGTACATGCGGTGAGCAGTGCTGATGAGCCGCTGGATCGCTTCTCTGTCGGTCACCGTCGCACCCGGAGCGGTCGTCATCCTCGCTCCTCCTTCGCCCGGTAGGTACCTGGTTCATCGGCCGGAACCGGACACCTCGAAGGGTGGCAAGAAACACCTGGCCGGCGCATGTGTGGCGCGCCGCTGGGAGGGCATCACGGCAGGGGAGTGTCGAACGCGGAGCCGCATCGTCCGGAGCCAGGTTTCCGGTTCCACCCTTGAGCTTCCCACCGTGGGCCTACGATCGACCCCACCAGCGGTTTGACAGATCAACTATCAAATGGGGGGTGCAACGATGCCAGCCCCAAAGCGACTTGACCCGGCTCGGGATCGTGTCGCGAAGTTCGGGGCGTTACTCCGGGAGCTCCGACTCGCCAAGGGCTGGAGCCAGGCCAAGCTCGGCCGCAAGGCCCTGATGTCGAACTCACTCGTCTCCAAGATCGAGACCGGCGACTACGTTGCCACCCGCGAGCAGGCCCGAGGGCTTGATGATGCCCTCGACGCGCGCGGCCGCCTTTGGAAGATGCGCGATGAGCTGGACGACAACCCGGATGCCAAGTGGGTCCAGAAGGCGTTCACGTTCGAAACGAGGGCTGTCGCCTTCCAGCACACGGCGGGCCTGATTCCGGCACAGCTTCAAAACGCGGAGTACACGCGAGAGGTCATCAAGCGGAACCTCCCGTACTACGGAGGTGACCTTGAAGACAAGATCCGTCACCGGGAACGGCGAATGGCGAACTTCCGTAAGCCGAACCCACCCGAGTTCTCCGTCGTGCTGGAGGAAGCGGCGCTGCACACGACCATAGGTGACCAGGGAGTGATGCGGCGCCAGCTGCTCGACCTGATCGAATTATCCCGACAAGCGAACATTGATCTACGTATCCGGCCGTTTGAGGGTGAAGGGTACATCGAGAGCATCGGCGAGATGACGATCATGTACTTCGGGAGCCGCGACCCGGTCGTCTATCGCACAGCTGGTGTACGCGGCCTGCTCATCACCAATCAGCAGATCGTCAGAGATCACATTGGTGTCTATGATCGGCTTCACGCCGATGCGCTCGATCCCGAGGCATCAAGGGCTCTCATCCGCAAGGTAGTTGAGGAGAACTATCCGTGTGCACCATCCGACTTGACCTGTCGATAGCTACCTGGCGTAAGAGCACCTACAGCCAAACGAACGGGAGCTGCATTGAGGTGGCCGAGCAGTTTGCCGACGTGATGCCCGTACGGGACTCCAAGGACCCAGGCCGCACGCCGTTGGTCTTCCCACGCTCTGCCTGGTCCTCGTTCGTGACCGCCCTGGCAGCCAACAACGGGAATCTATCCGCGTGATCTGCTGCGGCTGCTGAAGCCGGCTGTCGGTCGGAGACGAGCAACGCGTCTCCGACCGGTTTGATGATGCGTGCATCAAACGCCCGGGGGCTGGCCGACGCCAGGCCGTGGGGGGAATCTGGACGCCTGCCGTGTCCACCCACGAGGAAGGGGTCCACCGTGCGCGTCCTCCCTGATCGGGCCACCATGCAGTGGCGTAGCAGCAGCCACAGCCAGAACGGCGGGCAGTGCCTCCAAGTGCCAATGCACCCCCCGCCGACGAGATGCACATTCGGGACTCCAAGGACACCAGCCGGACGCCGATCGTCGTCTCGCGCTCGGCCTGGGCCGTATTCGTGACCGCAGTCGCTGTGACGAACGGGAACCTTTCTGCGTGATCAATGGCGGCCCGTGAAGCACGACATCGGCGCAGGCAGCTGTCCGTCTGCACCGCTCGACGGGCGCGGGGGTCGCGGTCGTGCCCACCACCACGACTGGCCCCACAGTCCCCACTGCGCCGAAGCGCCGCCACAGCGCGCCCGCGACCGTCGAGCACGACCTGACCGTGCAGGACGCCCGTTTCACCGGTCTGGACTTCTCCGGCTTCGACCTCTCCGGCGCGGATCTCGACGGCCTCACCCTCGACGAGTGCCTGCTGCACGAGATCAAGCTCGCCCGCGCTACCACGGCCGGCCTTGCCGTCACGGACACCACCTTCCGCAACTGCGACCTCGCCGCCGCGCACCTCGAGGACGCCTCCCTCGGCCGCACCGAGATCGTGCTCACCCGGTTCCTCGGCGCACGGCTCACGGGCGCTCACCTCCGCGACGTCACCGTGCAGCAGTCCCGGGCGGAGATGAGCATCTGGCGGCAGGCCAAGCTCACCCGGTGCGTCTTCGACCGCGTGCCCCTCACCGAAGCCGACTTCGGAAACGCCAAGCTCGACAACGTGCTGTTCCAGCAGTGTGAGCTCGGCCATGCCCAGTTCTCCGGTGCCACGTGCAAGAACGTGGTCTTCGAGGATTGCCGGTTCCCCGGCGGTCTCAACGGTCTGGCCGGCCTGCGGGGCGCGACCGTCCGCAGTGACGGCGCACTCGACGTGGCGCTGCTCTTGGCCGCCGAAGCCGGCATCACCCTCGACCTCGCCTGACCTCGTGTCCTGAAATGCTGCATGCCGTCTTCCAGCGGTCCGGCCGAGCCTCTACCGTGCGCGTCACCGTTGGCAGAAGGGACACACCATGGGGTGGGGCACAGGCAAGGGCGGCTCAGGCGGCGACGGACGGCACTCGGGCAACAAGGACCCTGGCATCGTGAAACCCTCCAAGGACGGCTCACGGCCCGATGACCCGCCGAAGCACAAGAAGCCGGACAAGAAGTAGATGCACCGGGACTCCGCCGAGCAGGCCGCGCTCCATGGCCTGCTCGACTCAATTCGCGCAACGAACGGCCCGATCGCTCCCCACTGGGAGGCAGCGCTGAAGGCCGCGCCCCGGCACCTGTTCCTCCCCAGGACGATCTGGCAGCAAGACGAGGGCGGAACCTACGTCCAGGTCAGCGCCGACTCCGAGCCGGGCCGGTGGCTCGACCTCGCGTACAGCAACGACGCGGTCGTCACGCAAATCAACGACGGGAAGCCCGTGGCGAGCGGCGACGACGTGCTGCCGTCGTCTTCCGCATCCGATCCGAGCATCGTGGTCCGCATGCTCACCATGCTCGACCCGCGTCCGGGCCAGAAGGTCCTGGAGATCGGCACGGGCACCGGATGGAACTGCGGCCTGCTGGCCCACGCCATCGGCGGGCAGAACGTGACCAGCATCGAGGTCGACACCGACGTCGCCGCCCACGCCGCCGATGCCCTCGCGCACGCCGGGTTGAAGCCGCACCTCGTAGTCGCGGACGGCGCGGGGGGCTGGCCACCGCATGCCCCGTACGACCACGTGCTGGCGACCTGCGCGGTGAGCAACGTCCCCTCGGCGTGGCTGGAGCAGACCAGGCCAGGCGGCACGATCCTCGTACCGTGGAACAGCCCGTGGTGCGACTACGGGCTTCTCCACCTCACCGTTCAAGACGATCACACCGCCGAGGGCCGGTTCTCGCCGTACTCGGCCTTCATGCTCATGCGCACCCAGCGCCGAGACATCCGGCTCTTCCGTGACGTCGTCCACGACGAGCACCAGCCGGCCGAGTCCCGGACCACGCTCTCCCCGTGGACCGTCGCCGGCGACGACTACGACGCCCAGTTCGCCATCGGGCTGCGCCTGCCGGACCTGTGGTTCGCCTGGCACCACGACCCCGAGCTGGACGACGTGCAGACACGGCTGTGGGTCGCGACCACCGACACGTCCTCGTGGGCCGCCATCGACTACGACGGCCACCAGGACAACGAGTTCATCGTCTGGCAGCACGGCCCCCGACGGCTGTGGGATGAGATCAAGGACGCCTGGGCCTGGTACGACCAGCGCTCCCGGCCGAACCCCGGCCGCTTCGGCATGACCATCACTCCCGACGGCACGCACCGCGCGTGGCTGGACGAGCCCGGCAACCAGGTACCAGGCTGACCGCCAACTCCTCGGGGCCGGCGCGGCGCGCCGGCCCCGAGGGTCACTTCAGCTCGTCGTCCTCCAGGTAGGCGCAGCCCTCGATCCGGCCGCTGAGCACGTCGACGGCAGCGGTCAGGAGCGACGAGGGCCCATCGCCGATCTCGGCGACGGCCTGGCCCGGCGCCCACCACCGGTAGTCCAGCACCTCGCTCTCCTGCAGCTCGATGTGATCGAACTGCTCACGCCGGACGTGCATGGCGAACACGAAGTGGTGGGAGTCGCGCGGGCGCTGCAGCGGCCCGAACCAGGTCCCGGCCCGAGCCTGCCGGACGACCAGGAGCCGCCCGGCCGTGCCGCGCAGCCCCGTCTCCTCCCGCAGCTCGCGGACCGCCGCCTCCTTCAGCGTCTCGCCGGCCTCGACCCGGCCGCCCGGCAGAGTCCACACCCCCGCACGCCGGTGGAGCAGCAGGAGCACCCGGCCGTCGACCTGCCGAACGACACCCCACGCTCCTGCACCGAAGCGCTGACGGGTCTCTTGATCCGTCACTGGGTCGCCTCCTCCATCTCGAGGTAGACAGCCTGGCCCGTACGGCGCGCCCGGTCCACCGCTGCGAGCCGCCCCCACGCCGAGGGATTGAGAACGTCGGCCCACTGGTCCAGGTCGCGCACCTCCCAGCGCTCGTGCTCGTGCGGGTCGAGCCGGATGGACTGCAGGTCCTTCGGGCTCAGGGTTCCGCCGTCGAAGATGAAGCCGGTCTTCGGCACCGGCCACAGCCCGGCCGGCATGTAGATCGTGGCCAGCAGGCGAGGCCGGCCGGTGAAGACCCGCCCGGTCTCCTCGCGGCATTCCCGCACGGCCGTCTCGAACGGCGTCTCGCCGTGGTCGGTGTCCCCACCGGGGAACTGCCACACGCCCGCGCGGTGCGCCGAGAGCATCTGGAACGGCCGCCTCTCCGTGTCGGTGAAGTACAGCCCCGCGAACATCGCGGCCTTCGGCAACGTCCCCACGTACTCCTCGAGCGGCAACCACTCACTCACCTTGTCCCCTCTCTCCTCGTTGTGGTCCGGGTTCTGCCGCTGCCGACTGCGGCAGGAGCCTGGTTCGGTGACGCTCACGCGCCGGCGGGAGCGTCGAAGACGAGGTATCCGGGCACGCCGGTACGGCGCGCCTCGCGCAGGGCCGGAAGCATCCGCCGATGGGCGGGCGTCGCCAGGTCGATCCACTCGTCCCAGGTCCGGCAGGCGAATGCGTCGTGCTCGTCGGGGGCGAGCTCGACGTTCGCCAGGTCGGGCGCGGAGAGCACTCCGCCGTCGAAGACGGCCATGACGCGCGCACCCGGCCAGTTGGGAATCGGGTGCCAGAACTCCAGCAGCAGCAGGTTCATCGGGCCGTGTGCCTGAAGCCCCGTCTCCTCCTGGGCCTCCCGCTGCGCGGCCGAGCGCAGGTCCTCGCCGTGATCGACCATCCCGCCGGGCAGCTGCCAGGAGTACCCCTCGTAGATCGAGTGCAGCATCAACGGCCGGTCCGCGGTGTCGGTGAACAGCACCCCCGCGCAGCCGGTGAGCGACGGCAACGTCTTGATGTACTCGTCCACCGGCAGGGGCATCTGCCTCTTCCCCACGTTGTCCCTCCCTGCTGATCGTCATTTCTTCTGGGTCGGCACCTTCGCGCCCGGCTCGGAGGAGGTGTCGTACTGGGACGCCTGCAGCTCGTACAGCTCCCGGTAGTGCCCGTCCTTGTGGGCCATCAGCTCCCGGTGGGACCCAGACTCCAGCAACCGGCCCTCGTGGAGGACGTAGATCACATCCGCGGAGGCGGTGGCCGCGAGGCGATGGGTGATGAGCACGACGGTGGTGACGCCGTCGTCGGTCAGCGACCGAAGCGACTCGAACATGTCTGCCTCGGCGCGAGCGTCTAGCGCGGCGGTCGGCTCGTCCACGATGACCAGGTGCCTTTGCCGGTACAGCACTCGCGCGGCCCCGACGCGTTGCCACTGGCCCCCGGAGAGCCGCACGCCGCGTTCGAATCCCTTCACCGCGATCGAGTCGTACTGGTGGGGCAGCTCCTCGATGACGTTGTGGACGTCCGCGCGCTCGGCGGCCGCGACGACTGCGTCACGGTGCATCGGCCGGTCCCCGTCGCCAATGTGGATGTTGGCCCCGACCGTCATCGGCCAGCTGGCGACGGTCTGGGAGAGCATCGCGACCTTGTCGAAGACCGACTCGCGGTCGACGTCACGCACATCGAGGCCGTTGTAGGTGATGGTGCCGTGCGTGGGCAGGTACAGGCCGGCCACCAGCCCGGCGAGCGTGGACTTCCCCGAGCCGTTCTCGCCGACGAGGGCCACCACCTTGCCCTTGGGGATCGTCAGCGACACCTCGCGCAGCGCGTACCGCTCCGCGTTCGGGTAGCGGAAGGAGACATCCTCAAGGACGACTTCGACCCCGGGGCCTTCCACCGCAGCGCCGTCGGTGGGGATGGCGTGCCGCGCGCCGAGCTTGACGGCGTTGTTCATGTCGGCGAGGTACAGCGATTCCTCGCACATGCGGTTGAGCTGGTGGACGACCTGGTTCAGGTAGCCGGTGGCCGAGCGGATCGCGAGGACGGCCGTTCCGGCCGCGGCGAGCGGCAGGCCGCCGGCGACGAGGAGCCACCACAGCACGCCGTAGGCGACGATGCGCGCCGTGCCGGACATGGCGGCCGCCACGATCTCGGTGCCGGCCTCCGCACCGGCCAGGCGGGACTTCTCCCGGGCCGCGGTCTCACCCATGTCCTTCTGCGCGCGCAGCAGGAGCCGGCCTGCGCCGTGCACCCGCAGCTCCGGGGTGACCTCGGCCCGGGTGAGGGGGTAGATGATCTGGTCCACGGCGCGGCGGTGGTCGTTCCACACATGCCGGGAGGCGTAGGCGCGGCGCATGACGACGACGGCGCCCCACCAGCGCGGTGCGGCGATCAGCAGCAGCGCGAGAACGAGGAGCGGGTGGAGGGCGGCCAGGACGACGGCGGCCGCGCCCAGGCTCATCAGGCCGCTGGTGACCCACACGGAGCTGTCGAGCATCTGCCGGACGGAGTCGGTGCCGTACCGGCCCAGGGTGAGCTGGCGTTGGATGTCCTTGTCCTCCATGGCCGCCAGCTCGACGCGGGCGAGCATGCCGTAGTACGTCGTCGCGCAGGACAGTTCGATGCGGGGGTAGAGGTATCCCTCGACCTTCACGATCAGGCAGCCCAGGAGCACCTCTGCGGCCGAGGATGCCCCGGCCAGCAGCAGCGATGGCAGCGCTTGTTGCAGTTTCTCGGGGGTCGGGCCGTCGGCGAACAAGTGGACGAGGACCTGGTTGGTGGCCACGAGGAGGAAGGCGGTCATCGCGCCGGAGGCCAGCTGTGCGGCCAGGAGCAGCGCGAGCGCGCGGCGGTCCTCGCGCCAGGCGATGCGCGCGATCATCCGGAGCATGGAGGGGAACTGCTTGGCCATGGACCAGAACGACATCCGCGTCAGCGGGTCCTCGTAGATGGCCCATGCCTTGTCGTGGCGCAGGGTGCCGCTGAAGAGGAGCCTCTCGCTCTCGGAGATCGGGTGCTGGGGTGTGCGGGGTTTTCGGGCCTTCAACGGCACCTCCGGGGCCAGGGGTGGGCGCGCAACGGCTGGACCCCTGGCCGGTCGGGTGGGATCGGCCAGGGGTCCGGGGCACTCATGTCGGATGGCTGCCGGCTCTCAGGCGACCGAGGGGCCAGCAGCAGCAACGGCCATGGCGGCTCCTCCCGTTACCGTCACGCGAATGGGACGTTGTGCATCCTTCCGGGCACGGTCCGTGATCGGAAGGGGTTTCGGTTTTCCGATCCAGCCGTCAAACCCGACGCTGTCGCGATCGACGCCGGCCGGTGAAGGTGAGCAGGGGCACCTTCGCCGGCCGTCCGCTGATGCGGTCTGCCGGCCTACACCCGGCTTTACAGCACCACCGTGAGCGTCATGGCGGAGTGGTCGCTCAGGCCGGCGCGGCGTACGTCGTGGAGGTAGGAGCAGGCGGTGATCTGGTCGCGGTGCGCCGCGCTCACGAAGGCGTGGTCGAACCGGTAGCCGCTGCTGCGCCCGAACCAACTGTGCTCGACCGCGTCGGGATGCAGCGTGCGGAAGGCGTCGACGAGGCCGGCGTCGGCGAAGGCCCGGTAGAAGGCGTACTCCCAGGCCCCGAAGACCTTGTGGTGGGGGCGGTGGCCGGGCTCGACGACGTTGAGGTCTCCGGCCACGACGACCAAGCCGCCGAAGCCGTCCACGGCCTGGGCGAGATGTTCGGTAACCGACGCCTGGAATGCCCGTTTGTTCTCGTTACGCCGCTCTTTCGGGCCGCGCGAGGGCACGTACAGGCCGAGCAGCCCCACAGCATGCTCGCCGATCGTCAGCCGAGCCGCCGGCGCGCGGTGTGCGAGGAACGAGCTGGCGGGCGGCGTGACCTCGAGGGTGGGCAGGCGGCTGGCGATGACCGTGCGGTAGTCCCCGCCGGGCTCTGCGCTGACGATGCTCTGGTACCCGTTGTCGGCAAGGGCTTGGACGAGGGCGTCTCCGCCTGGTCCGGCCCCGACTTCGGTCAGGACCGCGACGTCGGCCTGCTCCTGCTGGGCGAGCCAGCCGGCCTGGGACCGGGAGCGGTCCGGGGAGGCGTTCTGCACGTTCCAGGTGATCAGGTTCAGGTGGGTGGTCGATGGCGGGCGTCCGAGGGCCTCGGGGGTGAGGAGGGCGAGCTGTCCGGGCGCGGTCATCGGCGGGCGTCCTTCTCGTCCAGGAACACCTCGCCGGACGCGTCCAGGGCCTGCTGGATGCGCGCTCCGGCGTCGCGGATGACGGCGAGGTCTTCGTCGGTCAGCGGTGTGCCCAGGCACGTGAGGTTCTGGCGTACCTGTTCCGGCGTGGTGAAGCCGGCCAGGACGGCGACGTGCGGGGCGCGCTGGAGACAGTAGCGGAGGGCCATGCGGACGAGGGCACGTTCGCTGGCACCGAAGCGCTCCCTCAAGGGTTCCAGGCCCGCCTGGATGATCTCCAGGGCGCCGGGGGTGAACCACGCCTTCCTGAGCCGGTGGTCGCCCTCGCCGTACTGGGGCGGCCGGCCGGAGGAGTGCTTGCCGGTGAGGAGTCCCTGGCACAGCGGCTTGTTGACCAGGATGGATACGCCGTGGGCGGCGGCGAAGTCGAAGATGTCCACCTGGCCGGGCCCAGGTGCCGGGGTCAGCGCGTTGTAGCGGACCGCGAGGTACTGGGGTTCGATCGCCGCGAACAGCTGCCGGAATCGGCTGTGCTTGTCCGCCCGCTCCGCCTTCGGCACCCTCACGCGCTCGGTGGCGTACCGGTGGGGGCCACGCATGCCGACGGCCCTGATCAGGCCCTCGCGCTGGAAGGTGCGCATCGTCTCGATCGCGCCGGCCAGGTAGCGGTCGTCGGGGCCGAAGTCGGCATTGTGGAGGAAGTAGATGTCCAGACGGTCGGTGCCCAGGTTCTCCAGGCTCGTCTCCAGCTGCCTGCGCATGTGGCCCGTGTGATAGGCGTGCTCGGCGGTGCCGGTGAAGTAGCCGACCTTCGTGGACAGCACCACCTGTTCGCGCGGCACGCCCTTGAGGAAACGGCCGATGAGCCGTTCGGAGTGGCCGTGGCCGTAGACGTCCGCCGTGTCGAACAGGTTTGCCCCCAGCTCGAAGGCAGCGTCGAGCCCGCGCAGGGACGCGGTGTCGGAGGCGGTGCTCCAGCCCATCGGCAGCCCGAGGTTGGTGCCGGGGCCGCCGATGGCCCAGCAGCCGATGCCCACCGGGTGGACCCTCAAGCCCCCGGCGAGGGTTCGGGGCGCTAAGCCGGTGCCGGTCGTCCTGGTCATGTTCCAGTCTCCTCTCCGTACATATCCCAGCAAACTGCCGCAAGTCGCGGTGCATTGGGGCTACGGTGGCTGGCGTGACGAACCCGCAGAGCACCCGACTCGATCTTGGCGCCATCACCAAGAAGGGATGGGCCGGCCGTGGCGATTTCCCCGACGAGGAGTACGCCCAGGCCGCCGCGTTCTACGCGGCCCGCCGCGCCCAGGACCCCCGCCTGCATCGCGTGCGCGAGAAGGCCGCAGCGCTCATCAAGGAGTGGACCGGCCGCACGCCCCGCGATGTGGGCAGCTTCGGTATCCGCCTGAACCTTGAGTCCTCCGACCTCGACCTCGGCATCGGCTACCCGGTCGCCGAGCGGCAGACCCTCCTCGAGGCCCTCGCCGGCCACGCAAAGCTGCTGGGCGAGCGCAAGACGCGGTTCTCCACGAGCCGCCTCGTCTTCGCCTTCGAGGTGGAGGGCGTCGAGGTGGACCTGTCGGCCCTCACCGAAGAGGATTTCGCGGTCGCCTGCCGGATGCTCGACGAGATCGAGGCGACCATGACGCTGGAGGAGCGGGTCTGCCACACCTGGGTCAAGCACCTGCTGCGCGAGGCGGGCCGCATGGAGGACTACGCCGACTGGAAGCTGGTGACCTACCGGCGGTTCTGCAGCGAGTTCAACTGGGTGCCCATCCCGGAGAAGACCGGTTCGTAGAAGGTGGCCGCGGCCACCGCGCCGGCGGAGATGGCCCCTGCCACCCCCGCCGGCGCCCTCGGGCCGGCGGTTCAGGTGCCGCACGGGTCGGCCGCGTTGATCAGCCGCCACTCCCGGGACTCCTCCCACCGCCGGTACTCCCGCTCCAGGGTCTTCGCGTGGTCCACCGGCAGGCACCGGGCGACCTGCTCCGCCACCACCCCCATGCGGGCCCGCAGAACGGCGTGCTGCGCGTCCAGCTCCGCGCGCAGCGCACCCCGCAGCGCCGTACGGGCCACCGGGGACCGGTGGAGCGGGCTGCGGTCGATCACCTGGATCATCAGCCCGAGCACGGTGAACGAGGCGTCCTTCAGCACCACACGGGCCTCGCGCACCGTGTGCCGCGGCGCGCCGTCGAGGACCTTCTCCAGGCTCTTGAGGGTGTAGTCCAGGGCGAAGTTGCGGTCGACCCACAGCTGCGCCCATTCGCTGGCCTCGCCGATGCGCCAGTCAGCGAACTCGGCGTCCTGCCGGCCCATGGCCGGCCGGACCTCCCCGGCCAGCCCGGCCTGCTGCACCTGCCGCGTGTACGCCGCGCCGAGCAGGCACTCCATCGACACCAGCATGTAGGAGATGCCCGTGTGGAACGGGCGCCCGGTCGATGCCGCGGCGACGAAGTCGGGGTCGCGGACCCCCTCGACGATCTCGCCGGGGCTCAGGTGCGGCAGGGGGCGCAGCAGCAGGTCCGTACGGCCCTGGAAGACGTAGGTCGCCCGAAGCTCCTCCAGGGTCATCAGGTGGTCGAAGGTGATGTACGTGAAGCGCGTGGGTACTCCGAGGGCGGACAGCGTCCGGATCGCGAGCGCGTTCTGCTCCCCGGTGGTCTCCTTGTTGAACCGCTCCAGGATGGAGTCCACGCCGGACTCGACGCCGAAGAGACAGCGGCGCA
This sequence comes from Streptomyces luteosporeus, assembly GCF_039532865.1. Lineage (NCBI taxonomy): Bacteria > Bacillati > Actinomycetota > Actinomycetes > Kitasatosporales > Streptomycetaceae > Streptomyces > Streptomyces luteosporeus. Next base: position 19,151 of record NZ_BAAASL010000015.1, read on the forward strand.
GCCCGCGCTCGACGAGCGTGCGCCACATCGCCGCCCGCTCCGCATGCCAGCCCACGTCGCGGTCCGGCCGCGCCACCTGATCGATCCGGCAACTCGTCTCCCACGCGAAGCCGGCCGCGTGCAAGGTGGCAGCCATGCCAAGGGCGCGGTCGACGGCGTCCGGGCCGCGCCCGATGAACTCCTCGTCGACCAGGTACAGGGTGCGGGAGATGTGCGGGTAGCGGTCGAAGATGCGGCCGAGCTGGGTGAGCAACCAGGGGAACGCCTGTGGGGCTGCCCCGGCCCACTGGCCCTTGTGCCCTCGCGGGCAGAAGCTGCAGAAGTTTGTGCAGCCCCGGGACCCCTCGATCTGGGCGACGCCGTAGAACTCGAACGTCGAGGGGAGCAAGTCGAGCTCCGGCAGAATGTCGTCGGCCAGCAGGCGGTTGACCGGCTTCGCCGTGCGGCGGCGCACCAGGCCGAGGGCGCCCCCGCGCGGGGCCCCGGTGTAGCCGATGCCCACGATCTGTTCGCGGTCGATGTCGCCGTGCCAGTGGGCGAGGAGGCCCTGGATGGTCGTCTCGCCCGCTCCCCGGGCGATCAGGAGCTGGGGATAGCGGGCGAGCAGCAGGGCTTCGTTCCTGGCTGTCAGGCTCCCTCCAGCGATCACGAGGGGCGGTTCCGGGAGGAGGGAGAGCGCGTCGAGGAGCTCGGTCATCATGTCGTGCTGACCGAACGTGGCGCTGATGCCGAGGATGTCCGGCGACTCGGTGGTGACCCTCTTGATGATGCCCGGCAGGGTCGCGCCGAGCTGCATGTCGACCAGCGACACCTCGCCCATGAGCGTGGCGCGCGCCGCCCTCGCCACGTCGGAGATCCCCAGAGGGAAGCGGGGCAGGGGGAAGTGCTCTGGGTGGTAGAGAGCGACCAGGAGGACGCGCGGGCGGCTGAGCCGCAGCTCGGCGTAGTCGTCGAGCGCGGCCGTGGACAGCCAGGTGCCCGGGGTGTCGATGCTCACGTGCCCGTCGGTCCAGGCCGGCCAGGACCGGGTGGAGTGCGCGAGACCCGAGAGGTCCGCGATGATCCATGAGTGATCCGGCCGCTGGATGAGGACCAGGCGGCGGTCGAGGGTTCCAGCGACGTGGATCTGCCCGCCGCGGGTGTCCAGGCAGTCGTGGAGGAAGCTGCGCAGTCCGAGCGGGTCGGTCAGCAGCTTCTCGGCCGTCTCCCTCTCCTGCTGCGTGAAGCGATGCTCGCGGCCGGCGGCCTGGCAGGCGCGCACTAACCGGGAGACCTCGGGAATGGATGATGGCGCCCTCATGCTCATGTCTCCCCTGCATGATGCGGCCGCACAGCGCACAGGATCGCCCAAGTCCGTGCAGGTTACGGCCGGGGTTGATCGTGAATGATGGGTGCGGTTCCGCCAGAGGCCGCCGGTGGAGGTGACGGTCGTCGTCACCTCCACCGGCGCCCCGGCTGACCGCTACTCCTCGGCGGTGAGGGTCTTGAGGAAGTCGGTGTTCGCGGCCGCGTCGTGGCTGAGGCGGAACGTGGTGCGGGGCAGGCCGGTGAGCATGCCGAACGCGGTTCGCACCCCGGCCGCTCCGTTGTCGGGAAGCAGCCCGAAGATGTCGGGGTAGCGGTCCTCGGAGGCGGCGGTGAAGAAGTCCTCTTCCCGCAGCGGCCGCTCCTCGTCCAGCAGTTCGGGCTCCGAGCCGGGGGTGATGTGCGGGAACAGGAAGCGCTCGGCCGCGCCCCGGGTGGTGAGGGTGAGCTTGAGCATCGTGGAGAGCTGGTCGGGGAAGAGCTGCAGCTTCAGCTCCCGGCCGTTCTCCCACTGCGGGGTGCGGTTGCCGGCCAGGAGGGCATCGGTGACGCGCTGGTCCTGGGTGGGGTGGAGCCGGTCGCCGCCCATGAAGCGGGTGCGGACCTCGTCGTACAGGCCGAGGGCGTCGAGCAGGCCGAGGCCGACGGCGGCCGCGGAGGGCCACGGCAGCACGTTCACCGTTCCGTCGACGCTGCCGCGCACGAAGACGCGGTCGTTCGCCAGCAGCCCCATGCCCTGCCGGGCGAGGGTGAGCGCGACGGTGGTCTTGCCGGCGCCCTTGTTTCCGAGCGTCAGCAGGACGGCGCCGGTGTCGCGGGTGACGGCGGAGGCGTGGAGGATGGCCCAGCCATCGGCAAGGAGCTGCCCGCGCACGCTCTCGCGCGCGAGCCGTGCGGCGGCGAGCGCCACGGCGACCTCGTCGGCGCCGACGATCCGCACGGTGCCGGCCGGCCACGCCTCGTAGGCGAGCTGCTGGTCGGGCTGCGCGGCCCGTACGGCGCCCTCCGGGGTGCGGGTGTGGACCATGGGTGTGCGGGCGTACTCGGTCTCCTCGTGCGGGAGGTGGACGATGCTGCGGGTCAGCAGCTCGGTGGCCTCGGGGTCGATGTCGGCCCGGACGGTCCGCTCGGCCTGGTCGGCGGCGGTGGCGCTGGTGGCGTGCCACCAGGGGCCGAAGTAGCGCAGCGTCCAGTCGGTGACGAAGCCGGAGTTGCTGGTGACGGTCACTGCGTGGTGGTCGGCGCTGATACGCGTCGAGTGCATCAGGTGGGTACTCCTTCGGTGAGGTGAGCGGGGAGGCTGTCGTAGGCGGCGCGGACCTTGGCGCGGGCACGGGCCAGCGCGCGGGCCTCGCCCGGAGACAACGGCGGGAGGCATACGCTGGGCTGCCCGGCGGTGAAGTGCAGCGGCATGCCCAACCAGATCCCTTCGTGGCTGACGGACAGCTCAATAAGTCCGTCGGCCAGGCCGAGGGTGTGCTGCAGCGCGGCGAGCACGGCCCCGGCGCAGCCGGCGCGGGCTCGGCCCAGGCCGGCGGTGATGCGCTGGGGCCGGTCGGCGAGTGCGGCGCGCAGGGTGGGCAGCGGCACCTTTGCGGGCATCCCGGCCACGCGGGTGGTGGAGGCGCAGATCACCGCCTGGTCGCCGTGCTCGCCGATCACCCGGCCGTCGACGACGTCCACGGGGACGCCCAGGTGTTCGGCGAGCAGGAGCCGGTAGCGAGCGCTGTCGGTGTGGGAGCCGACGCCGTAGGTGCGACGGCAGCCGGAGGTCTCTGCGAACAGCCGTGCGAGCACGTCGACGGGGTTGGTGACCACGATTGCGATGCCGTCGTAGCCGCCGAGGTCCTGGGCCAGCTTGTGGACGATGGGGGCGTTCGCGGAGAGCCCGCCCATACGCACGTCGCGCTCGCGGCGGTTGATGAACACGGCGCGCGGGGCGAGCACGATCGCGTCGCAAGCCCCCATGTCCGCGACCTCGACCGCGTGCGCCCTGACGGGCGAGCCGCTGACCTGCTGCAGATCCTCGAGATCAGCCACCAGCGCCGCCGCCGAGTCCCCGGTGCGGGAGGCGACCAGGACGCGGGCGCACCAGTCGGTGGCCATGAGCAGCATCGCGACCGACTGGCCGATCGCCCCGGCCCCGACCACGCCGACGGTCACCTTGCGGCCGGTCACCGGACGGCCTCGCTGACGACCTCGGCGAGCGCGAGCCGCCACACCGTGCCCGGCTCCGTGCCCGCCTCCAGCAGATTGGTCACCCGGTCCATCACGTGCAGCGCTCGGCCGGCCGAGCGCCGGGTGGCGTCGCCGAGGTCGGGCAGCATCAGTCCCGGCGGCGCCGTCACGTAGGTGGTGATGATGTTCGTGGTGTCCATCAGCCACAGCAGCACCAGCTGCCGCAGCCACGCCTGGCGTGCGCCACGCTCCATGCCGAGCGTGCGGGTCGCTACGAACTCCGCGATGCCGTCCGCGATCCCCCGCACCGTGCCGTACGGCGGCGCGGACACCAGCAGGCGCAGGAGGAGGCGGGAGAGGAGCTTGGCCTCGTCAGTACCGGCCCGGCCCCGGGCCAGCCCCGGGTCGAGGAACACCGGCCGGCCACCGGGGCCGTCCGGGAAGAAGACGTGCTCCGGCTTGAGATCACCGAAGGTGACGTGCATGACGCCGTCGCTGGGCTCGGCGAACCGCAGGCGCCGCAGCCGCGCCACCACCGCGGCGATCTCCTCGGCAACATCCCCGGCCAGCCGCATGTACACCGGGCCCGACAGCCCGTTGAACTTACGGGCGAAGACCGCATCTATGGCCCGCTCCCCGATCGCGATCCGCTCCAGGCCGCGCACCACACCAGGCCGAGCCAGGCCCTCGTCCAGCTCGTTCATCACCGTACCCAGCAGCTCCGCCGTCAGCGCCGGCTGCTGGATGAGCAGCTCCTCCAGGGTCGGCCCGCCGACGGCTTCGGTGAACAGCACCCCCTGCCCGTGGTGCACGACCGCGGGAACACGTAAGGCGGACTCGCGGCGCAGCAGCCACAGCTGCTCGGCCTCGCGCTCGAGCAGCGACCCGGGGGTGGCGACGTACGCGGACTGCCGCGCCCGGACGGCACCCCAGTCGCCGCACGTGCCGCGCAGGAGCGACACGAGCGAGACACCGAGGAACGACAGCTTCGCGAACAACTCCTCGTCGCCGATACGGACCCGGCGGACGTAGGTGGTCACCGAGGCGGTACGGGCGCCGAGGTGCACGACCGTGCCGGGGGCGAGTGCGGCGGCCGCCGAGCGGATCTGGCCGGCCGCATAGGCGAACACGTCGGCCGCCACCGGGCGCGCGGGCGGTGCGAGAGCGGGCATGGTCGTCCTCCACGCAGGTCGAGTACATCAGCGAAAAGGGGGGTGTACTGCGGAAAGGCACAGGTCACCTGGCGGGCATATGTGTTCCGGGCCGCCGAGACCGACCAGCATGGTCACCCCCGGACCCGGCACGCCAGAGGTGGAGGTTTGCCAACGAAACCGGAAAACCTCACCTGCCCCAGGTGCCACACCCGCGCCTTCCGCCCCAGGGTTGCGGCCGACGCGGTGGGGGCACCCGGCGGCGAGCCGAAGGTCCCAGCAGCCGACGGTGCGGGTGGTGAGCATGGGGTGCCAGTCTCCGGGTTGGGCGTCCTTCCGGCCGCCGCAGCTGGATGGCACCTGGCAGGCTGGCGGTCGCCCTGTGGTGAGACTGGTCCAGCCGATGTATCGGGTTAGGTCTCAGTGGGGTGCGGTGGACCGGATGAGACACTCAACTACTGTCAGTCGGAGGAGACTTGTGGTGATCCTCAGCAAGGGCAGCGGGCAGCCGGCTGGTGAGGCGATTCCGGTGATCAGCCGGGCGGCGCCGGGGAAGCGGGGCGCTGTTTTGTGAAGGCGGAGGTCGTGGGGGAGAGGGAGCGGCTGTCCTGCGGTGGGACTCGCGTCGGATGCTCCTGCCAGAAGACCTTCTTCCGGCGGTAGACGTCGAAGGCCGGCTCTTCGGCGAGTGCCGTGAGTGGATGGCGACGACCTCGGGCGGGGTACCGGCACTGGCACTCGGGCTGGTGCCTGATTTCTTCGGCTTGCCGCCGCGCGGCCGCGGCACGCTGCGGGCGACGCATATCCGCCCTGGTCGGAAATACCTTCCTTTTTCGCTGGTGGCGGCGTTACGGTCGGTGCACACAAGATCATCAAGGGGGGATTTCATGCATGCCAGTACGATCCTGCCCGGCCGACCGCCGGGCAACGGGGACGGCAGTCAAGGTCTGACAGTCCGCCAGCGGGCGGTGCTGGCTTGTATATCCGAGTCCGTTCGCACTCGCGGATACCCGCCCTCCATGCAAGAGATCGGCGATGCGGTGAGCCTGGCGTCGACCAGCTCCGTCGCCCATCAGCTCAAGTCACTCCAGCGCATGGGCTTCCTGCAGCGCGACCCGCACCGGCCCCGCGCGTACGTTCTCGCACCGCGCGCCCAGGCACTGGCCAGCACGCATCCTCTTCCTCCGCCGCACGATGCGTACCCGGGTGAACAGGCCGAGCCCGCTGCCGTGGCCCAGGTCCCGCTGCTGGACCGGATCGCCGCCGGATCGCCGGTTCTCACCGACCAGGATGTGCAGGAGGTTCTGCCCATGCCGCGGCACGTGGTCGGCGACGGCGAGCTGTTCGCGCTGACGGTCGTCGGCCAGAGCATGATCGATGCAGGCATCCGGGAGGGCGACATCGTCACCGTCCGCCGCCAGAGCGCCGCCGAACCCGGTGACATCGTGGCCGTGCTCCTGGACGGCGGCGAGGTCACGGTGAAGAAGTTGCGGATCGCGGATGACGGGGTCTGGCTGATGCCCTGCAATCTGGCCTACTCACCGCTCCGCCTAGAAAACAGGACGATTCTAGGCAAGGTCGTCGCCGTGCTGAGGTCGCTGTAGAAACGTTCCGCCATCTACGGCTCAGCGGCGATCGTCTGCACTCGGCTCAACCGGCTCGGCTTCGCGCTTCGGATGTGCACGGCGCGGTACATCGCCGACCACCTGGTCTGCTGCGTCCTGACCCGTTGGTGCAGGGAGCCCACAGCAGCGTTCACGCTGCGTTGCCAGCCGGGCGCGTGTAGCATCCTCCTCGTGTGACACCCGAGACTGTGCCTGTCCGGGACGCTCGCGGCCGGTCGGCCACCCCCGTGGTGAGCCCGACTGGGGCGCGGCCCCTGGCAAGCCGGGACCGGCCGCGCCCATGGCCGGGCTCTCCAGCCGGAGGCCCGACCACTCGTGGGCGTACGCCCACCCGGAAGAACGGCGCAGAACATGGGCCGTCACGCCAAAGGGAGCACCAACCGTGCCCACCTCACCAGGGCCGGCATCCGCTGGTTCCTCCGACTGATCATCGCCATCCTGGCGGCGGTCGCCGGAGCGGCGACCAGATGGGGGCTGGAGGTGGTATCGCACATGCTGTAGCCCCCGCCGGCGCAAGTCTGGCGGGGACCCTTACAGCAGGTTGAACTCCCTGAAGCCCGGCGCCACGCCCATGGTGTCGGGCTTCGCTGCGTCACTGAGGGTGCCGCAACGTCCTCTCAACCATAGCCGGGCCCGTCAGGTCGCGCGAGAACAGTGGCCTGGCAACTGCGGCCCAACGTGTTGCACATCTACCGGCGGTCGTCCGAATGAGTGAACGTGAACCGGGGCTTGCTGATCATCCTGCGCCGACCGTCGCAGCCCTCGCCCAAGAAGCTGTCCCGCGGCCGGGTGCATTGCTCGGCCACCCACTTGCTGCTCGTCACCCCCTGGCAGTGCTGGCACGTAGCCCAAGGCCATGCCGCTGGCCGACGCGGAGCACCTCGTCCGCACCTCACAGAACTGGGCCTCCTCAACGGCGATTGGTGGTGACCCGAGTCATACCTCCGACGTTGCCTTCGGGCGGCGGGGTTTCGTGCTGGCTAACTAGGTCAGATTTCCCTGGCTAGGGGCATGGCATGGTCACGGTCTGCGGGCGGGGCGAGGCGGGACAGCCACAGCCGAAGGCGCAGCGGTGGGTGAGACCGCAGAGCCCAGAATGCGCAGATTAGGCGCCGGACCGGGGGGACGTGGCGGGCGTCCTCCAGCGCCTGCTGCCAGGACGCGACCGCCACCTCGCGGCCGCAGCGGCGGGCCGCGGCTCGGTCACAGGCCACCTCGGACCACCACAGGTATGCCACCCACAGCGCCCCCAGCCCGGCCAGCACTCCGGCAGCCCGGCCCAGTGGGAGTAGGCCCGTACACAGCACCATGAGCACCACCCCGATGACTTCGGCGGCGAGCCTGGTGTGGGAGTCGTGCCGCCGCAGATGGGCGAGCTCGTGCTCCAGGATGTACGGCATCACGGCATGGCGCTCGGGCCACAGCCAGATGTGCCCGAGAGTGACATGCCCGCGCCGTCCCAGGCGGACGGAGGACGCGTCGTCCCACGTGCCGATCCGCCCGCCGGCAACCGAGAGCGATATCCGCCTCATTCCGGTTTCGCCGGCGAATGCCTCCACCCGTTCCTCGACCCGGCACATCTGGCTGACCAGGAACTCGAAGTCCTTGTCGCGACTCCTGTCCTTCGCCACCGTCCTGTCGGGGTCGCGGTAGGCGCGCCAGGTCATGTCATGTCCGGCTGCGCCCAGCCACAGCGTGCGGCCCAAGTGGGAAAACCCGGACCATGCCCGTACTACCCCGGCCACGACCGCAAGCGTGATCAGGCCAGTGGCGCGTGGCTCCGTCCACCAGCGCAGTGCCGCGAGCCCGCAGCCCAGCGCCACTATCGTGGCCTGCTCGCCGTACCGGGAGAGCAGCGTCCTCATGTCCATGACGGACGACGGTAACTGCGGACAACCCCGTCGCGCAGCAGAAAAGCCCGGCGAGATCTGCTCTCACCGGGCCTTCCTGCTGCCGCATCGGTGGGCTCGGCTATGGAGGGAGGTGAAGCACAAGAGCACTTCACCAACGGCCCTTTGCCTGAGCAAGATCGAAAGTCTCCGCAGAGAGATCGCGAACGGCCTCGGAGGTTGCGCGGGGGTCAGCCCTGGCTGGTGGGCTGCTGCTGAAGCAGGCCGGCCGCGCCGCATATGGTGCACGCCTCGGCCCCGGGTTGGCGTAGGGCTTCCTGCGCCTGGGCTGTGGTGAGGTCGGCAGGCCCGGCGGGCCCGCTGGAGAGGAAGCACTGGGCATGGTGCACGACCGTGCGCCGTGGACCTGCATTGCTGTATGGCTGACGGGTTGCTCGATGCGCCACCGGTCGGTGCTGTCCCCTCGTGCCGGCGGCCACGGCCCACGTCCCTCCGGCTGGGGCGGCCGGGCGGGGGCTTTGTGTCCCTTGCGGGCCCGGGCGATCGCCGCTGGGTGCCGGCGGGTCGGCACGCCGTCATACGACTCGTCGGGTACCTGCTCGACCTGCGTGGCCGGGATGTGGCAGATCACATCGGCGGGCTCGGCGACGTCTCGGCCGTCTACCTGGGCGTGGGCCCACAGCGTGAGCGACACCGTGTAGAACCACTGCCCCTGGCGGCTCTGCCACCTGCGCAGCAGCCGCCCCCTCATCTTCTGACCATCGGGGAGCCGGACCCAGAGTCTGGGTTTCGGGGTCTGCTCGGAGATACCGTCGCCGACAGGATCGGCCATGGCAGGGTCAGGTGGCTCGTGCATGTTCATTCCGGCGCTCACAGCTCCCTCCGGCCGTCGGCCCCCCTTCCGGTACCCCGGGGCGTTCTACCCTTCACGATATAGAACAATTATTCGAGCGTGCATCTTGTACTCCCTTCGCCGGGGGCGGCCGACGGTTGCGAGCGGGCGTGCAGACGGCGAAGAACCGATGCCGCGCTGAATCGAGAGGATTAGCCGTGACCACTGCAGAACCGGACAAGGCGCCCGTGCCGACCTGCCCTCCGTCGCAGGTCGGCCCCTGTGCACGGTGCCGCCGTCCATGTTGTCGATATGGCCCGGGTGCCCGAGCTTTGTGCCCGGTGTGCTGGGGGCTCGCCGAGGCTGAGCGCACCAAGCCTGCGCGAGCCGCATGACGCTCCGCGGCGCGGCAGGCGGCGAGGTGTCGGGTCACTACCCGGGCGGTGGCGTCTCTTCCGGGGCGAGGTCGGGCCGTACACGCACCAGCCGGACGGGATGCCGCCATCTCCCGGCGGCGTCTCGGGCCACGTCGCCGGCGATCTCGACGACCAGGTCCGGGCGCGGTCAAGGTCACCTCCAGCGACTCCCGCCCTGCCCCCCACACGCCGGAGGAGAAGGTGCCGCCTTGCCAGGGGTGGCCCGCGACGGCCCGGGGAGAGGTGTACTGCCAGCTCCGGGCGCAGCGAGCCGGTGACGGGGGTGCTGCGGCCCAGGTAGCGCAGGCGGCCGGTGGGGTCCCGGCGGCCGACGAGCACGGTGGCCGGCTGGCGCAGAGTGCCGGTCACGCCGCCGACGAGGACGTCGTGGCTGCTGTGCAGCTTGTATTTGAGCCACCCCTCGCGTTGGGGCGGTAGGCGGACGTGCCGTCCTTGATCAGCAGGCCCTCGACGCCTACCGGGGCCCACTGGGTCATCCACCGCTCGGCCTCGTCGCGGCTGGTGGTCATGGGGCAAAGGGTCCAGGGCGGGCCGAGCCGCGCGCGCTCGAAGAGCTGCTCCAGGCGGTGACGCCGCTCGGTGTAGGGGAGGGAGAGCAGCTGTTCGCCGGCCTCGTGCAGCAGGTCGAAGCACACGAATTGAGCCGGGTTCTCGTCGGCCATGCGGGCCGCGGCGGCTCCGGTGTGCCGGGCCCGCTGCTGCAGCCGGTCGAACGCCAGCCGGCCCTCCGCCCACACCACCACTCCCCGTCCAAAAGCACCGGTGGGGGCAGGTCGCGGGCGGCCGCGGCGACGAGCTCGGGGAAGGCGCGGTTCAAGGAGGCGCCGCGGCGGGAGACGATCTGTACGGGCCCGTCACCAGGCACCCCGATGCCAGCGCGATAGCCGTCCTTCTCCAGATTTTGACGTGTCTCATGAGACATCAGCTCGCGTCTGTGCCCCCAGAAAAGATCAAGCACCGCAGGGGCCGCCCGTGTCAGGATGCTGGGCATGTCTGGTCGCGCGCTGAGTTTCGGAGTGGTGGCGGAAGCATACGAACGGTTCCGGCCGGGGTATCCCGTGGAGCTGTTCGACATGGTGATGGCATACGAGGGCCACCCGGTTCGGACCGCCCTCGAGATCGGCGCTGGGACAGGCAAGGCAACCCGCCTGTTCGCTCAACGAGGGGTCATGGTCACCGCGACCGATCCTGACGGGGCCATGCTCGCGGAACTGCGCAAGCACGTGCCGACGAACGTCAGAACGGTGCAAGCCGCGTTCGAGGACTTGCGACCGGGTGAACGGTATGGACTGGTCTATGCGGCAGCCGCGCTGCATTGGACGAACCCGGAGGGCCGGTGGTCGCGCGTGGCCGCGCTGCTGGAACCGGGTGGCGTATTCGCCTCATGCGGCGGGCCATTTCGACTGGCTGATCCGGCTGTGGAGGAAGTTGTCCGCGCGGCGCGAGCACCATTCTTGGAGAGTGACGAGATTCCGTCGCCTGACGGGACGCCTCCGGATCATGAGATGCAGTGGCCGGGCACGGAGCTGCAACAGTCTGAGTGGTTCACCGGCGTTCAGCAGTCCGTGATCGAACGGCGCGTGACGATGAACGCCCGCGACTACGTTGGTCATCTCTCCACCATCTCGGCTTATCTCGCCTTGCCGCCCGCGGAGCGAGAGCAGGTATTCAGCCAGATCATGCAGGTACTGCCGGACAGAGTCGAGATGGCCGCCGACATCACCATCCATCTCGCGCATCGGCGCCACCAGGATTGATCACTTCACCTCACCATGCCAGCCCGCCGGCCCCAGGCTGGTTCCGAGCCACTTTCACTCGCGTGTGGCGTGTGATCGGTCGAGCGGGATGACGACGGCTGAGCGTTGGGCGATCTGCTCGCGGAGGGCAGTGTTCTCCGCACCCCGCAGGCATGCGTCACCACTCTGGCAACGTGCAGTATTCCGGTGCCGGTCGGAGGTGCGCTCGGAGATGCCGCGATGTCACTCGGATGAGACAACTCCAAGTGTCTGGAGAACCATCCCACTTGACCTCGAAAAATCCCTGCTCAGGAAGCTCCGATACCGGCTTGGCCAGCATGGGAGGCGGCATCACCAGGGGCATGGCCCACCAGCCGGCCCGGCCGCCAGCGCCTGCGGCCACGGCAGGCGCATCCAGTCGACCAGCGGCCCGTGATGCCAGGTCAGCTCCTCCCAGTCATAGGACGGCCGGGGCGCAGGGACAGGCCCAGATGCCAGCGGCGTCCAGCGATCGAGTGCCAGGACCGTACCGTCCTCCACGACGTGCCGGCGCTCCCACACCCACCCGTCGCAGTCAAGGACGTACCCCGCTCTCGGTGGCTGGGGCACGCGGCGATGGCCGATGTCCCACAGCACCGGCCGCACCAGGGGATCCGCGCAGTGCACCGCGTTGCGCCGCGCGAGGGCCAGAGCTCGGCGCGCGGCCTCGCGGCGGCGACCGGGTTCACTTTCGCCCGCCACCTCCGGCAGGGCCAGCATGTCCCGTACCGTCAGCTCGCACGCGTGACGATGGCAGGCCAGGCTCTCGGCGGTCAGGACATGAGCCGGGTGGTGGGGCGAGGACACGGCGCTGGCCTCCAAGGGGAGTGCGGGGCCTGTTCAACGACGCCGCGCGGCGCCGGGAACGCCCCGCCGCTCTTTGGTAGCCCCGTGGCTGGGCGAGGGCTGCTCACTGCGGCGGGTGCAGGCCGCGAGGACCGCGCGAGGGGAGGCGACATAGATGTCCCGGAGGGTGCCGGGCCACGCCTCGGTGAATCCACAGCGGATGAAGAACGTTATCCGGCCGGTGCGGTCGTCGCTGTACTCGGCGAGGAGCCCGATCCCCGTCGCCCCGGCTTCATGAGCCCGGCGCGCGAATTCGCGCATCAACGCGCGGCCGGCGCCCGCACGGCGGTGCGTGGTGGAGATGAAGCTGATCCATGCGTGCGGGCGGGAGAGGCGCATGTCGTCGAGCGGATGTGTGGCGTCGTCCAGGTGGCCCTCCAGCTGACCGACGGCATGGCCGTCCTCGGCCAGGGCTACCAGGGTGGTGAACTCCTGGCCGTTGCGGGGGTCGGTCCGCGGAGCGTTCCGGTAGCCGCTCGCGGCGAGCACACCAGCGTCGACCAGGGCCACGTCCACAGCAGTGATCACATCATCAGGATAGGGACCGGCCAGGCCGACCCCTTCCATGCGGACCACTCGTTAACCAGTACGTGACGACGCTGCCCTTGGACGACGCCGCGCGGCTTCTTGCAGAGCTGAAGGCCGGTACCTGGGAACCAACAGAGCTCGAACGCGACTTCGCGGAAGACCTGGCCCGCGCTGGCCTGTCAGCTTCCAGCCTGCGGGCTGGACTACGCGCGGCTCCGCCCGGCCTCCTTGCCGCCGTCCTCGAACCGGTGACCATCGCGATGGAGCACACGGTGCCGGCCGTGAACGAGGAGGAGCTACAGGTCCTGCGGCAGCTCCTGGACAGGGCTGCGCCTGCGCCGTGACCGTCATCCCTCGTCGTGCCCCCAGGAACTCGGGCGCCGTGTGTCAGCGGGGCGCAGCTTCGGCTCGCTCCCTGCCGGGCAGAGCGCTCGCTGACCGCATGTGGTCGCACTGGCATGCGCGCGGACTGAACTCGACGCCGACGGCCGCGCCGGCGACCGGGAAGAACCGGAGTCCCTGGGCAGACTGCCGGGTGGTGCTCCACGTGTACTCCTCGCACCCGTGCACGGCGCGGAGCAGCATGCGGGTTGCGTAGCGCCGGCCCCGGTAGGCGGCGGTCACGCGGATCTGGCTGACCAGGCCCAAGCGGCACTGCGCGCAAGCCCGCCACTCCAGTCGCGCGAAGTCGTACCCGTCCTCGGGCCGGCAGACCCGCAGCCGCTGGGCACCGGCGGGGGTGACCGGCGGCGCGTACAGCCACAGATTCCCGTGCGCGCCACCAGATCCGCGCCCGCGGAACACGTCGGTGATACGGGACCACACCGTGTCCACCTCCTGAAGCGCGCCTGCGGCATGTGATGACGGCGCCGCGCGGATCCGGCCGGTACACGGCGGCGGGCAGAGGAGAAGGAGCCCGGCGACCAGGCGCATCGGCTTCTTCGATGTTGAGGTGCCGCCGGGCTCCCGCATTCTCTCACTTCGCCGGCGCGGGTGATCCGGAGACGTACGGGCTGGTGTTTCCGGCAGACCGCGGTGGCTGCGGCGAGGAGCAAGGACGCGCAGGGCGGTCACCGGGTCCCGCAGCATCAGGGCGACCGTGGCCGGGCGGGTGAGGCTGGTGGGCAGGTGGGCGACGGCTCGGGCATGGCGGTCGGGTCGGGCGGAGGCGGTGAACGCGAGCGCGTGGAGGTTGGTCAAGCCGGTGGTGTCGGCGTAGGGCTCGTCTAGCCCAGGGCGGCGGACGGCGCGAAGTCCCTGGGGCTGGAGCGACTTGGGGATCTCGCGACACGTCCCGTAGCAGGAAACGCCGCATGAACTCCCTACGCGATCGTTCCCGCTGTGCGGAACCAAGGAGCCTGTATCCGTTTTTGTCCCCTCTGCCCACCAAGCATCGGTTGCTGGCGGCGTAGGAGGAGCCTCTCTTAGTCCTTGATCGTTCTGCGCTGCCCACCGGACGTGGGGAGTGTGGACGTGAATCAGTACGGGCGGCTCGCGCAGCAGCACTGGCAGGAGTTCCGGCCCAGGAGCATCGCAGAGCTCGATGACCCCGAGGCCTTTTTCACCGAGCTCGGCGGCGATGTCCAGGACGAGGTGCGGATCCGCTGGACTGCCGAGCGTGTGACCTCGCCGGCGCCTGCGGGAGAGTCCTTCCTCGAGCGGGTCGGTCGTCTGCAGCAGCTACGCCACGGCGCCGAGCGCGAGGTGCTGCGCGAGCTGGTTCTCCTGCCTTCCGAGGACGACGTCGATCTAGCGGAGGACCCTCACCTCACCGAAGCCGAGGCGGCCGAGGAACAGTGGCGTGAGCAGCACCTTCACGACCTGCTGGCCGGTCGCAGTCGGCCGGGGGACTTCAGTGCCGCGGAGCGTGAACGGCTTCGTGCTGGTGCTGTGCCCCGTCTGCTGGAGCTCGCCGGGCTCTCGGATGAGGCTCTGGCCCGGCAGGGGCTGCTGTAGTTGGCGGCCCAGGAGGGGGCGTTCCGTCCCGAGGACCAGAACGATCTCGCTCCGGCATCGCCGATGCCGCGCCTGGAGGCCAACCTGGCCGCGCTGCGGGTCCTGCGCCAGATCCAGGGCGAGGAGCGGGAAGCGACCGACGAGGAGCGTCGAGTACTAGCCCGGTGGTCGTCGTGGGGCGCGCTGCCGAACGTCTTCGACCCGTCGCGGGAACGCACCAAGGCCCGTCGTGAGAAGTACGAGGCAGCGCAGGCGGAGCTGCGGGAGCTGCTGACCGAGGCGGAGTACTTGGCGGCGCGGCGGACGACGCTGAACGCGCACTACACGGACGCGGCGTACGTGCGGATCATCTGGCGGGCGTTGCAGGCGCTCGGGTTCAAGGGCGGCCGGGTTCTGGAGCCGGGCTCCGGGGTTGGCACGTTCATCGGGATGGCCCCCGAGGGGGCCGAGATGACCGGTGTCGAGCTCGACCCGGTGACCGCGGCGATCAGTCAGGCCCTGTACCCGCAGGCCCGGGTCCTGAATGAGGGCTTTGAGAAGTCGCGGGTCAGGACCGGCGAGTACGACGCGGCGATCGGCAACGTGCCCTTCCACTCGGCCCGGCTCAACGACCCTCGGCACAATCCCGGCAACTTCCCCATGCATGACCATTTCATCATTAAGGCCCTCGAAGGTGTGCGGGTCGGGGGAGTGGCCGCGTTCATCACCTCCACCGGCACCCTCGACAAGTCGTCCAAGGCCGCCCGCGCGGAGATGGGCGAGCTCGCGGATCTGGTGTGCGCGATCCGGCTGCCTAACGGCGCGCACGCCGCGGCCGCCGGCACCGACGTGGCGACCGACTTGCTGGTGTTCCGCCGCAAGGCGCCCTCCCACAAGAAGCAGGGCGCGGCCTTCACGAAGACCCAAGAGGTCAAGGCCGACGACGACAAGCGGATGGACGTCAACGAGTACTTCCAGGCCCATCCGCGCAACGTGCTGGGCACCCTGGTGCCCGGGCGGGCTCGGGGCGGCAAGCACCGGCCGGAGGTCCTCGCCGGCAGCGGCGACACCGCTGCCCGCCTGGAGCGGGAGCTGCAGCGGGAGATCGCGGCCGCCGTCGAGGCCGGTCTGGGGATGACCGAGAACCCGGCCCGGCGCGAGGAGGAGGTGCAGGGCCCCGACGCGCGGGAGCTGTTCGGCGAGGACGCGGAACGGTTCGACGGGCGGATCATCGAGCTCGCGGACGGGAGCTTCTGGTCGGCGCGGCTGGAGGACGGTGAGCCGCATCCCTGCCCCAAGACCCAGCGTGACGAGCTGCGGGCGCTGCTGCTGATACGTGACGCGGTCTCCGAGCTCCTGGACGCCGAGACCTCGCCGGACGTCGATGACGTCTGGCTGACCTTCCTGCGCTCGAACCTGAACGCGCACTACGAGGCGTACGTCGAGAAGTACGGGCCGGTCAGCCGGTTCACCCGGCAGGAGCGAACCCGCAAGCTCACCTGGGACGACGTTCCCGAGGAGCTGTCCGAGCAGCTGCTGGACGCGGCTCTGGAGGTGACGGGCCGGCTCGGCTCGAAGCAGCAGGCCGCGATCGACAACCTCGGCGACGGCGTGATGACCGAAGCCGACCTGCAGGTCCTGCTCGGCTGGGACGCCACCAAGGCCCCTGCCGCGCTGCGCGAAGCACTGGCCGAGGTGCAGGCCGTGCGCGATGAGTTGCGCGACGCCGGAAAGCTCAAGGTCTGGGCGCGGGTCCCGCCGGCGCAGGGCGGTTTCGCCGACGACCCGCACGCCCCGCTCGTCTACGCGCTCGAGGAATACGACGAGGAAACCGGCACCGCCCGCAAGTCCGAGATCTTCACCCAGCGCGTCGCCGCCCCGCGCACCCTGCCCGAGAAAGCGGAGACGCCCGAAGAGGCCGCCGCGATCAGCCTCGACCTCCACGGGCAGATACGCCTCGACGTCGTCGCCCGGCTGCTGGAGCTGGACGGCGAGCAGGCGGCGCGGGACGCGCTGTTCGGTGTGGTGTTCGAGGAGCCCCACACCGGGCGCCTGGTCCCGGCCGCCGAGTACCTGTCGGGCAACGTCCGCCTCAAGCTCACCCAGGCCCAGGACGCAGCCGCCGTCGACCAGCGGTTCATCGCGAACGTCGCGGCGCTCCACGAGGTGCAGCCCGAGGACGTGCCGCCCGGCGAGATCCGGGTCAAGCTCGGCGGCGCCCCCTGGGTGGACGCCTCCTACGTCCAGGAGTTCCTGCGCGGCCTGCTGCGCGACAAGTCGATCAAGGTGGAGCGGGCCGCTGGTTTCACCTGGACGGTCGACTGCCACAGCGAGAACGACGTCATGATGACCGCGGTCTGGGGCACCCAGGAGATGAACGCGGTCCAGATCGTGCGCGCTCTGCTCAACCAGCGGCCCATTCGGGTCGATCCCTCCTTCCCCGAGGACGCCACCGCCGCAGAGAAGGCCCAGCTCCGGGCCGAGGCGATGACCGCGACGATGGTTGCCAACAAGTACGCGGAGAAGATCAACGAGGAGTTCCGCACCTGGCTGTGGAAGGACGAGGAGCGCGCCGAGCACCTCGCCGCCCTCTACAACACCCGCTTCAACTCCTTCGTCCTGCGCAACTACGACGACGCCCCGAAGCTGTCCTTGCCGGGCCTGTCTACCGAGTTCACTCCCCGCCCGCACCAGCAGGCAGCGGTCTCCCGGATCCTCAACGAGCCCAGTGCGCTGCTCGCCCACGAGGTCGGCGCCGGCAAGACGCTCGAGATGTCCATGGGCGCGATGGAGCTGCGCCGTCTCGGTCTCGCCCGAAAGCCGGCGATCGTCGTCCCGAACCACATGGCCGAGCAGTGGACGCGGGAGTTCCTGCAGGCCTACCCCGGTGCGAAGGTGCTGACCGCTTCCACCAAGGACCTCTCCACCCGCCGTAAGCGCAAGCGGTTCGCGGCCAAGGCCGCCACCGGCGACTGGGACGCGATCATCATGACGTACGGCGTGATGAAGGCGATCCCGCTGTCCGCGGCCGAGCACGAGAACTACATTGCCAACCAGATCGCCGAGTTCGAACGCGACCTTCAGCGGCGCCGCGCCGCGATTATCGCCAAGGGCGAAGACCCCGAGAAGGATGACACCGTCAAGGCGGTCGAGGGTAAGAAGCTCGTCCGCGAACAGGCCCTGCGCGCCCGGATGCGCTCCATCCGCGAAGGCGGCCTGTCGTGGGAGCAGCTGGGCATCGACTACCTGTTCGTCGACGAGATTCACAACTTCAAGAATCTGTACAACCCCTCCAATAACGCCGGCCTGAGCATTGCCGGGTCGATCCGCGCGACCGACCTGCACATGAAGCTGGAGTACATGCGGGGCAAGTACGGCGCCCGCGTGATCACCGGCGCGTCCGCTACCCCGGTGGTCAACAGCATCGCCGAGGCGTACGTGTGGATGAAGCTGCTGCGCCCCGACATCCTTGCCGCCCAGGGCCTGGAGAACTTCGACGACTGGGTCGCCAACCACGCCGAGATCGACACCAAGATCGAAATCGCCCCCGAGGGCGGTCTGCAGACCAAGTCCCGGTTCGCGCGCTTCACCAACATGCCCGAGCTGCTCACGGCCTGGTGGGTGCCCACCGACGTCAAGACCGCCGAAGACCTCGGGCTGCCGGTCCCCGACGTGTACAAGGGCGGCCCGCAGATCGTCAGCTGCCCGCCGACCAGCGTGAACGCCGAGATAGCCGAGGAGGCCCGCAGCCGGGCCCGCGCGATCCGCTCACACTCAGTGGACCCCAGCGAAGACAACATGCTCAAGCTGGCCAGCTGGATGAGGCAGGCGGCCCTCGACCCGCGGCTGATCGGATACGCCCTCGAAGACGGCGAGCAGACGAAGATCTCGATCGCCGCCGACAAGATCGCCGAGCTGTACTTCAAGCACAAGGACGACGTCTATCAGGGCCCCAACGACGCAGCGCCCGACGAACTGCCCGGCAGCCTCCAACTGGTCTTCGCCGACCTGGGCACCCCCTCCAAGGACGCCCTCAAGCAGGGCAAGTGGACTGTCTACGACGGGCTGTTCATGGAGCTCGCCGCCCGCGGCGTGCCCACCGACGGCATCCGCTTCATGCAGGAAGCCCAGTCCGACCGGGAGAAGGCCGCCCTCTTCCGCGACGCCCGCAACGGCAAGATCTCCGTCCTCATCGGCAGCACGGAAACCATGGGCACCGGCACCAACGTCCAGCGCCGCGCGATCGCCGTGCACCACCTGGACTGCCCCTGGCGCCCCGTCGACCTGCACCAGCGCACCGGCCGCGTCGTCCGCCAGAAGAACCTCAACTACGACCTCGGCCGCGAGGTCCACGTCTACAACTACGTCACCGAGAACTCCTTCGACGCCTACGTGTGGCAGCTCGTCCTGGGCAAGGCCAAGTTCATCCAGCAGCTGATGAGCGGCAAGCTCACCGACCGCACCATCGAAGACATCGCGATGGACCTCAACGAGTACATGGTCGAAGCCGTCGCCATGGGCGCCGGCGGCCCGCGCCTGCAGGAAGTCGGAACCCTCCAGAACGAGATCCTCGGCATGGAGGCCGAGAAGCACGCCCACAACGCCGCCCAGTACGGCCTGCGGCACACCATCGACACCGAGAGCCTGCGCGCCGAGCAGCTCGAAGCCAACATCTCCTGGCTCACCACCGTCCTCGGCGACGCCACCACGCCCGGCACCCGCCGCTCCACCCGCGACACCGACTTCTCCATGACCGTGGTCGGGCGTAACGGCACCAGGCGCACCTACACCAAGCGCAAGGAGGCAGCGGCCGCCCTGCAGTTCCGGCTCGTCGACGCCATCGATGAGCTGCGCGGCCAGCGCAACCACCCGCCGCTGGAGATCGCCGAGCTCGGCGGGGTGCCCATCTTCGCCCGCCTGGACTTCCTCGACCTCCACCTCGACTTCGGCGCCGGCCAGCCCGTACCCGTCGACCGCAAGAAGCTCACCGCCGACCCGGCCGCCGTCTCCGGCACCATCCAGTCCCTCGAATACCGCCTGGCCCACCTCGAAGACGACCTCGCCCTGGCCCAGGAACAGCACGCCCACGCCCTCGCCGAGGTCGCCAACGCTCAGTCCTACCTCGGCACCGTCTACCACGACGACGACAACCTCGTGGAGGCCAAGGCGAAGCTGGCCGCCCTGATGGCCGAGCTGGAAACCGAAGCCCCCGTCCAGAGCAACGGTCCCGCCGGTGGCGTGCCCAGCTACGCGGGCGGCGTCGAGGGCGGGGCTGCCATGGCCCGCTCCGGCGGGGGAGGCGGGGGCGGGGGACGCTCCCGCAGCCGCTCCGGCACAGGCAGCGGCGGCGCCGGAGCGTCCGCCGACGGCCCCGCCGCGGCGGACGAGGAGCAGGAGGACTTTCCTCACTACACCGACCGTCTCGCCACGTGGATCGCTGAGCGGCTGATGGCCGAAGCCCTGCGCGCGGTCGTCGAATCCCACCCCGACGCGGCCACCAGCCCCGGCGCCCGCAAACTCACCAAGGCCCTCGCCCAGCTGCACGAAGAGAGCCGGAGTCTGCGCGCCAAGCGCCTGGCCAGCGAGGTGCTGGCGCCGGCCGCCGCGATCGTGCCGCCTGAGCTGTGGCGCACCGCCATCGAGGACGCCACCAAGGCGCTCGGCAGGAACAACCCCATGGCCACCGACCTCAAGCGGCTCGGCCGCCTGGCCGCCCTGCACGAACAGCGCTGGACCGCGACCCTGGACAGCCCTGCCGCGCTGGCCCAGTGGGAGGACTCCGACGAACCCCGCCCGGACCAGTCCGGCGCCGAGGACGGCCGCGAGTACGTCCGCCTCGACGACCTCGGCCTGTCCGCCACGTACACCGTGGGCACCGAAACCCTCGCCGCCCACGCCCTGCTGCGCCGCCTCATGCAGGACAGCCCCGTCCTGCACGCCGTCACCAGCCAAGGCCGCCAGCTCACCGCCCGCCGCCGCGACAGCTCCCGCCTCGAAGCCGTCTCCAACGACGCCCGCCTCACCGGCCTGGCCCGCCGCGCCGCACCCTCCGTCACCGAAACCCCCGAAGCCGCCCAGACCCCCGCGGCCGAGAGCCCGGCCGACGGCCCCGCGCAGACACCCACCACGACCAGCACTCCGCCCGCAGCCCCGTCAACGGCCATCGACAAGCCCGCACCCACCCCGCCTGCCACCGGCGTGCCAGCCGCGCTGTCGCCCGCCGCCGAGCCCTCGCCCGCAACCGCGCCCGTCTTCGCCACCCAGCGGGAATGGAATCGGGCCTTCGCCGAGGTGGAAGCCACCGAAATCGAGCTCAGCCGCGCCGCTGGCGAGACCTGGGACCGCGAGAACATCCCCCGGGCCTTCACCCAGCTGCGCCACGACCTGTTCCAGGCGGTCGCCGCACACGAGGACCGCGACGGCCACGACACCGAGACCGCCCTGACCAACTCCCTCAACCAGGCCGAGCGGCTCCTGCGCTCCCTCAAGGGCCGCGACCGCATCACCATGCAGGCACCCGTGAGCCGCTTGACCCGTCTCGTCCGCACCTTCCTCGACCGGCACCGCGCCACCCTGGCCCAGCACGCCGGCGAAAACGATCTGGCCCGCACCATCGAGGCCCAGGCCCGCGCGCAGTTCGAAGAGTTCATGGCCACCTGGAGCCAGAACAACCAGCCCCTCACCCAGGCCATCCGCGACGGCGACGAAGACGCCGTGCGCGCCCTCGCCGCGGCCGACCCCACCGCTAACGCCGCCCCCGCACCCCGAACCCCCGCCCCGGCCCAGGAGGCGACGGAGAAGACTGCGGACGAGCCCGCACAGGACACCGGCACGAGCGACGGCCCCGGCACCCAGGAGCGCTGGAGCCTCGGAGAAGACCGCCCCGCACCGTATGCCACGGACAACGAGCACGATTCCGCCGCCCGAGCACGCCAGGGCCTGCACGAGCTGCACGACCAATGGCAGGAAGACTTCGGACAGGACCTGCCCGCCGAACCCGGCGAGGAACTCGCGGCGGCCATCGCCGAGTTCACCGACTCCTGGGATCAGGCGCAGCAGACCCCCGCCGCGGACTGGGGCCTGCAGCTCCAGGCGTACACCCGGGTTCAGATAGCAGCCGAAACGCTGGCCGGGCAGCTGCACGGCGCGCCCGCCGACCGCCGCGCCACCGCCGACCAGGCCACCGGCCGGCTGCGCCACCTCGCGCGTACCGCGGCCCTCCACGTCGACCGCCTTGCCCACACCCCGCCGCCCGCGCCCGACGAAACGTGGCTGCGCGAGACGGCCCGCCGCTTCGAGAAGCCCTATGCGAATGCGGCCGAGGTCCAGCAGGCCCTCGACGCCCTGGCCGAAGCCGCCGCGCAGCCCACCACGCCCAACGGACTCGAGCGCACCGAGGCACAGAGCACTCTGCTGAAGGCCCGGATGGCCGCCACCCGCATCCCGGGCGGGGCGGCCGCGCACCTGCACGCCCTGTACGGCCTCGCCCGCGCCACCGGGACCACGGACCTGACCCGCGCCACCGGAAAGCTCCCCACCCACCTGGGGCGCCTGGCCCGCACGGTGCTCACCGATCCCGACCTGGCCGACACCCTCCTCAACCCCGGCGCGCGCCCGCTTGAGGTCGCCGCCCGCGACCTCGACCCGGCAGCGCCCTACGCGGACACCGACGGCCGCTACGACTACGAGGAGCTGGAGGGCTACTACGGGCCGCGTGGCGACACCGTCGTGCGCAGCATCCACAACCAGCTCAGGCCGACCAAGTCGGCCACCGAACGGCGTTTGTCCCACCTCTTGGAGGACCTCGCCCGCCGCCCCCTGACCGGGCCCGACGGCCACATCGATCCAGCCTGGCCCCACCTGCTCGACGAAGCCGCCCACCTGGCCCGCCGGGTCATCCGCGAACACGAGGACGAGGGCTACCGCCACTCCCGCAGCGGCGACTTCCGCGACTTCGCGGCCACCGCGACCCAGCTGGCCCGCAGACTGTACGCCACCCTCGTCGAGACCGACGGCCGACTCGACGACGAGCTGGAGGCCCTCACCCAGCAGGCACTCGCTGACCCCGAGCTGCTCGCCTCGACGCACATCCCCGCCCACCCGCTCACCAGCCACGCCCCCGTGCCGTTCGCCCCGGCCCTGGTGGACTGGCTGGGCGCACGCGCCGAGCAGATGAGCCCAGCCCTGCGGCACACCCTGCACGCCGACATCACCCCGCGCGGCTTCACCGGCGCCTTCGCCCGCCTGGCGGCCACCGTCGCCCAGCACGCCACTGGAACCCAGCACGCCACCGGCGCAGGCCGTCTCCCGCTGCCGCCACAGTGGCAGCAGCACGCCGAGCTCATCGGCCGGCTCCTGGACGCCGCCGCCCGCGACCCGCACACCGTCGGCCTCACCGTCAGCAACGACCCCCTCGACAGCCTCCATGTCGGCCTGATCCGCGACTGGATCCAGGAGCAGGTCATGGACGAGATCGACGGTGCGGACGGTGCACGCAAGACCGCCCTGATGCGGGCGTTCTTCGGCGACGACGCATCCCTCGACCTGCTCGCCGCCCACGTCACCGCGCAGACCGCCCAGAGCGCCCGGCTCGCCCTGCAACCGCAGGACGACACCCTGTACGCGGTGCAGCGCGGCCGCGAGGTGTTCGTGTGCCGCGGCGCCGAGCTGAACGACCGTCTCGGCACCGACTCCGGCCTGCGAATCTCCTGGCAAAGCAACGGCCCGTGGACCCTGTGGTCGCGCGAAGGCGGCCGGTCCGGCACCCTGCAAGCGGTACCCGCGCAGGAGGACGCCGCCCGGTTCATCTCGATCGCCAAGGGCCTGACCGTCAACGACGCCGGGGCCATGCTGTCCAACCACCCGGACAGCTGGCCCGGACTGTTCGGCCCCGACATCGACACCGACATCTTCAGCGCACTCATCGAATACGCCGCCACCCCGCAGCCAAACACCGACCCTTTCAACGCGTACCTCGAGGACCTCGCCACCTCGCGGCCGGGCGCCGCCGTGCCTGACACCGCGACCGCCGCTCCCGGCGCCCCCCTCCCGGCGGCCGCGCTGGCCGCCTGGCACCTTCCAGACCCGCAGGACATGGGGGAAGGCGAGGACCCCTACCCCCACCAGGCCGCCGCCCGCACCGGCGCCCTGCACCTCATCGCCGCTCTCGGAGAGTTCACCCGAACCTGGAGCGGATCCCAGTACCTCAGCGAGAAGGCGCTCAAGGACATCGCCGACGAAGCGGCCATCGCACTGTGGCAGGACGCGACCGCCGAACAGATCGGCACCCGCCCCGATGCCGCGCGCTGGTGCCGCACGCTCCTCGACCTCGCGTCCGCCTTCCAGATGCGCCTGGACGACGACGGCATCCACGAGCCCAGCATCAGCAACCTGGCGGCGGCCGCCTACGAGCACGCCGCCCGCATGCACCTCACCACCCAAACCCTGGCGGCCACGGGGGAGGGGACCTGGCCCAACGGGGCCGAGGACGGCGAGCAGCAGCACGCCCGCGTCCTCGCCCAGACCATCGCCGAGCACCTTCCCGCCTCCCACCTCATGCGCGCCGCTGGCTCCGCCACCTGGGACGACACGGTCACCTACACCGCGGCCGAGCTGTACGCGCTTGCCCGGCGCACCGGCGCCCAGCTCCCGGTCTGGGACAACGGCGTCCTCACCATCACCGGGAGCGAGGACGGGCCGCACCTGTTCACCCCGGTCGGCGAGACGGCCGACGACACCATGCGCCTGGCCCTGCGCCGCCCCATCGGCGCCCCCCTGGAAGAACGCGCCAGCACCTTCGAGGCCACCCTCACCGAGCCGATCACTACCGGAGCCGAACTCGACGCGGCCGGCGCCGCACTGTACGCGCTGCACAAGGACGCGGTGCGTCACCTGCGCACCGTCCTCACGGACAATGAGACGATCACCGCCTTCGAGCAGGCCCTGCCCGTCATCGGCGGCGCGATCCCCTGGCACGCACAGGCCGCCCAGGCAACCGAGTTGGCGACGCTCACCGCGCAGACGCTGCGCGCCGTCGAAGAGGTCATCGGGCGGCACAGCGGACGCCACACAGCCCAGCCTGCCCACCACGCCGTGCGCCTCGTCCAGCAGGCCTCACACCGGCTCGCCGAGCACCTGGTGCCCGCCCGCATCAACGCCACCGGAGAGACCTACCCGGCCGAGGAGCTGCAGCAGGACCGGGAAGGCATCACCGCACTCGCCTACCTCCTTGACCACCTGCCCTTCGACGACGACATGCCGGCCGAGGCTGGTCACGACCTCGCGGCAGCACTGCGCCTGTGCGACGGGCACCGTGATGTCGGCGGACTCGCCGGAGAGATGCACCGCCACCAGAAGGTCGCGGACGCAGCCAAGATAGTGCTCAACAACAGCGGTCCCCAGCGCGGCTTCTTCGCGCTTGCGCTGCACAACCTGGCGCGCCACCACGTCGACCGGATCGCCAGCCATCTGCTCACCCTGCCCACCGACGCAGCTTCCACCCGCAGCGCACCCACCCCCGACGGCCCGGCCACCCCGAGCGTCCCCGTGCCGCCGGGCGCCCAGCCCTACGCCGATGCCGCCCACGGGCTCGCCGCCCAGGACGACCTCTTGGAACTGGTGCGCGCCGCCGTACTCGAAGGCCAGCGGCCCCTCACCCACGGACCTGCGCCCATCGTGCTCGCCCACCTGATGCAGGCCCGCGAGCACGGCGTCGTCTACAGCGATCACCAGACTCTGGCCGCGTTCGCCGAACAGGCCCACGAGCAGGCGCATCTGCATCGCCTGGACAAGACCGGCGACGGAAGCGTGCTCGAGGCCGCGGCCTATGCCGCTTCCACGCATGCCGGGAACCTGGCCGCCACCGAACGAGACGCCGACCCCCGCCTGCACCTCGCCCTGCTCGAGCTGCGCCGTCGGGCCGAGAACGATGCCGAGCTCGTCGCCCACGCCGAACTCGGCGCCGACCCCGAGGCTGACCAGCAAGGTGCAGGCATCCCCGCGACCGGGGACGAGGTCACCCCCAGCGAGGTCGAGGAGCCCATCCGGCCCTACCTCAGTGCGCAGGAGTGGCGCGACCACCTCTCCGAAGTGCCTGTGTCGCCCCTGCACTGGGACGCCGACCGCGACATGGCCGAGTCCTTCCGGGCGGCCGATCCTGTCGCGCATGCCCTGCTGTTCACCACGGGACTGAACGACTTGGCCCTGCATCCGGGCGAGGTACCGGCCCCGCCTGAGATCACCGTCGCTTACGCGTTCCAGCTCGCGGACGCCGCAGACGCGCTGGTCGCATTCCTCGCCGACCAGGAAGGAGCCGAACACGTCCGACGGCAGGCCACGGCATGGGCGGCCGTGATGCGACAAAGCGCGCAGCGTCTGCAGCAGAACGCGGACGGCCACTGGCAGCACCTGTCTGCCTCCTTGCCTCAGGGAGCCCCGATCGGCGCACGGGAACGCAACGCCCGCCGCACACAGCGAGCCGCCCGCGCAGCCGAGTTCACCGCCGATCCGTGGCGCCTGTATGCCCCGTTGAGCGGGACCAGCGGCGAGCCTTGGGAGGGCAGCGCCGTCACGCGCACCGCCCGGTCGCTGATCGCCGCCGGGGCGCTCGCCTACACCGACACCGACGGCGCAGTCGTGATCGACCTTCCGGCCCACCCGGGCGCGGTGCGCACACACACCGTGGTCTTCGCCCCGCTGGATGCTCAGGCAGCACTGGATCACCTGGCGACGTTGCCGCGGTTTGCCGCCCGCGCGGACGGTACCCGCTTCGAACTTGCCGACGACTTCCTCGACCACCTGCGCTCCGCCAGCCCGGAGCTCGCCGAGCCCGGCGAGAGAACTCTCACTCCCGATCGGGCCGCATACCTGAGGGCGATCGCTGACTTGGGCCAGGTGGCCCTCACCTCGAGCGGGAGTCTCGCCGTCTACCAGTCTCCTGATGACCAGCAGTGGCGCGTGGCTCTACCCGGGCCGATGTCCGACCTGCCAGGGGCGCCGGCGTTCGGCGACAAGCGCACCGCTTGGCGGTTCGCCGCCCGTATCGAGGCCGTCCTCGCCGAACCGATCGAGGCCGTCCTCGCCGACCGGGCCGATAGACACCCCTTCCCCTTCTCGTCTCCTCTGGCCGCGCACGCCGCCCGCCTGTGGCGCACCGGCTCAGGCGACACCGTTGAAGAGGCGGTCTATGCAACCGCAGTCGAAGAGCGGCACCTGCCGGCCGACCCCGAGCGCGACGCCGAAGCCCGGCGAACCCGTCAGGACACCGAAATTGCTGCCGGATTCACCACCATCGCCACCATCCGCGACCTCACACCCGGCGACCAGATCAGCTTCCGCCACCAGGTGACCGCCAGTGACGTGGCCGACGGTCTCCTGCGGGGCACGGCAGTGCCCGCCCAGGGGGAGTGGGTGACCGTGCGGGGCACGGTCAGCGCTGCACTCAACCTGCGCGAACGCACTGACGCCGAGGGCCAGCCGGTCGACCTGCACCAGGTCGTCAGTCTGGACGACGCCACCTGGAGCGACCATCAGGGCCACGGCGGGCCCGCGGCCTGGCTTCACGGGCCGGCTCCCCGACACCACCTGCGCCGCCACGCCCGCATGCCTCACCTTCTTCGGGAACGCGCCGCAACGTTTCTCAACCGTTTGCCTGACAACCCTGCACCGGAAGGTGACGCCGACCGCCGCTGGTTCAAGAGGGTGCGGCCCAGCGCTCCCTTGCGCCTGGCACAAGCAGCCCTCTCTCGGCTTGCCAACGGCGTCAGCTACAGCGGTGATCCCTCCCAGGACCTGCATCTGATTGCCGAGATGCTGCGTGACTTCGACCAGCGTCTGGGGACCGGCTCCGGCTCCTACGGTCAGACCCGGCAGCGCGTCCGGCAGCTGGCGGACGACATCGCCTCAGCCGCCGGCCTGTACCCGCCGGGTGACCGGTCTGCCCGGGGGCGCGGTCGCCACGGCTGGGACCTTGTATATCCCTGGGAACTGCAGCCCGGCGACGAGGTCTGGGCGGACGGCTACGAGAGTTCCACCTCTCAGCGCATCACTAACACCTACGGCCGCGTCATGGAGCCAGGCGTTTTCAACGCAGCCAGCGACCGCATAAGTGTGCACCGGACCTACTACGGCAAGGGGCGCGACTACACGTCCGCGCACACTTTGAGCCGCCCGTTCAACCAGGTGACCGTGCCGCTGACCGGGCTGGTTGAGCGCGCACCGCGCCCCCTGCAGATGCCAAAGCCAGCAGACCTCACGCAGCAGCCCGCCGCGGCCGCGGCACCTGCGATGCAGCCGATACCGGCCCCGCGGACGCAGTCCGATGTCATTCCCACCCCGCTCGAAGCCGTCCAGGCGGCGCCCGGTCCCGCAGCATCGGGGGGCGCTCCGCGCGCCGAGCGCAACGCAGTCCCTGACGCGCCCAGTGACCAGCACAACGCCGTCCCGCCGGCCGCGGGTGGCGGTGCCGGACGCGACAACCCGCCTCCGCCTGCGCCAGGGGGCAACGACGAGCCGGGCCAGCCCGCCGAGCCCTCCGAGGACGAACAGCCCGCAGTCGGGACGGCTTTCACGCACTTCAAGGAGATCAGCGCGCCGCGCCGCGCTCTCAATCAGGCCATCCGGGCAGTGGCCCGCACCGGCCATTTCAAGCAGCGTGCCCTACAAGCGGGTCCCGAGACGGCGCTGAGCGATGCCCTGGAGACCTTCAGGCGGGTCTCCCTCCGCGACCCTGGCGACTTCCACGCAGCCGTCGATGTCGTCCAGACGGCTGTCAGCGCCTTGCGCGAGGCATGGGCGGAGGACGCGGTACCGCAGGACGCTGCCCAGGCACTCACCGAGCTGCTGCAGGCCGCAGACTTCTTCGCTACGTCCTGGCGGGCCACCGTTGCATCGCCGGCCTGGGACACCCTCTTCCGGGGAGCGCCCCGCCCCAGCCTCACCCGGCCAGCCGACGCCAGTGAACCGACCACCCTGCAGGTCAGCGATGCCGCCGTGCCCGGCATCACCCTGGCCGAGCAGCACGCCGCCCTCCGCACCGTGATCAACACCTACGGTGCGCTCGGCTCCGCTCCCACCGAGCGCGGATCAGGGCTTGCGGCCTTCGTCCGGCGGATGGACGACCCAGCCCAGTGGCGGGCCTGGCGCGAGGACCTGGTCACGTCCGGCCGCGGCCTGTGGCTCGGCGGCCCCCGCCTCAGCGAGGACCTGCGCGAGCTGGGGCGGCTCGATCCCGCCCCCGACGGCATCCTCATCACCACCCAGGGCGGCCTCACCCGGCCCACGATGCGCCTGGTGATGCGCTGGGAGGAACTGCCCGCCTGGATCGACCTGGGGCTGGACGAGCGGACACGCCGCGAACTCCTGGCCGCCGACGAGGCCTACGTCACCGCCCTGGCGGTCAGCACCGACGGCGGGGTGGACCGGAGCCGGCTGAGCACCGCCGAGCAGGCCATCTGGAACGCCCTGCGGGCCGCCGGGACTCCGACCGCCCAAGCCCTTGCCGCCTCCTGGAACCGCTACCGAGCCGACGCGGTGCCCACCGAAGCGGACGCATTGTTCGATCTGGAGTCCGCCACCCCCGAAGACGGCCCCTACACCAGCCTCGCCGAGTTCACTCGCGCAACCGACGAGGTGATCACCGCGGTCTGGGCGCTGATCGCCCACCCGCAGTGGCCGGCCGCTGACCCGCGCGTGGTGCGGCTGCACGAGGCGAGCGCGGCCGTGCGGGCCTCCAGCGCCACCACCATCACCCCGTCCGACGCCGTCCGCGCGATCCTCGCGCTGGCCCGGACCGTGCAGGACAACGACCTTCTCCAAGTCCCGGTGCCGCCGGACGTGAAGGATCTCTTCGCATCGCTTGGCACCCTCGCCCGTCGGCATGCTGACCGGGTCGCGGCCACCGCATGGAGCGAACAGGCATGGCGGCACGTGTTCCCCAGCGCGGGCGAGATCTGGTCCGAGGACCCCTTGCTGCTGCCCCGCCTCGGCTACCCGGACCCGCGCCAACGCTCCCTCGCCGCCACCCCCATGGAGCCGCTCGGCGAGTACGAGGCGTTCGGCAACCAGGACTACGAGCAGATCACCCACCCCGGCCACCCCGACCGGCTCGCCTACCGAGTCCCGCACACGGACGGCTTCACCGTGCTGCAGGAGGACAACTGGAGCGGCCCCGCCTACACCCTGCGCACACCCGACGACACCATCGTGGCCACCCTCGTCAAAGAGGGATCGAGCTGGCACACCGTGATGGGCCACCAGCTGCCCGGCCACACCAGCGAGCCGCTCACCATCCTCCCCCCGCAGCCGTACGGTCCGGACAACTTCCACCACGCGGTCCTCAACGCCCTGCGCGTGTGGACCCAGGAGACCGGCCAGCCGCTGCCCGGCCACCCCACCTACCCCGACGCCATGCGCGTGTCCTGGGCCTTCGCCGAGCTCGAACCCTTCCCCAACGCCCTGCACACCGCCGCCCGCCACACCTGGCCGCTCACCTACACCCGACAGCCCACCCTCACCCGCGTCCTGGACGCACTGGAGCAGATCCAGGCACACGATCGGACCCAGCTCGACGACGACCAGATCCGAAGCAGGGCCGACGCCATCGAGCGCCTCGGCGCCGCCGCCACCGCGCTGCGCACCCAGCTCGAGAACGAGCACCTGCACGCCAGCGACCTGTACGGGCTCGTGCGGGTGCTGGCCGGCCACGCCCACGAGATGCCGCAGCGCCTGCGCACCTTCGGCACCCGCACCACCCCCGCGCCCGAACTCGCACCTGCTGCCGCGCCGGCGCCCGAGACGGCGGCACCGGCACCGGAGGCCCCGATGACCACCCCCGTACCCGGCGAGGAACTCAAGGAAGCACCGGTGACGGAAGGGGGCGTGTGGGACCCCCACTACCCCGTCCCCGAGACCATCGGCCAACTGTGGAAGACAGCCCAGGCACAGGGCTGGATCATGACCCGCAACACCGAGGTCCAGGGCTACGGCAGCCAGCTCCTCAACGTCGAACTCGAAGCCCACACCCAGGTCGGCTACTGGAAATTCTGGCTTCAGTGGCACCCGCGCAAGGGCCGGTTCGCCGCCGACAAGGAGCGGTCCTTCGCCGACTGGCCCGACGGACGCACCGGGCCGCGCGGCGGCACCACCCACCCCACGGTCAAGGACGCGCTGAACGCCATGCAGCGCTACTCGGCCGTTCCCGCCCCGCAGGAGGTCGGGACACCCCCCGAGCCCGCCGTCACGGCCGAGCCGGCGGTCGCTGCGGTGCCTGCGGCCGGCCAGCCCACGCTGAGCGCGCCGTCCCCAGCCGCACGCCCGGACCCCAACCTGGCCGTGCCGTTCGACGCGCAGGAGATCGAGGACATGCCCGGCTACTGGTGGCGCCTGGAGCCACCCCGCGAGGGCGCCCGCGACAACGTCGAGCACATCACTGTGGGCCACGGCACCGAGCGGATCGGCCACGGCTACGGCCCCAACGGCTGGGACGGCGCGGTCAAGTGGAAGATCGCGGTCGGCACGGACTGGATGCCCGGCGAGCGCACTCCCTTCGGCAGCGCCAAGAAGATCGCCGAACGCCATCAGGCCCTGCAGGAAGCCGCTCACCTCACCGGTCCCCGGCCCACGGAAGCGGTATGGGTCCACCACGACCGTGAGTACGGCGGGGAGAACCGCACATGGGTGTTCGGTGTCGCCGACACCGACAAGGACGCCCTGGCCGCCCTTGAGGCGGAGGACTTCATCCGCATGCGCAGTGCAGGCGCATGGGTCCAGAACCCGCGCATTCGGCCCGAGACCCGGGCCTACAAGACGGGCCTGTTTGTCCGGCGCATGCTCAAGCACGGCCGATCCATCGCCGTCCACTACCACCGTGACGGCGCACCCGCCGACACCGCCCTGCCCGAACTCGACCTGGCGCAGCGCGGCGAACTCGACGCGCTCGCCGAGGGGGAGCGCAGGGACTGGAGCCCGATTGAGTTCCAGGCAGGAGACCAGGTCCTCCTCAAGGGCTCGCGCAGCTGGTGGCACACCGTCACCGACATCCAGCCCGGCAAACTCACCGTGGAACTGGAGAGCGCCGACTACGAGCGCGTTCTGGCCCGCCGTCGCGGCGACGACCTGCTCACCGCGGCCGACCCGGTCGGTGAGATCACCACCGCCCGCCCCGGAACCCTCAACCTGCGTGGCCAGGCACCCGAGGTCCTGGAAGCCGAAGTGGCCCGACTGGAGCTGCCGTTGGCTGAGGCAGCGCACGCTCCCTTCGTCGAGGCCCGCCGCGCCCAGATCACCACCGAGCGGGAGCGCGTCGCAGGAGACCTCGCCCGCAAGGAGAAGAACCGCGCCCAACTGCAGGCCATTCTCAGCAACCCGAAGGAACTGAAGAATCTCAGCGGCCGCCTCGTACACAACGAGGCGGGAGACCTTCTCGGGGCTGTCGTCAGCCGGGACAAGATGCCCGATCCACCCCGGACCCGGAAGCAGAGCAAGAAGTGGATCTTCGTCGACGTGGACGGCAACGCCCTGGTCGCCCTCGAGGCCAAGCGCGACGCGGAGCAGTACGCGATCGACCGCGAAGATGACCTCCACGAGGTCATCCCTGAGGGCTGGCGCAGTGGTGTCTGGACGCAGATCGGGCCCGGAGCAGTCGTACGACTGCCTGCTCCGCAGGGCGGTCGACTCACACCGGAGAGCTGGACCCCGGCGTTCACCGTGGCCAGCATCAGCCGGGACGCAGACGGCTCGGTGACCGTCGACGGTACGCGGCAGGGCGCTTCGGTCAGCTACCACCTGAGCGCGGCCGTGGCGAAGACCGGGCCCCTGCGGGAAGCCGTGGGCGACCTTGCCCTGCTCCCCGAGACCATCGTTGCGCGTGCGGCGCGGCCAGCCCTGCTGGCGGCACTGGACCACCCCACCGACGGGGTGTCCTACCCCCTCGTCGGTCACGACGAGCTGATGCGCAGTATGCGGGCCGTCTCCGCCGCCGCCGAGGCAATCGAGTCCCGCCCCACGCCGGTGGCGAAGCTCCGTGAGCAGGTCCTCTCGGCGCGCGACGCCCTCGTCCACCTGGCGGAGGTGGCCAGTGCGGACGGTGTGGACGTGATGCCCGAGCGGGCACGCGCCGGGGTCCAAGTGATGGAGCACTGGGCCGCACAGCTTGCGGACGTCGACCTGGCCGCCGCGCGCCTGACGGATACAGCAGTGCCGACGGAAGACGTGCAGAGCCCCGTTGACGCGCCCGCCACCGAGCCGCAGTCCGCCGAGCAGACGTCGGTCGGCCGGCCCTGGACGCAGATGCGCCCCGAGGACTTCGACAGCGCCCCGGTACCCGTCGCACAGGACAGCGGGGCAGTGCCGGAAGGCCAGCTGAACCTCGACACCTCCGACGCCGACCTCCCGCGCGAGGACAACCAACCCGAGAACGAGGCGGCCGCACAGGCTGACGGCGTCTTGGAGACAACCGCACAGGAGCCGACCCAGCCGGACGAGCCGGCCGCCCGCACCACCCCGGCCCAGGAGCAGGCGGACGACAAGCCGGTCTCGATCTACGACGCCATACGGCTCGGCGGCCAGGAAGTAGCCCGTGCCCTGCTCGCACGCGTCACCGTCGGCGAACTCGCGGCCGACGGCCAGTTCCTGCGTGCCCCGGTACTGCTGGACGGCGAGGCCATCGGCTCGGTCGTCACCCGCCCCGACGGCTCATACGCTGCCACCACCATCGAGAACTGGACGACGAGGCATCCGTTCGAGACCGTATCCGGAGCGGTCGCCCAGGTTGTCCAGTCCTACGACGAGTGGGTCGCCACCGGCCAGGAGCGCCAGGACCGCGCCCGCGCACTCGGCCTCGACCAGCCGCCCGCCGTACCGGAGGGCAAACTGCCCGAGGACGCCACCCCCGTACCCGGCTACCCCGACTACCACCAGGTCAGCGCCTACCCCGGCACCGTGGTGTACGGGCCGGGCAACCGGAAGATCGGCTCGGTCGAGAACCGCACCTACAACCAGGGCAAGCACAAGACCCTGTACGGCGACGACAGCCCCATCAAGGGGCACGACACCATCGAGCGGTCCGTCCGTCACCTGGTGGAAGTGCACGCTGATCTTCACGACGTGCCCAACGACCAGACGTGGCTGAACGTGTGGATCGAGCACCACCCCGACCACACCTACGTGTGGGGGGCCGCCGAGGAGTACCGCGAGCTCATCTTCGCGCTCGAGGTCGCCGGCGGTCCGCGCGGCTTCAACCGGCGCAACGTGGACGGGGCACACCGACAGCACGGCGCGTACTGGCACGCAATGCCGAAGAACCTGACGTACGAAACCCGCACCGAGAAGATCAACGCCCTGCGGGCCCTGCTGTCGGCGCGCGGCCGCGAGATACCCGTCTTCGAGAGCCTTGAGGCCAAGCAGGAAGCCGAGGCCGCCGCCAGGGCCCGGACGGCCACGCCCGCGCCCACCGCACCAGTACGCGAGACCGCCCCCGGGGCAGACGGTACGGCACCGGCAGCGCAGGAAAAGCGCACCGCCCCTGTACGGCCGCCCCTCAGCCAGCCGTCCCAGGGCCAGGCCGCGCAGGTCATGGCGATCCACGAGATGACCATCGATGACCTCGACGAGACCATCGAGGCGCTGAGGGACGTCACCGACCCGCTATCGCTGGCCTACCGGCTGCGCGCCGAGCGGCGCCGCTGGGCCCTGCAGCGCGAGGAAGCCGAAGGGTGGGTACCGCAACCGCACTACGACGCACAGGGCAACCTGATCGAGCCGTCCCGCGGGCAGATCCTGCGTGAGCGGGCCGACGGCTACCGGCTCAACCCCAACGAGGCCCAGGGCGCCGTCACCAGCGTGGACGACCTGCCGCCCGCGAAGCCCGGCGCCTACACCGATGCCCGGTGGGCTGAGATCGTGGCGGCGGCCGCCGCCACGGAGGACTACCCGCCCACCGCCGAGCAGGAAATCATCATCGAGGCCGCCGCCCGGCGCGGCCTGGACCTGCGGGTGATGGCCCTGGCCGGCACCGGCAAGTCCACCACCTTGAAGATGCTGTCGCGGCGCATGCCCGGCCAGCGGATCCTGTACCTCGCCTTCAACCGGTCGGTCGCCGACGAGGCCATCGAGGCGCAGCAGCGCGGCGAGTACAGCGACAACCTCACCCCGACCACCGCGAACGCCTACGCCAACAGCATGGTCGACGAGGCCCTGCTGACCCGGCTGAACTGGCCCAAGCTCAACGAGCAGCAGCTCGCCGACCGGATGCGCTGGCGCTCCCGGATCCGGGCCGGAGACGGGTCGCTGACCCCGCAGCGGGCCGCGTACCTGGCCAACCGGCTCGTGTCGGAGTGGGCGAAGTCCGCCGACACCGACTTCGCCGCCCACCACCTGCCCGACACTCTCGCCCACCGGGACACGATCTTCGCCGCGATCCGGCCCCTCGCCCAGGAGATGTGGGACAACCTCACCGACCCGAAGGCGACCAACAAGGACCGCGATCTCCCGCTGTCCTTCGATCACACCGTCAAGATGTGGGCGCTCTCCGGCCGGGTCCCCGACACCGACGTGCTGTTCTGGGACGAAGCACAGGACGTCAACCCCGTCATGGAGTCGATCGTCGCCAACGTCCGCGACGCCGGCATCCAGGTCGTGGCGGTGGGCGACAGCAACCAGGCCATCTACGGCTTCCGCGGAGCGACCGACGCCCTGGGACGCCTGCCCGCGGACGCGACCGCCACGCTCACTCAGACCTTCCGGTTCGGCGACGCCGTCGCCGACATCGGCAACCGCTTCCTGCGCCTGGGCGGCACCCGCATGCGGCTGGCCGGCTGGGACCGCAAGACCTCCCGCCTCGCAACGATCGACCCGGGTGACGAGACGATGCTCATCGCCCGCACCAACGCGGGCGTCGTCCTCGGTGCCGTCGAAGGCCTGCGGGCGGGCCGCAAGGTCGCGGTGTCCGGAGGACTGGCCGACCTGCGCAAATTCCTGGAAGCCGCCGAAGCGCTGCGCGAGGGGGAGCGCACCAGCCATCAGGAACTGGCCCGCTTCAACGGCATGGCCTGGGACGAGATCCTGGAGACCGCTGAGAGCGAGCCCGAACTCAAGCAGCTCGACTCCATGTTCAAGCTGATGGAGCGGCACAGCGAGGAGCTCGACGCGCTACTGGAGTCCGTGCGGATGCCGCGCCCCTTAGTAGAGGACGACGGCGAGCGCCTGTACGTCAAATTCGCCCATGGCGACGGCAACTTCCAGGCCACGAAGGAGTGGCTCAAGAGCAAGGGCGTCGGTTTCGGATGGGACGGCGACGCCAGGCGGTGGAGCTTCCCGCCGCCGAGGAAGCCCGCCACCTCGGCGACCGAGGCCGAGCGCTACCGGCTGCGCGAGCGGGTCGAGCAGTACATCACCGACCACTACACCGCCCCCGCCAGCGACAACGGCGGGCAGGTCGTCGACCAGGCCGCACCCCATGACCTCCTGGTGTCCACCGCGCACAAGGCCAAAGGCATGGAGTCGCCGCGCGTCCGCATCGCCGGGGACTTCAAGGGCCCCAAGGAGAGCGCCAGCGGCGGCATCGACTGGGACACGATCCCCGACGACGAGCAGCTGCGCCTGGCCTACGTCGCGGTCACCCGCGCCACCGACATCCTGGATGCCGGCTCGCTCGGCTGGATCTTCGACGTCACCCGCGAAGACGACCCGATGCAGGAGCCGGACGGCATCTACCTGCGCGCATGGCAGATCGGCGACTTCGCGCCCGGCAACCGAGTCACCTTCTGGAGCGAGGACGGAGAAAGCCTCCTCGACGGGGACATCGCGGAGCTCGACGGCACCGCGCTGCTCGTGAGGACCGACGACGGGCGCACCCAGGCGGTCGTCACCGCTCAGATCGTCCGCCGCAATGGCCAGGACCAGCCGCACCTGCCCGTGGCCAGCGACGAGGAACTCGACGAGGCCCTCAACAGCGGCTTCGTGCCGCTGACGGCACCGAGCCCGAGCAGTGCGGCCCCGCCGTCCCCGCAGACCTCGCCCCGTCCTGCCGCCGCGCCCAGCACCGGTGCCCAGGCACCGCACGCACCGAACGCACCGTCCGCCGCCGAGGGCACCGGGGAGGAAGCCGCCGTGGACACACCGGAGGCGACCGAGCAGCAGGCTCAAACGGCGCGCACCACCGCAGACAGCACGACGCAGACGGCCCCCGACCGGGACACGTTCACCGCGCTCAAGCCGCCCCAGACCAGTGCCCTGACCGGGGCGGACGGCACCCTGTGGTGGGGCGGCCGGGCCGCCGGACGCAACAAGCCGATCACACAACCTGTCCTCGCCCGGCTGAAGTTCGGACCGCGCGGCATAGTCGACGTCGAGGACGCCGTCACCGGCAAGCACATCACCCGCATCCGCACTGGAACACCGTTCTTCGCCGCCGCCCCGCGCCTCACTGAGCCGCAGGAGCCGTCCACCACCGCGGGCGTCGGCCAGAACGCCGCCGTCGACACGGAGCAGAGCCCCACAGCGCCGCCCGCCGCCACCGATGACGCGCCGCCCGCGGCCGAAGCACCGCACCCCGCCGCGACCGCCGCGTCGGCGCCGTCGTTCAGGGTGATCCCCCGGGCCACGGACACCGGCCGGCGCTGGGCCGTCGTGGACCGCACCGACGGGGACGTCGTCTGGATCCGCCACCAGGACCAGGACCCCGTCGAAGCCGTCTTCGCAACCAAGGAAGACGCCGAACGCACACGCCACAGCCTCGCCAGCGACCCCGGCCTACGCGTCCCCGCACCCGAGACGGTAGCCACCGCCCCGGGTACAGGCGAAGCCCAGCGGCACGCGGCGGGCCCCGCCCTTGCTCCGGTCCTGGGCAAGATCATCGCCAAGGACACCCGCGGCACCGACCAGCTGGTGAAGATCCAGGTCGGTAACGAAGCCAGCGGCCTGCGCGTCTACGTCGCCTGGAACCCCATCGGCGCTGACCAGGTCCAACTCCACCAGTCGGTCTACCTCTCCGGCACCCTGGGCGCCGAGACCGCCTTCCACGGACGCCTCGAAACCTCCGTCGAGGGCGGCACGGTGGAAGGCGAAGCCGCCGCCCAGGACCGCCACAACCTCACCCAGCCCGTCCCCCAGGGCTGGATACCCGCCGACCCGAGCGCCGCTCCCACCCTCGACGTAGGCCAGCAGGTCCGCATCCTCGACCCGCACCACCCCGCGCACGCCGCCACCAGCCAGCCGGGCACCGGGCAGCTGTACAGCACGGTCACCGTGGAGCTGGCCGACGCCAGCTCGTACGCCGGCACCAGCGCGGACGGCCGCGTCCTGGTCTTCACCCGCGACCAGGTCGTCGCGGTACCGGGCGACGGCGCAGCCCAGCCGCAGCAGACTGCCCCGGCCCCGGCGCCGGTTTTCGAGCAGGATGCCGTCACACGCGAGGTTTCCGCCGCTCTCCTCGCCAAGCTGCGGGAGGTTCCCTACGCCCAGCGGGCTGGCCGGTGGGCGGTCGCTGACCTCGAGCGGCGCCCGGACGGCTCCCGGGTGGAAGTCCTGCTGCGCAAGAGCGGCGAGTGGGCCCAGGCCGTCGCGGTCGGAGCGCACAACCTGCGCGACGAGCGTGGCCACTACCACGGGCTCGAAGATGTGCTGGCCTGGCGGGACGCCACCCGGCTCGTCACCCTTCTGGACCGCCGCGATCGCACCCCGCGCCCGGGCGCGGTGGCACCCGTGCTGGTGCAGGACCGCACGCCCAAGCCCCCGCTGGTCTCCAGTGCGCCTCAGGGCATGGCACCGGCCGACCTCGAGCGCCGGGCCACGGCCCTGGACCAGTGGCTCAACGCGTACGCGGCACAGGGCGACACCGCCGACAGTGTCCGCGCCGTCGAGCAGCGCGACGCCCTGCGCGCCGAGCTGGAGCAGCGTCGCCTGCGCCAGGTGGACGCCGAACAGCTCGGCGGCATGGACGCCTTCCGCCAGGACCTGGCCGACCTCACCGTGGAGGCGGCCGACCCCGGCGGCGCCCGGGGCGTCCTGCGCAACGGCACCCGGATCGGCACCGTCGTGTCGAGCACTGCGGGCTGCCACTTCGTCCCCGATGGCCAACTGGCCCTGGCCGAGGGCACCGCCTACGCCAGCCCCGAGGGCGCCGCGGTCGCGCTCAGCCGCTTCCTCGCCGGCGTCCCCGAGAACCAGCCGCTGAAGGCGCCCGCAGGACCCGCCCCGATACCGGCGCCGCGCTTCCTCCTCACCCCCGAGGAGAAGAAGGCTGACCCCACGGCCGACTCCAACATGCTGCTCAAGGCCCACCTGAGCAGCGTTGTCCACTACAAGGCCGACCCGGACCAGCGCAGCCAGCAGATGATCGTCGAGCTGTGCCGCAAGCACGGCAAGACCGAGGCCGGAACCCACCTGAGCTCCGGCGGACGACTCGCGATCATCACCGTCGCCCCCGAGCGCTACGAAGTGCGGGCACCGGACCGCCTCACCAAGGTCTTCGGGCCCTGGGGCGAGCAGATCAAGACCCGCGAGCGGGCCAACCGGATCGCGGACGCACTGGAGAGCATCCGCGACGAACAGGGCCGCCCCTTCCCCTGGGACATGCCCAACCCGACCCTACGGGCCTTGCCGATGAAGGCCCTCCACTGGAAGGACCAGCACGGCCACGACATCAAGCAGGCGATCCTGCACGCCCTGGTCACCCAGGGCCTGGACGAGCGGGACCGGCGCTACGCCAAGGAGTACCAGAAGGAGACCGGCCGCCGCCTGACCGCGCCCGCTCCCCAGACCGCGCCCCGGCCCGCCCCCGAGCAGACCGACCCCTCCATGCCGGTACCGGGCAACTTCGTGATCACCAACGTGAAGAAGGTCCTCGGCGAGGTGGCCGCAGCCGACGGCACCTTCTGGTGGAAGGGTGAAGTCAACAACCCGCAGGCCACCCAACTACGCTCCAACCTGCCGCCCCTGGACGTCCCGATCTTGGTGCGGATCGAGGAATCCGCCGACGCGAAGGGCGCGAGCATTGGCTGGGTCCGGGTCCTGGACGCCGCCACCGGCAACCACATCCAGAACATCCGCTCCACCAGCCACGTCATGGTCGCCACCCCGCTTGCACCCGCCACACCGGCAGGAGAGACGGCCCTGGTGCAGCGGCGCTTCGCCTCCCTCGGCCAGGTCCGCACCCACCTGATGGCCGCGAAGATCCCCGGAATGAGCGCCGGGCGCCGCACCGAGGTACGCAAGCTCGCCAAGGACCGCGAACTGGTGGAGCTCACCGACGACGGCCAGTTCGCCATCCGCCGCAATGGCGAGACCTTCGAGGTCCTCCCCGCGGGCAGCGGCCTGCCCTTCGACGGACTCCTGCCCGCCCTCTATCTCAGCCCCGAAGCCGCCCGCGACCTCGCCGACCCCCAGCCGCTGGAGGGCCTGCCCTCCCTGGAAGAAGCACGCGACTTCGCCGGCCGACTCACCGAACTGCGGACCACCGGCGGAGAGCCGATCGACTGGAGCGACCCGCAGCTCAGCGCGCGGCTGTCCGCAGAGGAGTTCGTCCACCTCAACCACACGGTCCTGGAGGAGCGCGCCCACCACGACCGCGCGCACGACCAGGCCAACTCCCCCAGCGACGCCATGTGGCAGCTCTTCGAGGACCAGCCCCAGCGCCCCGAGCAGGACACCGACACCATGCGCTGGGCGGACACGCTCACCCCCGGCGACTGGGTCTGGCTGACGATCAACGGCGAGGACAAGGCCTGCGAAGTCATCCAGCGCAGCGACACCGAGTTCGGCACCGTAGCGATCACCCTGGACGACGACAGCACCTGGCACCTGCCCCGCAACCTGCCCGTAGAGCACCCGGGCCAGGACACCATCCTTGACGCAGACGGCGAGACTATCGGCCTGCGCCTTGACGCCGACTTCGTCCTCAACGACGACGTCATCGAATTCGACCTCGACGCCGACGGCACACCGCTCGCGCCGAGCGGCGCCGCGGGGATACCCGCCGCCGGCACCCTCCGGATCCGCGGCCGCGCCATGGTGACCCACAACCACCCCCACGGCGGCGGCGAGCGGACGTACCTGATGGACGCCACCATCGTCAACGGGGCAGACATCCAGCCGGCCTCGGTCGAGTTGAAGTCCACGGCCTTCGAACTGCCCGAAACTGTCTACCGACTCTCCCTGCGGGCACCGCTCGCACCGCAAGAGGCACAACCGCAACCCACCGCCCTGGCCCGGCCGACTCCTCAGCCGCACACCACACCCGTGCCGGAAACAGAGATCGGGCCGGACATGGACGCGGAGCTGGCGGCGGCGATGGAGGCGGAGCTGGCCGCCGACCTCAAGGCGGAGCTGGCCTCGAATGTCGAAGCCGACGCCGACCAGGACGGTAACGTCGAGGCTGCGCTCGCAGCTGTGCTGGGACTGGCATCCGAGCTCGAAGACGAGACCGGCCCGGGCCTGGAGACCGATCTTGAGCCGGAGCCCGACC
The DNA here is from genome assembly GCF_039532865.1 of Streptomyces luteosporeus. Taxonomy (NCBI): domain Bacteria; kingdom Bacillati; phylum Actinomycetota; class Actinomycetes; order Kitasatosporales; family Streptomycetaceae; genus Streptomyces; species Streptomyces luteosporeus. The sequence goes on from NZ_BAAASL010000015.1 coordinate 60,071, forward strand.
AGGAGATCGAAACCGACGACCTGGAGTTCGAGCGCGAAGCGGACCTCGAACCGAAAACCGAGGCGGAACCTGAGCCGCACGAGGAAGCCGAGACGCAGAACGTAACGGAGCTGCCCACCAAGCTGTCCGAGGGCGAACAACTACGCCGAGACCTGCTGTGCCTGCTCAACGACCGGGACGCACCCACCACGCCTACCGAGCACGCGATCGTCGGCGGCGCGCCGCTGTACGTACGGGTCGCACAGAGTGCCCGGCACGGGCAGCAGGTCGTGCAGTTCGGGTTCGACCCCACCACACCCCTCGCAGCTGCCCAGTTCACAGCGGCGGAACTCGAAGGCGCCACCGGAGACCAGATTCTGCGCGGCGTGCTAGCACGCCGTCCCACATCCCAGCGTCCTATCGTCCCGGACCGGCTGCGCGAGTACCTCCTGAAGCTTATGGACGACCCGCATGCCCCCAGCGAGCCCACGCTCCAGAACACGATCAGCGGCCTGAACCTGTACGTCGCGGTGACAGGCCACCCGCAGCACAGGAAGGTGCTGCGTTTCGGATTCGATGCGAAGGCCAGGGTCGCTGGACTCTTCACCCGGGGCGACCTCCAAGGTGCCCCCAGCGCCAAGGTGGTCGAGATCGTGGAACGCTACGGAGAGGCGTTCGTTCAAGATCGCCTCAACACTGACCGCGCGCGTCAGCTCCGCGACCGCCTTCAGGCCGGAGCCCGCCAACGGCAGATGCCCCAGGCGTCTTCCACTGCCGCGACGCCTGGACGTCCGCAGCAGCCGCGCCCCGATGAGCTGGGACGTCCGGTCGCACCGACCACCGCGCCGTCCCGGTGACCGAGGGCACGGACCGCCTGGGGGGATCGGCCAGCAGTTTTACGGGCCGAGCATTCCCCCAGGCGGGAGGGCGACAGGCAGGCTGCGCCCTCGACCACCCGTGATCCCTAGCGTCGAAAGGCACGTGATCTGCCCCAGGGACTCCAGGCGGCCCGGCCGCCACCCGTGATCACCAACGAGGTGACGAATTGGCCACCGCCCCGGAGGAATTCCCGGCCCCGCCCCGCAGTGCACAGGGCGGCTGGGGAGACCAGGACGCTCCTCCTGCGCTTGACGCTGCCGCCGAAGGGTGGACGGACGCGGACGACGCGCCCAGGGTCCTGCCACCCGACGCAGGATGGACCATGGAGGAGGAACCTCCCTCGGGTCTGACCGTGCCCGGCGAGCCGCAGGGTTGGTCTGCCGCGCACGACGCTCCCCGGGTTCTCGCCCCACAACAGACCACCGGCGCGACAGCCGACCCCGCGACGGCGCGCCGTGGGAGCGGCACATGGGGAGACGAAGACCTCCAATCGGCCCTCAGCCCTGAAGGCCCGGGATGGGCGAGTACCGACGACGCCCCGCGGGTCCTGGACACGGCCGCGGCGCCGCCGGCATCCGCCTTCGCCGGAGAACCGGTTGGTTGGACGGCGGCCGAGGAACCTCCGTCGGGTCTGCCCCCGGCTGAGGAGGGCTACGGCTGGGCTGCCACCGATGACGCACCGCGCCCGCTGGCACCCGAGCACGACGCCGACGAAACAGTCGGCCCTGCAGCTCTCGGCGCCGTGGCCGAGGGCTGGGGAAGCGACCAGGGCGCACCCCGTGTCCTGCAGACGCCCACGAGGGATCCTGCTGCCTCGGCTCCGCCAGGTCTGGGCTGGATGTCGGAGCAAGAGCCGCCGTCAGGGCTGGAGCTCCCCGACGCGGGCGCCGGTTGGTCCGCAGCCGACGACGCTCCGCGCGTACTCGCACCCAGGCCGGAAAGCGCGTGGGGTGACCAGGACGCCCCCGCAGCCTTCGGTGAGGTGCCCCGGGGCTGGGGGAGTGATGAGGACGCCCCCCGCGTCTTGGACGCTCCCGCGACAGCGTTGGCTTCCCCGGCTGCACCTGATCTGCCGTGGACGGCGGAGGGAGAAGTGCCGTCGGGCTTGCTGCTTCCGGATGCGGGCCCCGGCTGGTCCGCAAACGACGACGCTCCGCGCGTACTGGCACCTGGACATGGCGCCGCGCGCGGATCCGGTCCCAGAACCCTGCCGAGCCAGGACGGGCGCACCGACTCCCGCACTGCAGCCCAGCCGGACGGCCGTGCGGCTGCGGGGGTTCCCCGCTCCGCGCAGCGGAGTCCGCGCAGCAATGCGGGCCAGGCTGCCGACGCCGATGCCCGCGGCGACCCAGACACCCCCGATCTCCAGACCATTCCCGGGGCCGACAGCGACGCCACCGAAAGGATGCTGACGCAGCCGTCCGCCGCAGCGAGGGGCCCGGCGACAGAGGAGCCAGCCGCCCTGATCGCCGCCGTCGACAGGGCACCCACGCAACCTTTCCCGGAGCGCAGCGAGGCAGCCACCGGGCGCCAAGGCCCGTCGAGCGGAAATTCTTCTGCCCTGCCGGCAGACCCGTCAGCCGAGGCGTGGGGAGACGAAGATGCCCCTTCCGGTCTCCTCGATGCTTCCGAGCCGCAAGACGAACCCGCCCCTCAGGCGACTGCCCCTGCTGCCCAAGCCTCCGCTACGCCCGAGAACTCCACGCGCGCCAGCGGATCTGCACCAGAACCAGGGCAGAACGCGCAGGCAGGCGCGGAGCCGACCGCGGACTCCGAGGCGCGTTGGCGTGCGCGGCCCGGTATCCAGGAGCAGACCACGCTGTTCGCCATGGCACAGCCTGAGCCGGCCTCCACCGCCGACCAGGACACCCCCGGCACGGGGCAGGCCACTGCCGCACCAGAGGACACCCTTCCGCGCTACTCCCAGACACGCCATCGGGACCTCAACGACATCGCCCGCGGCAATATCACCGAAGTCGACGGCCGGTTCATGCAGCGCGTGCCCCGCCGCTCCGTCCACCTGGCAGGCTCACCGCAGCGCATCAGCGCCCTCCTGGACAACGGGCTTGCCGAACGCGACGGCGCGCAGATTCGCCTCTCCGAGCGCGGGCACGCCTGGTACACCCGCTACAACCTCACCGTGCCCGGCGTCCCCCGCGACATCGAGATCGTCAACCGGGCACCACTGCCGCCCATCGACTACGCGCCCCTGGGTGCCCTCCCGGTACCCGTGGAGAGCGGCGCTGCCCCGAGGCCACCGGCTCCGGCACCCCTGCGGGACGACTGGCACAAAATCGGCAGGCGAAGCAAGAAGGAGATCGAGGAGATCTACGCGATGGCGGCCGAGGCCGCCGCACGGGCCGCCCGGTCGACCGCCCGCGACGTCGCCGACCTTGCGGCCGGAGCCGACCGCACCTACTGGACCTACCAGTACCCGTTGGCCCAGTACGACGAGAACGCCGCCGCCGCGCTCGAGACGCTGACCGACCCCATCGCCCACGAGTACGCCGTCGGTGCCGTACTGAATCTGCGCGCCGCTCTGGAGGTGGCGGGCCGCGAGGCGACCGATCACTACGTGAACAACGTTCGCAGCCCGGTGTGGAAGACCACCCGAGGAGTACAGGCGGACGACGTCCACCGGGTCCGCGTGCGCGGCATCGTGATGACCTACCTCGATGCCGTCCGCGAGCACGCAACCACGTACGACCTGGACGCTGAAGCAATCGTCAACGTGCTGGAGGACGCGGCGGGTTGGACGGGCGAGCTCGTGCGGCTTGGCAACAAGGACGTCAAGTTCCCGCTGCTGCCCGCGGCGGAACATGTGGCCGAGGCAGCACAGCACGTGGCCAACGCCCTGCGGGCCTACGCGCTGGGGGAGAGCGACACGGTCGACACTCTGGCCGACCGCCGCGCGACCTGGCGCGCCCTCGAGCCCCGGCGTGCCCCGTCCGCATTCGCCGGTGAGGTACCCGGCCCGGCTCCCGGCACCCCGATCGACGCTCCGGCGCAGCCCGTCCCGGGCGTGTCCGATCAGGGCCGCGCATCTGCTGTGCCGCCTGCGCCCGCACCGGCTCCGGCGGAAGACGGCGGACCGCTCGAGCCGTCGGCCGAAGGTCCGCCAGAGGCCGCCGCGGAGCCGACGTCCCCCAACCACGACGGCGCCTCCGGCAGCGAGGCGGCAGCAGCACCTCCTACGGCCGACCAGAGCATCGGCAGCCGGCAGCGCATGCGTCAGGGCCCGCTCGTTCGGGAGCAGCCCGCCAGCGGAGAAGACATGTTGTTGCCGCAGGCGCCGGCACCCGCTGACGACGCCGACCCTCCCGAAACTGCCCTCGACGCCGCCCCGGCCGACGCAGGCGACGCGGAGAACGCGGTGACGCAGGCGCCGGACAAACCGGTCGTACCCGCGGCTGCCGCCTCCACGGCCACGCCCGAGGTCCCTGCAGGACGCGCGGCCGACCGCACTCAGAGCCCCGGGCGCGCCGCAGCTTCGCCGGCCGAGACCGCCCCCACGGCCAGTGACGCGGACGAGGAGTCCCCCGACGCCGGCCGTGTCGCCTTGGCAGAGCCCACCGCGGATGAGGCCGACGACCGGGCGCAGACCACCGCTGCCGAAGTCGGAAGCAGGCCGCGCCCCCAACCGGCCGCCGTACGTCAGGAGGGCACCGTGGCCACCAGTGCACCGTCGCACTCCACCGCAGCCGAGCAACCACTCACCCCCGACTCACAGAGTGGCACCGAAACCGCCGCGCCCTACCCGGACGCCGCCGCGTACACGGCTGCCCACCAGGCCCTGCTGCAGGAGCTCGACCAGCACGAACAGTGGCTGTCGGCCACCCCGGCCGCTTCCCGGGCAGCAACGTCCCTGACCGGCACCGACACCCTCGGCGTCTCCGGCCTCACCGACTTGCTCGCCCTGCAGGCCGCGCTCGGCACGGGCACAGACGACAGAGGCCAACGTGCACAGCTCGCCCGGAAGCTGGGCCACCACATCCACTGCGCGCAGCTGACCCTCGCGAAGGACTTCCATGACCAAGCGGCGCGGACGACCGATACGGACAAGCTACGCGACTTGTACCGCACGGCCGTCCAGGGGCAGGTCATCGCCATCATCCAGCAGACCGAGGACGGCGAGATGGAGCTCGGCCAGTACATCCAGCGCCGCGCCCAGCAGGTCACCTTGCAACCCGTCGGCACACCGGGCTCGACCGAGCCGACGCCCGAAGCGGCACAGGAGCCCACCACGATGGCCGTGGACCAGTCCGACGACATTCAACTGCCCGTCTTCGAGCTGCCCGGTGAGATCCTCATGACCGCCGAGGAGGCCGCGCCGCGTCTGCTCGCCCAGGCGCAGGCCCAGCTGGCCGGCGGCGCCACTGAGGTCGCGCTCCTGGCCCACGTCCACGGTCGCCCGGTCTACGCGCTGGTCGATCACCAGGCAGAGGGGCCCGTGCTCTGGCTCGGGCTCACCGCCGTGGACGAAGAAGGCAGCGCGCGGGCCGTCACCCTCCCGGCCGTCGACCTCGCCCAGGTCGACGCGCCAACGCTGCTGGCCGCGGTGACCGCGTGGATGAACGCGAGCGACGGCGGCGCCCGGCCGCTCCTGGACTACGGCCCCACCACCCCTGCACCAGCCCCGAGCCAGCCGGCTCCCGGTCCCGCGACCCCCGCACCACCCGCAGCGGAGCCGGACACCGCTCAAGAGGCCCCCGCCCCTCCCTCTCCAGCGGCCCCGGAGTCCGCGACCGCCACCGGGGAGGCAGAGCAGAACGGCCCCGGCAGCCCCGCCGCGCAGCCCGCGGCACAGTCGCCCGCACCAGCGGACCAGAAGGCCGTGACGGCGCCGGTCGACACCGCGGCCGCTGCCACCGATGCGAAAGCGGAGGTGCGCCCCGGCAAGGAGCAGCAGGAGCAGGACAACGCCGGGCAGACGGCACCCGCCACCACCCCTGCCGAACAGCCCGGATCCGCCACAGCCGACCCCGTCGGCCAACTCACGGCGCTGGCCCGATCCGCCCTCACCGACCTCGGCGTCACGCTGCAGGCAACCGGCGTCCTCACCGCCGACCGGACCGTCGTGATCACCCTGGAGACCAGCGGCAACGCCGAACGTGACCGCGAGCTCGCCGACAGACTCCAGCCCGTCCTGCACGAGGCGATCCGCCAACACCCCCAGAAGAGCCTGGCCGCCTACCGAGTCGACGTCCAGCACACCCTCCAGGTAGGCCAGGGCGCCCTGCAGGATGCCTCCGGCGCTAAGGTCGGTGTGCCGCGCGAGCGGCTGATCGAAGTCAACCGTGCGGCCGCCCAGATCTTCGCCGAACACCTGCGCAGCGATCCGCACGCCGAGCTGTCCCGCACCTACCTGACCGACGAGCGCCAGCTCCCCGCCGAGGTACAGCAGGAGTGGGGCCTGGGCTATGCCCCCTCCGACCGTGGCGCCGGCCGCTGGGACGTGCTGACCCGCGAGCTGATGGCCCAGGGCTTCAGTGAAGCCGAACTCCTCCACGCAGGCCTCGCCACCACCAGCAAGCGCGGCACGTTAATCGACGCGTTCACCGACCGGATCATGCTCCCGATCCACGACGAGAACCAGGACATTGTTGGCTTCAGCGGACGACGCGTCGACCGGCCCGGCGAGACGGAAGAACAGGCCAAGGAACGCGGGGGACCGAAGTACGTCAACACCTCGAACGACGCCGACCTGTTCAACAAGAGCGATCTCGTCTTCGGGCTCCACCACCCCGCCCAGGCCGAGTCCCTGGCCAGCAGCAGCGGGCCCCGGGTCAGTGTGGAGGGCTACCTCGACGTGATCGCTGTCGCGCGAGCGGCCGCCACGCTGCCGATCGAGCAGCGGCCCGTGGTCGGCGCCCCGATGGGCACCGCGTTCACCGAACGCCAGCTCACCGTCCTGCGGGGCCTCGACACCGACAATCCGCGCTCCCACATCGTGTTCCTGGATGCGGACGAGAGCGGTCGCAAGGTGCTGCTCGACAAGTGGGACCTGCTGGTGAATGCTGCCGGGCCCACCACGGTGACCACCGCTCCGGACGCCAAGGACGCGGCGAAGCTGTGGGAAGAGGGCATCGCCGCCGGCGGCGACGGCGCCGCGCCCGTGCTGCACGCCCTGGAACAGCGCCGGCCCCTCCTCGACGCCACGGTAGAAGCGGTCCTGGTGAAGAACGCCGACGAGAGCGAACGAGCCAACCGTGCCTTCGACTCCACCCGGTCCTTCCCGCGCACGCGGGCCATCGCCGCCGAGGCCGCCCGCTACATCCACGAGTCGGTCCAGGCCGAAGCGCCCGGCGACACGACCGCGCTGGAGCAGGCCGCTCTCAGCTGGGCGAAGCGACTCGACCAGGAGTGGAAGATCCCCGGGCACATGACCGCCACCGCCGTGCTCCTCGGCCCGGGCAGGCACCACGAGGACTACGAGAACGAGGTCTACGAACAGGCCCTGGACCTGCTCGCCGCCGACCCCGAGGGGTACTTCGCGAGCGACTCCCACGTCCGCAGCCGCCAGTTCGCCGCCGAGGGCACGTCCGTGCGCACTGCGACGCCCTCACCCGAGGGTGCTGGATCCGAGGCGCGTCATCCCGGGCAATGGGCCGCCGGGGCCCGCGCCAGGGGCCCCATCACTCCGACCAGTCCTCAGGCTGACGAGCCTGCGCCTGAGCAGGAGCAGTTGGCGTTCAGCATGATTCTGCCCTCCCCGGTCGAGGGACGGCGAGAAGTCGAGTACACCGACCGCACCACCGCAGCGTATGCCCTGCACGCGGCCGTGCACGAACGCCTCGGTCAGCACACCATCGAGAGCCCCGAGCTCGACCGGCTGCCCCAGCCGCTGAAGCTGGGCACCATCTACGGCGTCGACCTGAGCACCTCAGGAGACGACCAGACGAGCGACGACCCCACCGTCGTGGTGTGGCTCGGTACCGCCCGGCCCGACTCGCTGCGCATGTCGTACAGCCGCTTCGTGGAGATGAGCGGCCCGGAACTGCTTGCCGCCATCGAGTGGCGCGCCGCCCAGGCCGCCGGACTCCTCGGCACTCCCCTGAGCCAGAGCTGGCGCGCAGCGGTGCGCAGCATCCTGCCACCCGCATTCCCGGCCCAGCCCACCCCCGCCCAGCTCGCTGATCTCCTCGATACGATCGCCCAGGGCCCCGACGGTAACCAGGAGCACACCCGGCGGCGTGCCGAACAGGCCCTCTCCGCGTACACGGCCGGACACCCGGACCTGGCTCTGGACGTCCTGGCGCCCGACGGTCACATCTGGGTCCTGCGCAACGACGGCTCCTGGATTCAGGAAGAGACACAGCAGACCTGGGAGGAACTCGACAACGGGTTCAGCCAGGAGGCAGCCGAGCTCGACGACATCACCCGCGCCGCCGCCGAGCTCCCGCCCGCCGACGAGACACCAATGGCGGCCGATCTCACGGTCGCCCACCACAGTGCGCACGAAGCCCTCGCCGCACTGCGCCCGTACTCCATCGGCCTGCCCGGCACCATCTACGAAAAGATCACCGACCTGGTGGCCCAGATAAATGCCAGTGAGCCCGCGATGCGCCGGCTGCACGGTCCCGGCGGCGAGCAGTTAATGAACCGGGCCAAGAGGTGCGTCGTCCGCATCCTCGAGGGACTGGCCACCGTCGCCTCCAAGATCCGGCTCACCAGCCTGGGCAACCGTCTGGAACGCACCATTGCCCGCCTGCGCGGTCAGGACCCGGACGGGCAGACCCTCCCGCGCGCGGTGGGCACCGACCGGCGCATGCAGGACCTCGCTCACATTGAGCGCGACCTCGAACGCCGTATGGCATCTCCCACCACCGTGTTCGCCGAGCGCGGTGACCTCCAGGAGCAGTGGATCATCAACCGGGCCCGCTGGCGTGCCCGCTACGAACAACTCACCGGCCAGCCCCCGGGCGGGGACTTCCTGCCCGACAACGGCCTGGTCGCAGGCGCTCCGCCCGTCCCGAACCTGATCGCCGCACACGAACTGCTGCTGGACTGGCTCTCCGCCCGTGTCGCCGAACTGCGCGACACCGACCCGCACACCGGCGAGGACGCCTACCCCTACGAGCCCACCGCCGACCTCTTCAACGGTGTGGCCTGGGCCTACCAGCAACGCCTGATCGGGGTCGTGCCCACCGGCGCCGACCCGCAAGGCCCCATTCCGCCGGCCCAGTTGCGGCAGGCCGCCCTGACGGTCACCGCCCACCAGAACGCCTCCCCGCTCACCCTGCGGCGCACGATGAACGTCACCGCCGAGCGGGCCGACCGGCTCCTGCACCGCCTGGAGGAGCAGCAGATCCTCGGACCCTACCGGCCCGATGCACCGCGCACCGTCCTGGCCCGCGCCGCCGACATCGACACCCTCCTCGCCCGGCCCGCAACCCACACCGGCCCCCGCACCCCACCCGCCGCCGCGCCGACGACGAAGACCCCCGCCCCCAAGGCGGCGGACGCTCCGGAGGCAGACGTCGACGAACTCGTCATGACCCGGCTCCGCGAGCTCGCCAGCAAGATCATCGCCGACAAGGAGACGCGCAGCGTGACCGGCGGCGAGAGCGACCCGGCCGACGGCACAGCGCCGGCATCGCGTGTGCACAAGAACCTGCGCAAGACCGCACACCAGGAAGCCGAAGGCAACGCGCTCGCCGCAGGCCAGTCCACCTCACTCGCCCCCAGCCAGTCCTGACGCGGAGACCGTGATGACGACACCGACCCCACTGCAGACCGAACCGACCCCACCCGTGCCGAAGTTGTCCACCGAGGTGACTGCGGCCATGAACGCGGAAGCACTGGAACGCTACGCGCGTCTGGTCAACCTTCAGCGGGGCATGCGCCGTGCCCGGGCGCTGGATACCGCGGACGCTCCCCCCGAGGCGGGTCCCCGCGATCTGGCGGGCCTCGACACCGCGATGGCCGCCGCGCAGAACAACCAAGCCTTCTACTTCAGCAACCCCGACTGGCACGCCATCCGCGACATCCGCCAGCAGGTCGACGCCGTCCTGGCGCGCCTCAACGAACAGGCGGAGGTCACCCCCCAGACCGCGGTCCAGGCCGCCAAGATCACCACCCTTGCCGCGAGCCTCATCGCCCGCCACGCGGCCAGGGTCAGTGCGCACCTCGACAAGTGGGATCAGCGCAACACACCTGGCGGGCAGGCCATGCGCACCCTCACCCGGGTCGCCGAGGACCACGCGGCCCGGGCCTCCGGGCTGGACTCCGTACAGGCCCTCGACAGTCCGCGTCTGCTGATGGCGCACGTCCACAAGCTCAACCGGGAGCTGCGCAGGGCCGAGCCGGACGACCCCGAGACGGACCTGGGCCTGGATGATGCGGACGACCCCGAGCTGGAGAGCGCGCTGTCCACCGGAGCCAAGGCCGACCCGGAACTGGCCGAGGCATCCCAGCTGATGACCGCCCTGACCGAAATGGCAGGCCGGGCCCGGCGCGCCGGACACCGCCTCACCCTCGACGTGCGCCTGCACGGCCTGGTCGAGGCCGCTCAGCTCCGCGGCATCGAGATGATCTCAGGGATCGCGCGGGCCGTCATTCGGCGGTACGACAACCAGGGCCAGGGCACCTCCGGGCGCCGCAACATCGCCGCCATGGTCCTGCACTACGCAGAGCAACGACTGGAGCGCATGCGCGGCTCCCTCGGTGCCGAGGAGCAGCGGGACTTCGGCCACTACGAGGCGGAGCCGCCCGAGCGGTACCTGGACGCGCTCTACGAAGAGTCGCGCACCGTCCGCGCCGAGCTGAGCGCAAAGAGTCTGCGGCCGCAGGACCGCCCGGAGCTGCAGATCCGCTACCTCCTCGCCCAGAAAGCGATCGCCGCAGCCGCCAACGGCGAGCAGGAGTTCGGCACCCAGGCCGTCTTTCCGCCCAGCGATCTCGTGGCCGGCCTGCAGACCAACAAGCCGGTCGAAACCCGGCGCGCGCTCATCACGGCGCTGCGCCGCAAGGTGGACAACAACCCCTTCGACCGCAACGCCCAGTACCTCAACAAGGTCGCCGACCGTCTCGCCCAGGAGATCGCCGGACCGCCCAAGCTCACCGCCCAGGCCCTGGAAGCCGAGCTCAGCGCCGACCAGGTCCGCGCGGTGGCCGCGCACGTGGTCGAGCAGCGCACAGTCGCCTCACCGCTCGTGCTGAGCGAGACCACCGAGCTGAACCTCACCCATGCGCAGGCCGAGCGGGCCCTCGCCGTGCTCCAAACCCTCAACGTCGTCGGCCCTCCCAACGGCCTCAAGCCGCGCGAGACCCTCACCGCCTCCCGCAACGACCTGCGCAGCCAACTAGAGTTGCTCGAGCAGCGCCTACCGAACCTGCTCGAACTCCAGAAGGGCGCCGCGGCCATCTCCGCATCCGCAGCACCCGAGGCACCGGCACCGGCCGTGCAGCCGCAAGCCACCCCGGCGCCCGAAGCCGCCGCCCCTGCAGCGGCGCCCCCCGAGCCGGAGCAGAAGCAGGCACCGGCCGCACCCAGTCCATCCGCGCCCGCTGAGCCGGCCCCCGCGGCGACGGTACCCGAACTGCCGCGCCGGGACCGCAGGACCGAGCGGCGTCACCCGGGTAACCTCACCGCCCGGCCCACCCCTCAGGCGGACACCCCGAGCAACCAGGACCTCGCCAAGCTGCTCGAGGGCCAGGAAGGCCGGCTGCTGGAGGTGAGCCAGAAGCTGATGGCCGGGACCGAAGCCCGCGCCGCCGCCCACCCGGCACCCCCCGAGAGCACGCCGGCCAAGGCCACCAGCGTGGACGAGGCGCAGCGCAACGCCCAGCAGACCCAGCAGTCCGTTGGCGTGGGCGTGCGCTGACCGACCCACCCATCCCCGCACGAGAGGGCGCACCGCATGGACGAGGGACGGCTCGAGGAGCTCCGACGGCTGGCGAGGCTGCGTGAGCAGCAGGATGAAGAACGCCGCACGAGGAAGATCGCGGCGGATCTGCGGCTGCAGCAGCAGGAACGCCAAGCCCAGGACGAGGCGCACCAGGCCGCGGCGCCTCCCGAGGAGCAGCACTATGCGCAGCTGCCCGACCCCTCCTACACCGGGATCCGGTGACTGGGGTGGCCCGGGCCGATGCCGCGGCTCGCCGCGGCCGACCCGCCGCTGCCGATCTCACAACGGCTGGCCTGGGGCACCCGGCGTACACCCACCGCGCTGGCCCGGGGCCGCCGCGGCCTGGCACTATGGCGGCGCCGCTGCACTCGCGATCGTTGACGAACAGCGGGATGTCGACCCGCTCTATCTGCGCGCCGTGCGCGAAGAGATCCGGCAGGGCTGGGAAGGCGACCACGCCCCGCGCCTGCGGGCCGACGGGTCCTGGCTCACGGTGGTCGGACACGACGCCCAACTGCGCTTGGGCGCTGATGGCCGCCAGTGGTATCCCTTCCGCAAGAAGTACGGCACCTGGTGGCCTGCCGGATTCCCGCTACCTGACGTGACCGCGGTCCTGGGCGAACTGGTGGCACCGGATCCGGACTAGCCCGGCGGGAGATCGCCCTTCGTCGCGGCCACCGCGGGGCAGCTGCCAGAAGGCGTGCACCCCTGACTACAGACCACAGCGCGGCACGACGATTCCCGTCCCGCCCCAGCGCATTCCGTATCGACACGGATGTCGCTCCTTCGGCGCGACCGTGCTCGTTCCGGTTGAGGGCGTTGCGGTCACGCGACGACGCGCATGGCCCAGGCCAGCACGACCAGGACCACGAGGCCGATCACGACCTGCTCGCCAGTGATCGCTCGGACCCCGTCGGCGGGGCAACTGCCCCCGTGCTGTGCGCCCCGAGCGCGGCGCCTGGCCCTTCTGGGCCCTGCGGGTACGCGCACTTGCACACGTCCCACCAGAACATCGGGGACAAGGGGGCTCACTCGGGCTCACTCCCTTTCGGTCGCCGCCGGTCGGCCGGCGCACACTCCGGACGAGAGCCCGGAGCGTCCGCTGGTGGACCGGTAGGCCGCCTACTCGACGAGTAGGCGGCGGGTAGGTCAGCGGTAGTTATTGCTGGTCAGAGGCTCGGGAGGTCGGTAGTAGGCGGATCAGATTGGACCCAGGAGTGGGCAGGGGAGTGAAGGACTGAGGAAGATCGTCGGAGTGCACACCGGGCCGGTTACGGCTGGCCCCATCCTTATCCGAAGCGGGGGCCTTGACCCCATCCCGGATAGTGATCTGGTGACCCTCCAGGAGGGCACGCACGTCAGCCATGCTGGGGCCCGCTTCCCCCTCCTTCTGGAGGCTCAGCCACAGCTCTCGGAGGTGCACCGCGACCCCGCTTCCGGTGGGCTTCTTGATGCTCTCACGCACCCACTCGTAGACCCGGATTCGCTCCCGTTCGGCTTGCTCCTCGGGGGAGAGATCCGGCGCTTCCCCACCGGCCGGATCGGCTTCCGCTTCTCCGTTCCCCTGGCCTTTTTCCTGGTCTTCAGGCGATTCCGCTTCTGCTTCTGCGGCTTCCTCTCGTACCTCCCTGTCCTGTTCCTCTCCGTGTTCGTGCACTGCGGGGACACCCACGACTCCCCCGACGATCCAGGCGATCACCATGAAGACGATCACCACGCCACCGCCTCCACGCGCAACGTCCACCGGGTGGTCGGCCACCCACGACGCGGCGTTCACCACCACCGTGCCGATCATCGGGAACACGGTCTTCGTCACGAACATGACGCCCATCCCGGCGATCAGCGTCCCGCCAAGGATGACGTCACCCGTACTGGACTTCGCCGTCGTGGCCGCCTTCTTCGCCCCCTTCTTCCTCCCGGCGGGCTTCCGGCCGAGCCCCTTCGCCGGGGTCCTGGTCTGCGCAGCGTCCCCAGCCTCTCCGGTGGCGGACGGCGCCGGGGCCGACTTCGCGCCTTTCCCTTTCCGGACCTGGCCGAGCACCAGCGCCCAGCCGCGGCGGGTGAGGGTCCATGTGCCGTGGAAGATGACCACGGTGCCAGTCCTCATGGTGGCCAGACCCGCGCGGTTGAAGAAGTGGTGCGCGCCGAGCTCGGGCCGGGTCATAAACCGGGGCCGTGGCCCCGTGGCGCTGCGTTCCGCATCCTCGAGGACCTCGCACCACCACGCCCGAAGGCGTGACGGCGGGGCCGCCACGCCTTCGTCGCTCTCCGCCATGTCGTCGACCGTCACCAGGTCAACGACATCCGCCAGACCGTCGTCGTCATCACCAGGGTCCGGTTTGACCAGGTCTACGGCCATGGTCAGGCCACCACCGTTCCGGTCAGGTTGCTGATCATGTGCGTGAGGGTGGCGAACAGGCCGCCTGCCGCGGTGTAGAGGGAAGGCAGCATGAGCGCCAAGACACCGTTGCGGAACTTTGACGGCTTGAGGCCGTACACGAGCAGCGTCACGAGGATGGCGACCGCGCCCGCGCCGAAGTTGGCCCCGTTGCCGAAGCTGGACTGGATCGCCTGGGACAGGCCGCCGCTCATGTCGCTCAGGAAGGCGAAGGTCTCGCCGGCCTGCGCGTACAACTGACCCGTGACGAACGCAACCACGATCACGCCTTCGTGGCTGAGCTTCACCTTCCAAGCTCCCCGGGCGCCAAGGATCAAGAAGGCCGTCATCACGACCGCGCCGCCGGTGAAGCCGATCGCTCCGAAAACCTGATTCACTTCTCTGCCTTCTCATCTCAGTTAGTACCGAACAGGAGGAACGCCACGGTGGCCGTGGCGGCGGGAACGTGGGCGGCCCAGATGACGCCCTTCCAGGGCCACTTCTCGCCGTAGTGGCCGACCCAGCCGCGGACCGTGCGGTAGGCGACCTGGAGGCCCAGGGCGACGCCGCCGCCGACGACCCAGGCGGGCCGGGCCATCTGCAGGACCGTGATCAGGCCCAGGGAGGAGACGAAGAGGACACCGCCCCACTTCGACCGCGTGGCCAAGCCCAAGGCCCCAAGGCCCAGGGCGCAGCCAGCCACGGGTGTGGCGTACTGGTCCGCGTGGGCCATCAGGCCGGTGACCCAGTCGTCCAGGTGCAGACCCCAGCCCGCGGCGTATGCGGTCCCGGCGAAGACGACTTGGCGGCCCCGGGGGTTGTCGACCAGACCGCCGCCATTCGCGGTGCCCGTGATGACCGGGCCGGCGTTCTTGACCGCGGCCGCGAACCGGCCACCCGTTGCGGCTGGCGCCGGGGCCTCTTCGCCGTCGGGCTCGTCGCTCTCATACCGGACGGTCTGGTCCTTCTTCCACCAGGCCCAGATCCTCTTCGGCTCGGGCGTCTCGTCGTGGTCGCCGCCGTCCTCATCGGCGGCGCTGTCCTCTGCGGCAACCGGCTGGGCCGGGGCAGCGGCGTCCTTCGACAGGGGCGCCATCACCACCGGGGCGGGGCTCCGCGCCGGGACGTTGCCGGTGAAGGTGTCCTGGTCTGCAGCGTCGTCCTGATAGACGTCGGTCCACCAGTCCTTTGCCGACCGGGCCGGGACCGGTGCCGCGACGGGGGCGGGCGCCGGTTCTACCGGCCACAGGTCCAGGTGGACGTCGGGCATGGTCGCCGCGGCGTCGGGTGGCGGGTCTGGCTCGGCGGCCGGGGCCGGGATCGACGGCGCGGTCGACGTCGCCAGGACGTTGTCCAGGTCCGCCAGGAAGTCGTTGACCTCGCGGACTGGACCCCTCGTCGACTCCGTCTCCGGTGCCTCGCCGACCGTAGGGGCCGCAGCTTCGACCTGATCGGTGCTCATGCCGCGCGCACCCCCCACCGCGCGATCGCGCGGACCATCGAGGCGCGCGCCAGTATCTCGTCGGGGCCCGGCACCCTGGGGTCGCCGCCTTCGATCACGGTCAGGGGCGGTTGGCGCGGCACCCAGTCCAAGCCAGCGGGCAGAAGGTCCCCGACCACCTGGCGGAGGTCGACGGACTCGTGGGCGAAGCCGGTCGGGATGGATCGGGGGTCGATCGCCGGGGTGCGCGCGCCGTAGTACGTCACCGTGCGCGGCTGGTCTGCATGGTCGAAGCGGGAGAAGGCGAGGAGGCGCCGCAGCATGGGGAAGCACTCCGTGTTCTCTGGGGGGCGTACTGAACGTGTGGGTGGCGCAAAGGGAGCGGACGCTCACATCGGGCGGAGGGCCGGATGCGCGGTTCTCCAAGGGGTCGTGGCCGGCGGCGGTAGCTGATCTCCTCCGGGGGGTCCCCTGGGGGCGCCGAGGGCAGGGGATGACCGGACTACCGCCGCCCACTACCACCTACTGGCGGCCTACTGGATACGCTGAGTGAGCAGTGGCGGGGGCTGTGCGGCGCTCCGCTTCGGCCAGGACGCGGGCCGCGAAGTCCGCGTCTTCGGCCATGGCCTTGTCGGCGTCGGCGTACCGATCGCGACCCCAGGTTTCCCCGCGGCCGTACCCCGCGGCGAAGTCCTTCCGGGTCGGTGCGGCGTCCAGGAGGACCAGAACCGCGGCCTCGAAAGTCGCTGCCTCAATCTGCTTCCGTTTCGCTTCCGCGCCCCGGACGTCGTCCGATTCCGCGGTGCGAGCCTGCGGAACCGCGGAGAGCTTCCGCGTCTTCCCGGACGTTTCCGCGGACAGAATCGCGGTTGCTTCTGTAGCCGCCGCGCGCCGCGCTTCCGCGGCCTTGCGGCGCTCTTCCCGCGCCTCTCCGTCGGCCTTGATCTGCGCCTGTGCCCGGAGCCGCTCCGCTTCCGCGGCGGCTTCCGCCTGGGTCCGCATCGCCGTGGCCTGGGCTTCTGCCAGGATCCGCTGCCGCTCCAGGTCCGCTTCGTGGGCCTTCGCCTCCGAAGCGAGCCGTGCGGCGCGCTCCGCGTTTTCGGCGTCGATCCGGGCCTGTTGCTCCCGCGCTTCCGTCTCCAGGCGCGCTTGTTCGGCCGCCGCGATTCTGCGCCGCTCCTCGTCTTCCGCGTCGGCCTTCCTCCGCGCTTCCGCGTCCGCGCGGGCCTGGGCCGCGCGCCGCGCTTCCGCCTCGGACTCGGCGCGGATCTTCCGCGCCTCCGCTTCCGCCAGGTCCCGCGCTTTCTGGGCTTCGATGGCCGCGCGTTTCTCCTCCGCGGCCAGATCCGCGGTGCGCTTGCGCTCCGCTTCCTTGTCCGCGCGCTCGGCTTCCGCGCGCCGCCGGGCCTCGTCAGCGTCGGCCTTTCGGCGCGCTTCCTCTTGGTCCTTCCAATCACTCAGCGTGTTCAGGTGGACGGACTTCCTCCCCACCGCAAACTTCCGGTACCCGGCCCCCGCCTCGGCCAGGAAGATGACCAGGACGGGGATGACGGAGTGGAGGAGGAGGCCGGCCGGGTCTGGGCGGTCGGGCCACCCGGTGAATACCGCGTCTGGGTACAGCGACCCCCAACAGTTCATGAGCCATGTGGCGAGTCCGGCGAACCAGCGCAGCGCGAAGGGCCAGCCGCCGGGGCGGTAGCCGTGGGAGGACAGTTTCCCGTCGATGAACAGGGCCGCCAGCAACGACACCGACACCAGGGGGTCGAGCATCCATGCAATGGCCCAGTGGACGTGGTGTTCATTTGCGAACACGGTCACATTCACGGCGGAGAAGATGAGGCCCCCGACACCCAGAATCACCAGGACCGTGGTCACCAGGCGTTCGATCCGTTCCAGATCAGCGATCGCCTTCCGCGCCTTGTCGGCGTCTTCGGCGGCCACGCCCCGTACGGCAGGCGGCGGGGTCTTGGTTGTGGTTGGGGTGGCGGGGGCCATGGTGCGGATCACTCTCAGCGCGATTGCGGGGTGGGGGTTGGTTTCGGCGGGGTGAAGTGCGCCCCGGGGATGCGGTACGGCTCGTCGGCCGGGACCCCGGCCTGCTCCCGGAGTGCGTCGACCAGCTCGCGTACGTGGTCGCTGTCCGGCTGTGCGTCAGTTGTCATGCGGCGCGTCCAGTTCGGCTTGTCAGGCGTCGGAGACGGTCGGCGCTCTCCTCGGACACCGGGCCGGACTGCTGCCGCGATGCTCGACAGGGCGGTCCGGGGCGCGTGGCCTTCTTCGGGTCGTCAGACGTCACGGCGCCCGTGATCGAGGAGCGGCGAGAAATTATCAGTGGCGCGCCCACGCAAGGCAGTTGGGGAAACGGAAGCGATGTCGGGGCGTGATGTGCTGGGCACGGCGTCCCGACCTCGCAGGTGGGGTTAGGTGGCCGACCGGCTCCCGGAGGGTGGAAGGCGCGGGGCGCCCACGGCGCGGGAAGTCCCGAGCCTGCGGCGCGGGGCTCGGGCTCGGCACACTTCCGCTGTTGAAGTAGGCGTCCCAGTTCATTTCCCGGAGCAGCCGCAGACGAGGAGCCCGCGGCGGAGCGACCCGTCCGCGAGGTTCCGGCCCCGGGCAGTTGCCGGAGTTGAAGTAGGTGTCCCAGTCCCATGCGCTGAGGTCGCCGTCGCTGGGGCGCTTGATCTGCGCGCGGCTGTGCCGGGCCAGCGGAGCGCCCGTGGCGGCCTGTCGGATGCGGCCCATCCATCGGGAAACGACGGCGATATGGTTCTTCATTGCTGCGTCCTCCAGACTGGTTCTGGTCGTTGCGTGGCGGTGGACCGGTGTGTCCTCACCGGTCCGCGCCGGTCGTCCGGGTGGTGTGCTTCCTTGCAGGGATGGCTCGCCGATCCGGGCGGCCGGGGCCGGGCCCGACCCCGCCTTCCTCGGGGTCGGGCACGGCGCCTGGCTGTCCGGGGCAGCGGACGTCTGCCGCTTAGGGCGGGCGCTGTCCTCTCAGGCCGAGGCCGGGCGGGCTCGGTTGCGGGCGGCGCGGCGCTTCATTGCGCGGCGCTCGTCCTCGCTGTGACCGCCCCAGACGCCGGAGTCCTGACCGAACTCGAGGGCCCACTGCAGGCACTGCTCCATGACGGGGCAGCGGCGACAGGCGGCCTTGGCTTCCTCGATCTGCAGCAGCGCTGGACCGGTGTTGCCGACAGGGAAGAACAGTTCGGGGTCTTCTTCGCGGCATACCGCGTTGTGTCGCCAGTCCATGGCGTACCTCCACAGGTTGCTTGCTGTCGGGTGGAGTCCGGCGCGGGCAGGCGTCGGACCTGGTGAGTGGGTCGTGCGGGTGCACGTGGGGTGCGGTTGGCGGCAGGTGCCGGCCGGTCGCATCGTCCTTTTGAGCCGGTTGCGCGGTACCTCGTGAGCGTGTGCCCCTTTTCGGCTGGCTGGTCTCCACTGGCCTAACCGGCGCACCACGGCTCTCGCTGGCGTGGTCACGGCTGTCGTGCGTGTGGTGGATCGCGCTGTGCAGTTGTTGGACGTTGTCGGAGGTGCCGCGGGACATCCGCAGGCCGTCCGACGTAGTGGTGCAGCCGCCTGCTTGCGTGGTGCCGCATTCCGTCTGCTCGTGGGGCGGGTGGCGCTGCAGGCGGGGAACCGCGACTGCCGCTTCAGCCCCGTGGTGCGCCTGGATGTGCAGGCGCACCACGCGAGCTGAGGCAGCAGACGTGCAGTCCATGGGTGCTGGGCTGCTCGGTGCCGACCACAGCTAAGCAGAAGTTCCGTAAGGAAGACAAGATGTTCCGTAAGGAGCTGCTGGTCTGGCTTCAGCACACGCCGTTCCGCCCCGTACGATCAGGGTCTGATGGGAGAGCTGGGAGGAGCGGTATGACTGACGCGTCGAGCGCGCAGCGCGTGTTTGTGGACATCGCTGACCAGCTCCGGTCGGACATCGCGCAGGGCGTCTACGCGGACGGCGAGCGACTGCCCAGCGAGGATGGGCTCGCTGCGAACTTCGGGGTGTCGAGCCGGACCATCAACCGTGCCGTCGACCTCCTCAAGAACGACGGGCACGCCATCGGACGGCGCGGATCCGGCGTGTACGCGCAGACCCCGCTGGCGATCAGGTACAAGCCATGTCGTGATCCGGCCGAGCCCCCGGGCAGGGCAGGCGCCTGGGCCGCGGGCGAGCTCCGAGCCTTCGACATCGACCTGATCGGTGTCACCGCCGAGCAGCCGCCTGCCGGAGTCGCATCCGTACTGGGGCTCGGCACGGAGCAGACAGCCCTGACCTGGACGGCACGGTTCTCCGTCCAGGGCCGGCCCGTGATGCTGACGCGCACGTTCGTTCCTGCCGAGTTGGTCCCCGCGACCTGCGCGGCCAAGGGCGACGCCTCCCCGCGCCGGTTGACCGTCTTGCTGTCCGACCTCGGGCTTTCTCCCGCGGAGGGGGTCGTGGAGACCCGAGGCAGAGCTCCCTCCGGTGAAGACTGCGACCTTCTTGACATCCCCGTCGGACGCTTCGTTCTCGACTCCCGCGTGACCGTGTGGGACGCGCAGAAGCGCGCGCTGGCTGTCGAGCAGACCGTGATGGACACCGCCGCCTTCGTCGTGGCCCACTCCATCAACCTGGGCGAAGCCGGGTAGCGGGCCCCGAGTCCACAGCTGTTCACTACCGATGGATGTCCGGCAGGCCGGCCGCGCTACCGGTGCCCTCGCGTGAACGGCGCCCGGTCGGTGTCCTCCGAATCGCATCCTGCGACCTGGTCCACGAAGCCGGCCACAACTGGCTCAATGACGCCCTGATCGCCACGAACTGCGAGATCAGCGAGAAGGCGACCTTCTACTCCCCGCGGCGCAAGACGAAACGCCCGCATTCGGCTTCCTCCACTTCCTCTATGCCTGCTGGGTCTTCCCCTCGCCATGATCTACACCGCCCGTGTCCTGCTCCAGCTCAGCAGCGACGTACACCGCTTCCTGGCCCCCTACCTGGACGAGCAGCGCGCACTGCTCGTCGCCACCGCGGACGACCACCCCCAAGCGCTCGCTGTGATCAGCGACCCCGCCCTGCGACAGCGCCTGGGTGCTGTCCACGCCGAAGCCCCCACGCTTTGGTCCCGCACCCCACCCGGCGTTCCCTCGGCTGTCTTGAACGGAGTTCTCTGAGCCCGGGCGAACGGCGGGAAGTGGCCGCGCCTCTCGAACGGGTAGCCGACGGCGCTCTCACTGCCGCCGGAGGCCATTTCAGCCGGTTGCGATGTGATCTTCGGCCGCCCGCAGCAGGACCTCTTCCTGCCGGCAAGCCGTAGCGCGGGAGCCCGCGGCCTCCTCGTCGGCGGCAGGACGTTGCTCGTCCCAATCGGCGGGATGGAAACGGCGCCCGGTCAGGGAGCCTTCTGGAAACATGGCTTCACCGAGAGCCGACATCGAAGTTGAGGTTGAGCTGCGGCTGTGCGCCGTCCTGCACGCCTGAATCGCCTCGTCGACGCACCTCTCGGCGGCTACGCGACGCGGGTCGCCAGGGTGCAGCACTTTGGTCGCGCTCACCCGCTACCTGCGGCTCCCCGAACTCAGCGAGTATCGGGGTCCAGCCCACCTCTTCGGCGGACGCCCAGCAAGGTTCGCTCCGTGTCGTCACCGGCGCGGACGGCCCCCTCTGCGGCTGGCGTAGCGTTGCTCAGTATCCGAGTTCGTTCTGAATGCGCAGGACATCCAGGATATGGAGCAGTTGGCCGTCGGCGGAGCGGGCCATCAGCATCACGGCATGTGGCGCCGTGTCGCCGTAGTCGGCAGTGGTGATCTCCTCGCGGAGCTCGGCCTCGAAGACGGCACACTGGGGGCAGTTGTTCAGGTGGATCAGATATCGGGCCGGTGCTCTCAGTGTGGTCCCGCGATCGTGAAGGAGGAGCGCAGGCTCCCCGCTGGCGTGGGTCCCTGTGCCTTCGCGGACCTGGTAGACGATGTACGGCCGCTCGAAGCGGCGGGCGTCAATGACGGACCCGATGACGTGGACATCGTCGCCGGGCTGGAAGTGGGACGTCTCGATGATCCGCTCGTGGACGGCACCGGTGAGTGGCTCGGCCATGACGGTGGACGGTAGAGGTGAGGGCGGGCCTCAGGGAGAGGCGGAGACCGGCCCGCGGGACGAGCAGCCCGGCAGCATCGGAGGCTGGTTTCCACACCGGGCATTGCATTCCGCTCCGCGCATCCGCAATAGGTGCCCGGCTGCTGGCCAGGCCGCGGTCGATGTCGAACGTCCGCCGTCCTTCGGTGGGCCGGGAGCTCGGAGCGCAACGACAGGGAGGCTGCTACAAGTGTTCCGTCAGTCCGGCACCGATCGGACGTCGGCGTTGAGCCGGTGGCGTCTTCCTGCCCAGCCAGCAGGCGCAGCCATGGCCGCCGCCTCGGGCGGGAGAGACACGGGGCGCAATGACAGGGAGCAGCCCAGAGCGGTCTAGTCCGGTTCCGAACGGTCCTCGGCGCGGTGGTGGTGTCGTTCCGCCGCCCGGCCCGGGGGCGTCCGCGGGCGCGGGCAACGTGGCCAAGAACCGCCTGGCGGGAGCGAAGGAGCGAGAGGTGTTCCTGGCCCTGACGCCCTTCCTTCGGAGGGTCCCGCGCACGGAGATGGCGCATTGCGGGCCTGAGAGGTCTCGTTCAGCGTGGGCTTCCCGATGCCCTGATGCCCAACACGTCGCGGACCCGTGCTGCTTCGGAGGAATCTGTGCCTGCCCGCCTCGAAGACATCCTGTCCCTGCCTCTCCGGGAGCGGACGGCCCCCAACGGGCGGGGCGGGGCGCGATGACCCTGGCAGCGTTGCGCAAGGCGGGCCCGGCCGAGCCGCAGGGGCCTGTGAAGGGACGCTGGCGCAGGCCCGCCCGCACGAGCAGCAAGGCGGGATTGCTGCGCAGGCTGGGAGAAGGGCTCGCCCTCCCGGTCGCCACCCTTCCCGCCGCCGGACTCCTGCTGCGGATCGGGCAAGAGGACCTCCTGGGAGGTGTCGCCGCGGTCGCCCCGGCTGCGGCTGTCGTCTCGGCCGTGGGTGGAGCCGTGCTCGGCAATCTCCCGCTCCTCTTTGCCGTGGGCGCGGTCTTCGGCTTGCAGCGCGAACGCGACCCCCACGCCGTGCTGGCCGCGATCATCGCCTATCTCGCCATCAGCCACGCGTGCCTCCAGCTCAACCCGCTGCCATCCAACCGGCTGGGCACCCCTCCGAGTCAGCAGCCGTACGGAGCGCTGACCGGGATCCTGGCGGGGATTTTGGCGGCGCTGCTCTGGCGGAGACTAGCCGCGCGAAAGCTCCCGGCCTTCGCGGCCCACGCCGTGATCATCGTCGTCGCGCTCGTTCTCGGCTCGGCACTGGGCCTCGCCTTCCCAGCGGTCAACGAGGGGCTCGTCTGGCTGGCCAAGCAACTGACCGCGCAGGCAGTCGTCGGGGGCGGGGTGTTCGGTGTACTCAATCGATCTTTGCTTCCGGTCGGCCTCCACACGATTCCCAATGCGATCATGTGGTTCGTCGCGGGTGAATCCTCCAACGGGGTACGCGGTGACATCCCGCGATTCCTGGTGGCTCACGATCCGGCCGCGGGTTCGTTCACGACCGGCTTCTACCCGATAGCCCTCGGGGCGCTGCCGGCGGCCGCGATCGCCATGTGGCGCACCGCCCTGCCCGAGCAGTGCAAGCGCACCGGTCAACTCCTGGGCATCGCGGCCCTCATGTCCTTCTGCTTCGGTGTCACCGAGCCCATTGAGCTCCTGTTCGCCTTCACTTGTTGGCCGTTGTACATCGCCCATGCCGTGCTTACCGGGACCAGTCTCGCCCTCGTCAACGCCCTGGGTATCAAGGACGGCTTCGTGTTTTCCGCCGGCGCACTCGACTTCGGCCTCAATTTCTCCATAGCGACCCGGCCGCTCCTGCTGCTGCCGATCGCTGCCGGGTATGCGGCGATCTACTACGTGCTGTTCAGGTGGGCCATTCTCCGCTTCAACCTCGCTACCCCCGGCCGCTCCCGTGTCCACGAGTCGGCTGCGGACGGCAACGACCTCGACGTTGGTCCGGCCGGGCCGCTCACTGCTGCCGGTGCGTCCGACAGGGCCCGGCAGCCCTGGCCCTCTGCCGTGCCGCCACCACCGTCCCCGAGGACGCAGGCCACGCCAGCCCACAGCACGAGGAGCGGTACATGATTCCCGAAGAGATCCAGACCGGAAACTACGGCAGAGGCGTCTTCTTCCCGCTGGTTGTGGTCGATGCCGTGCCGCAGTGGCAGAACCAGGGTCCTGGCGTCACGCCCGTGCGGTGCGCGGAGGACACCGGCCAGCTGCTCGCCGTGCGCTGGTGCGGGCCGGAGAGCGCGGCCCCGCAGGCGACGAGCGCGCTGGCCCGGGTGGTGGCAAGCGCACCCCCGGCCCATGTGCTGCATGACTCCGAGCGCCTCGCGGCCTTCCACGCAGCCCTTCCTCAGTATCTCTACCTGATCGCACTGACCACTTCGTCCGTGATCGGTCCCTGGTCGCAGCGCCCCGGCCAGGCCGGCGCAGTCACCCACCCGAACCCCTCCCCGGCCGCCCGGGGCATCCGAGCGGCATAGACCCAGCCCAGCCGATCCACCTACCGACTCCGGAGGACCCATGCCCTCGACCACTCCTCAGGCCGCCGTCATTACTCCCACCCGGCTGCTCCCCGAGCGGCTCCCGTATCTGATCGCGCTCCACGAGAGCCTGGTGCGCCAGACCGGCAGCGCCTGGCAGTGGATCCTGTCGCTGGACGGTGGTGATCCGCGCGACGTCCCGGAGCAGATCGCGCAGGATCCGAGAGTGAAGGTCCTGGCCCTGCCGAAGTGCGGAGCGGCGATGACCCGCAACCTTGCTCTGGGCGTGGTCGAGGCCCCTAAGGTGATCTTTTGCGATGATGATGACGTTTTGCCCAGCACGTCCATCTCCACGCGACTGCGGTACCTGGAGACAAGCGGGGCGGCCTGGGTCGCCGGCCAGATCCACAACCTTCGCATCGACGGAACCAGTGAACTGCGCCCGAGCCCCGTCCCGATGGGCTGGCATGAACCCGGCGCGGTCTGGACCTTCGTGGACTCCCCCCAGCAGCCGGTTCCGCTCGGGCACACCGCCTTGATGGTGGAAACGGACTACGCCGTCGAAGTGGGCGGACACGGCGGATTCATCCAGGGTGAAGACTATGTGTATACGGCATCCATTACTGCGAGGGCAGCCGGTCTCGTCGTCCCCGACGTCGTCTACCTCTACCGAGATCACGCCAACGGGCAGATGACTAAGGGAGAGAGCTACGACGTCCTGGAAGAACGCGTACGCCTCTTCGTCATGCGCCAGAATGCCGCCATCATGCGCCGCGCCGCCCAGAAGCAGCATGATCGACCGTTGCCCCACGTCGCGAGCAGCGCCGCATAAGGGACCGATCGCGACCTCCCCGGGGTACAGATGAGGGCGGAGGCAGCTAACTTGTGGCCATGGCCGCCGCTCCCTCTCCGAGGCCCTCGTTCCGATCCGCCGCGTACTGGGCGGAACTCAAAGCCATCGCGGACGACCTGATCAACCACACGACGCCCGGCTCGCCGCAGACCTTCGGGGAGGGGCGCGGCGCGCTCCAGCGCCTGTCGAATCGCGGATTCGGGCCCGCGAGCCTCTTCGACCTGTGCACCCTGCTGGTCTTGGCGGCGCCCCGGCCCCCAGCGGATGCCCCTCCCACAGGTGAGAGCGATCCGGTGACTCCACTGCCGCCGACCACGCCGGCGTCGAGCGCGCGGCCTGCCGCCACCGCGGAGCTGACGCGCGGGCCCGTGACGGTGGCGGCGCGCCCGACGGAACGCCGTCTCCAGCACTTGCGGGCGCTCGAAGGAGCCGTGGCCGAGGCCCTGTCGATCAGCCCTGAGCAGCCCAGAGCGCGTGACGCCGCGCGCCGCGCACTGATGGCCCGAGGCCGGACTGTCCAGGACGCGACCGCGGTCTACGGGATCATCTGCGAGCTATTCGGCCACGCAGCGAGCTGAACTGCGCAGTGCCGCACGGGCGCGTCTGCGCGGCGCGAGAAGAGCTCATCGGCCATCTGCCCCTGCACCAGGCGGGCTCGGAGCTCGCTGAGCACCGAGTAGTCGAAGCCAGTCTCGGTCAGCTCCAGCCCGAGGGCCTACTTCAGGTCGATCCTCACCCGCACCGCGGCAGCGGCCTGTCGATTCGACAGCCCTTCAGCGAACTGCAACACCGTGACCAGTGCCAACCCCCTCGGAGGCACAGCAGGACGGCCCCGCCGCGGGAACAGAGGGGCGGACGTCTCACCGGAGAAGACGTCCGCGAACTCATCGCGCAGCTGCATCGCCGGTGTGCCGTGCGGAGACACCGTCCGAGCCACCTGCTCCGTCTCCGCCGGAATCTCACGCAATCCGGGCTCCCGCAACGACACCGCGACACCCTCCCGAAACGCACCGTCGGCCTTCACCACCACAACCAGGTGATGAAGGCCGACGTCACGCACAAGGGATCAGCCACATACCAACAGTGTCCGATCGTTCCGGCCCCGGGGGAGTTGGTGGACGCTGGCGGTGGCAGTTGACCTCGGGGCCGCTGGGCTATGCAGCCTTAGGTGTGGCGGGACCACTGTTCCCCGCGCCGGGTGGACCGGCCTCGATGATCTTCTTGCGGTAGGCGGGATCGGTTCCCCAGACGGTGCGCGACTTGGTCTGGTGGTAGCCGTTGGTGCACTCGCCGAGCCACGAGCGCCCGATCCGTTCGATCCCGCGCGCCCAGGCGTCGTGCCACAGGTAGGGGCCGGCCGCCGCGTCCTCCTCGTTGCCGAAGGCCGACTCCCAGCCGGTCCACAACGCAGTCAGTTCGGCCACGACGGCACCGTGCTCCCACCAGCAGGCATGCGGAAGCTGCTCGGTGGTCAGCTCATAGGTGTCGGCCATGCGGATGACCCACGCGGTGAACTCGGTCCACAGCTCGGCGCGCTCCTCCTCCTTGACCTTGTGCCACACGACGGGCGCGCCGCGGGCGCGAGCACTGTCACTGCCGCCTTCCTCGCCGGAGGCGCTCTGCTTCGTGGCACCCCGCACGGCTCCGGCGTCCTCAAGCCGGGCCAGGCGTGCGGCGAAGCCGGTGAGCTCGCCGTTGATGGACTCCAGCGCGTCGAAGAGCGGGCCGAGCGGATCAGGCACGTGACACCGCCTTTCGCACCAGGCGGTCCCGCGCCGCGCGCACGGTCGCGGCGGCAGATGGTGAGTTCACCAATCGCGGGGAACGGGGGAGGAGCTGGGGCTGGAACACGGTGTCTTCGAGTCGGACCAGGCGTGCGTCGAAGCCGATGAGCTCGCCGTTGATGGACTCCAGGACGTCGAAGAGCGGGCCGAGCGGGGCGTTGTCCTGAAGCAGTTGTGGTGCGGGAGTATCCCCGCCTGCCTCTTCGAGACGTAGCAGGCGGTTGTGCAGGTCGCAGTGCTCGCCGTTGACTGCCTCCATGGCATCGAGGAGAGGTGCGAAGGGATCGTCGCCCTTCTGATAGGGCCGCGCGGCAGTGGGCGGTACGCCTACCGCCGGGTTGGGGATGTGTCGCGCGAGGCTGACCAATCTGCCATTCCTGGTCTGCAGGACGAACGTGGACCATTCATCGGCTGGCGACATGGCTGTTCACCTTCTTCAGGGCTTCCTTGGTGGCTTCGCTGATCTCCTTGGCGCGCGGGCCTTCGTGGATCCGCTCGAACTTGACCCGTGTGACGGGGGTACGCCGGTGCACGACCAGGCCCTCGCGTTCCTTGATCTGCCGGATGTCGCCGGGCTCGAGGACGGCCCGGCGGCGGGTGGAGATGCTGATGGAGGCGCGGTCTCCGTCATCGCTGATGGATTCGGTGTCCTCTTCGAACTCGCCGGCGAGCTGGGAGTAGGTCTTGAGCTCCTGCTCGTCCGAGACACCACCCAAGATGACCTTGATGGTGGCGGCCGCGAACATCTTGCGGACGCCCAACTCCCCCCATCTCTCGTGTGCCTGGGCGAGGTTCTGCAACACGGCGACCATGAAGATGTTCTGCGAGCCGGAGACCGACATCAGGCTCGGGATCTGCGGCAGCGGAGCCACGTTGGCCAACTCGTCGCCGAGCAGTGCGAACGGCGGGTCGAGGCGGCCGTTGGGCATCCGGGCTGCGATGACCTTGGCGGTGTCGAGGATGGCCCGTGAGAACGCCGCCAGGATGGGCGCGAGCGAGCTGCCCTCGTCCTCTTCGCCGATGAGGAAGACGGTGCCGCCCTCGGTGAGCCACTTCGTGATGGAGAAGTTGTTCTCGTCGCGCGCGGACTTGCCGAAGATGGCGGCAACCTTCTGGTCGTACAACGCGAGGATGGACTGCTCGGCGGTGCGCCAGCTCGCCGATCGCTCCTCGGGCGCCGCTGCGTGCTGGGCGGCCAGGGCCCGGGCGAGGTTCTCCTGGCCGTGGGCGGCCAGGATGTCCACCGGCTGCCGCTCGGTGGGAGCGGTGGCCCAGCGCAGGATGTCCATGCCGCTCAGCCCGTCGAGCGCGGCCGCGTGCAGCCAGCACGTCATCAGCATCTGGGCATTCATGACGAAGTATCCACCGTTTTTGGTGCCTTCGTCAGACTTTGCGGTGCCGGCGAGGGTCTCGGCGCGCTTGCGGGCGACGGTGAAGTCCTCGCAGCCGTCCGTGATGGCCCACTGCAGTTGCAGCGGCCAGTTGGACAGGCCCGTCGGGTCAAGCACCATGACCGGCCCGTGCTTCTCACGGCTCTTGGCCGTCGCGTACAGGACGTCGGTCTTGGAGGAGGTGGCGAGCACACTGCCGGGGAAGTCGAGGATCCACGGCATGATCAGCTGACTCGTCTTGCCCTCTCGGGGAGGGGCCACGATCAGGACGGTTTCCTCGAACGGGATATACAGCTTCACGCCGGTCGGGATCGCGGTGCCGCAGAACACAGCGACTTCGCTCACCGGCACGTCGGTCACCCGCGGCGGTGCGCTGGAGCGCCACGGCAGCGCCTTGGACGGTGCGGCTGCCTTGTCGAGGGAGGGACGCGGTGTGGCCAGGCTCGGGCGCAGGGCCCCGAGCCGGGACAGGGCCTTGGCCTCGCCCATGGCCTCCTGCAACTGAGCGGTCGTGGCCAGGCCGTCGGTTCCCTCGTCCCGCGTCGTACGCCAGCGCTGCCATCCGGCGCGGGCGCCCCAGCAGGTGCCGGCCGCAGCGGCGAGAAACGGCGGGTAGAAGGCAAACGGCCCGCCCACGCCGGATCCGGCTGGGTAGGCGTCCTGCGGATGCAGGGGGTTGCTCATCAGCGCGGGGATGGCGGCCGCTGTCTCGTTCCACGACACCATCGCGGGCGAGGCGTGCGCGACCAGGCCGGAGAGGACGGCGGCCACCCACGTCCAGAGGGTGAGAGCAACTGCGGTGATGCACAGGGCGATCCACCAGGCGTCCTTGTAGACGTGCAGGCGGTTGCCCGAGTGCGGGGTGACGACTTTGGCCACTACCGAGCACCCCCACCAGTGGCTATCGAGGCAAGGGCGGCCGCGTGGCCCCTGCGGAGCGCCGCTGCCGTACAGGGGCGGGCGAGCGGCGGGACGGACAGAGCCACGGCGTGCCGGGCCGGTGCGCGGGCGGTGAGGCTCCAGAGGGTCATCAGGCGGCGCTCTTTCGCATCGAGATGAGCGGTGCCACGGGCGCCTGGCTCTCGGAGGCGGCCTCGGTCATCTTGCGGTTGGTATTGGTCAACTCCGACTCGGTCGCGCTGCGGATGTGCTCCACCAGATGCATCCGGTTGCCCACCTGCCACACGGCTCGTCCCGGAGAGCAGCGGCTGGCGCTGTCGACCAGCGCCTCACGCGCCCAGTCGGGCAGTTGCAGGTAGTCCGCCGTGATGTCGGCCTCGGCCTTGTCCATGTGATAGAGCACCCGGGTGGCGGTCAGTTTCAAGATCGCCGCCGCCTCGGGGGCCTCCTCGACCATCAGGTCGCCGAGATGGTGCAAGATCGCCCAGAAGGAGAGGCCGAGACGCCGTCCGTACCGGACAAATTCCTCGAAGAGCCTGGCCACGGGCCGGTGGGATAGGATGTGCCACGCCTCTTCGACGATCAAGGTGCGCTTGACGCTGTCGCCAGGCTTGATCCACGCGTAGCGCAGCCACGGGCCGATCACGCTCATCAGCAGCGGCATAGCCTCGCCCTCCCGCGGCAGGCGCGTGAGGTCGAAGACGATGAGCCGCGCGTCCAGGTCGATCCCGGGCGTGGTGGGGCCGTTGAACAATCCGGCCAAGTCCCGGGACGGGCCGCACAGTTGGTCCATCGCGAGGCTGGCCGACTGGCCCCACTCGACCATGTTTTCAATACCGACCTGGCGCCGGCCGAGCATGGCCGGCTCAGGGTTGGTCAGCGCGTCGTGGATGTCGGACAGCACCGCGACCCGGCCCTCGGCCGCGGCCCGCACCTGCGCGGCCGCGTGGGCGACCGAGAGGGAGAACTCGCTCTCGCTGCTCAGCGGCCCGCCGATGATCTCCACCATCGAGCAGAGGATCTTGAACTGGTGCTGGGAGGGAATCCGCGGATCCAGCGGGTTGAGCCGCACCCCCTCGCCGTCCTCACCGCCGTAGACCAGACGGATCGGGGTGACGCCGAGGGCGCGGGCGATGCTGTCCCACTCACCCACCCCGTCCTCACCCTGCGCGTCAAGGATGCAGAATGAGCGGTCACGGAAGCGCAACTGCCGCAGCACGTAGCACTTTTCGAGCGAGGACTTGCCGAACCCGGACTTGCCGAGCACGAGGGCGTGACCACTGGGAAGACGTTCACGGGCGGAGGGGTCATAGAGGATGAACGGGTCGTAGATGTATGCCTTGCCCGAGTAGATCTCCCGGCCGATAATCACGCCCCTCGGGTCCGAGGACGGGGCGCCGACCGCAGGGTAGAGCCCGGACGCGGTGGCGGTGGTGGTGCGCAGGGCGCGCCGCCTGGTCTGGGACTGGCGGCGTATGAGTTCGAACATGGCGTCGCCTCAGTCCTTCAGCAGTCCGGTGACCATGGGCAGGGTGTTGGCGAAGGCGCGGTACTGCTCGGAGTCGCACCACTCCAGCGCCAGCTGGCTCTTGACCGCGGCTGCCCGCACCGTGTTGCGGTGCTGGACGAGCAGCTCGGGGTCAGGCGCGGTGACGGTGACCCACCCGGTCAGCCGCACGCCGGCCGCGCCGTTGGCGAGGTCGTACATGGTGGAGGCGGACGCGCCCAGCTCACGTTCTTCGCGCGGGTCGGCGATCTTCCCGGGGCGGTTGTCGGCCTGGCCGGCCTCGTTGGTGACGTCCGCCATGGCGTCCTCGAGGGCCTTGTCGGCGGGCAGGAGCCGCATCGTCACCCCGACCGTCAGGATCACGTCGGAGACATACAGCAGCAACGGAGCCATGAAGTTGATACCGACCGGCAACACAGGGAACTGCTTGATCCACGCGGTGCTCGTGTACCAGGGATCCGCGCCCTCCCAGCTGCGGGCCGCCATGCGGGTGGGCTCCCGCGCGTCCATCTCGGCCGGCCAGCAGCTCGCGCGGTCCATGCCCCGGGTGTCGTTGATCCAGTGGTCCGGCGCGTAGGCGTGGTGGATCAGCGAGGCGAGCGCGGGTTCGTCGAGGTTGCGCACCCAGCGCAGCTGCGCGCCGCCCAACCCGCGGATGAACTGCTCGATCTCCTTGCCGAGGACCTCGCCGTACCCGTCGTGCAGGGTCTTGTAGGTGAGGGCCTCGGCCGACAGTTCCTGGGTGTAGGGGATGCCCAGCACCAGGAACAGCCTGCGGTCCTCGGCGCGGACCGAGACCATGTCGACCAACTGGTCGTAGGAGTCGCTCAGCCAGGACGGGGCGGCCGGATCCCGGCGCGCGGCGGCGTCGTGGGCGTGCGCGTTGGGGTCGGTGGGCAGCAATCGTGCCAGCCACTGCACGTACTCGATGCGACCGCCGCTCTCTGCGGTCTCCTTGAGCAGGTACTCGTAGGCGGAGATCAGCACTTCCTTGTCTGCGCTGTCCAACCCGCCGAAGTTCTTCGCCCCTTCGACCTCGATGCAGGTCACGAACATGCCCTCGGTGGGCTGGAGCAGGACGGCGATGTCGCCGTACGCCGTCTTCGCCGTGATCCACTCCAGGGAGGCGGGCACGCCCGCCGGCTGGGCCACCGGCAGGGGTGTACCGTCCCGGCGGCGCCCGGCCAGCGGGGCCGTCGACTTGTACAGGAGCTTGCCGTCGCGCAGCAGCCGGCGGTGCGAGCGGCGGATCTCGTACCATCGCAGGAACGTGCGGCCCTGGTAGGGGACCATCGTGACGTAGATGCACGTTCCGGCAGCCCCGAGCGCTCCGATGATCTTCAGAGGGATCCCGGGCAGGCCTGCCAGCAGGCCGACGGCCAGGACGATCCCGCCGAGCAACACCAGCTGCTCGTCCAGCTCGAAGCGACGCCCCAGCAGACCGCGCGGCCGCGGTCGGGGGAAGCTGAAGACGCGGTCCATCGCGACTCCTTTCTCAATGCGTGAAGGGGAGGGGGAGAGCTGCCGCTAGCTCGCGGGCGGCGGGGGCGGAGGAGCGGGAGTCGGTGGCGGTGGGGGCGGAGGAGCGGGGGCCGGTGGCGGGGGAGCCCCACCGCCCTGCCGCGCCGGTCGCGGTGGGGGCGGAGGAGCGGGGGCCGGTGGCGGGGGAGCCCCACCGCCCTGCCGCGCCGGTGACGTGGGGGCTCCACCGCCCTGCCGGGCCGGTGGCCGGGGGGCGCCCCCCGGCTTGGAGCTGGGAGCGCTGGAACGCGGGGGTGGAGCGGGTGCCGGCCGGCGGGCTCCGCCCCCGCCACCACCGCCGCCGGATCCGCCGCGGCCGCCGCCACGCGGACTGCCGCCCAGCCCACCAGGGCCCTTGCCCCTGCCGGAGCCGCCTTGCTGACCACCGCCCTGCTGGCCGCCGCCTCCACCGTCTCCGGAGGCGTTGTTGGCGCCGTCCTTGGCGGCCTGGATGGCTTGGTCACGGACCTGGTCGCCGACTTCCTTGACAGCCGACGCAATAGCGACAGGCGGTGCGGCCTTGGCCGCCATGCCCATAGCGGCACCGGTGCCGCCTCCACCGCCTCCACCGCCAGCTTTCTTGGACGCGGCCTTGGCCTTCATGTCGTCCTGCTTCGCCTTCGCCGCCTTGGCGCGCTGGCCCGCCTCATCCTTGACGTGGGCCATGGCCTGGATCTCGTCACCGACGAAGGGCAGCCACTTCGCGATCTGGAAGGGCATGAACAGGGCGATGAACAACAGCGCCATGAAGGTGAGGCAGGTGCCGATGGCCTGCGGGAGAGTTATGCGGTCGAGGCTGTCGCCGACGCCGCCCAGCAGGGCGCCTGCAAGGGCGAGGGCCAGGTAGATGCACAGCTTGCTCGCGATGATTCCGCCCATGATCCCGACCCACTTGCGGGTGTGCCCCCACAGGTCCTTGTCGACCAGACCGGCGAAGACCAACGGACCGAAGATGAGCCCGAGCAGGATCAGCGCGTTGCGGACCACCAGCATGACCCACAGGCCGAACACCGCCAGCAGAATCATGAAGCCGATCGGAATAGCAATGACCACCCCGACCCCGGGCAACAGAAGCAAGAGCGCGCCCATTGCATTGAAGACGAGCGTGCCACCGACGAATAGCTGGGCGAGGTAGTCATCCAGAATCTTCGCTGCCGCGCTGTCGATGAAATCGACCGTGTAAGCCACGGCCAGCGGCATGAACGCCGCAACGGCCACGGACATCAGCAGGTAGCCGACATTCTCCATAGCGGCCTGGGCGATGGGCGCACCGCGCACGACCCGCTTCACCACCGATATCAGCCACTGGACCATGGTGAAGACGGCGGCGAGAGCGAAGACGAGACCGTACAGGCGAATGAAGCCGGGGTTTCCCCAGTCGATTTCCATCATGACTAGTCCCCCTTGCTCTTCTTCTTGCCCTTCTCGGGCTCCCCGACCTTCTTGCCGGTGAGCTCCTCACCAAAGGCAGAGAACATTCCCTTGGTCCCGGCGCGCAGCTTCTGCTCCAGGTATCCGAGCGGGTCCGAGGCGAAATTGACGACGTCGCTCACACCATCGACAAGGGAGTCGGCTCCGGACTTGTGATAGAGCGACTTGGCGCCGTCCGATGCCTTTTTGCACACGGTCTTTCCCCCGGGCAAGTTACACGGGTTCGCCCAGCTGGGAATGATATCGGCATGGGCCTTGGGGGCAGCCGGGCCGGCAACCACGAGGGAGGCCGCGAACATGGCGGCAACGAGCCCCTGCGCCATGCGCCGCCGCACGAAGTCAGCCTGCATAGCGGGGCGCCCCGAATTCCTTGTTGGCCAGGCGCATGTCCTCGGGGGAGGACGCGGGCTGACCCGGTGAGACCAGCGGGGTGGGGCCGTCCGAAAGGGCGATCGTGGCGACCTTCCAGTCACCGTCCTGCCACTGCAGGATCAGCGTGTAGGTCGACCAGGAACCGGAGACCGGCATCTTCGACTTCTCGGTGGGCACCCCGACGACCTCGCTCATCCACACCTTGACCGTCGCCGTGTCCTCGGAGTACGAGCGGATGCTGGTGCCGAGCGGGGCAGCACGCATTACCAAGTCCGGCGCGGTCTGCTCGGTCACTCCGAGCGAAGCCATGAGGCCCTTGGTCAATTGGTCGTCCTGCGCCTGCTGATTGGCCAGAGCGGAGGACGTCATTACCGTCTTGAGGACCTGGTGGCGCAGCCCCTGGTCGGTGAAGTAGCCCGGCGCGGATCGGGCCATCTGGTAGTTGACCGCGGCGGCCGCGGCTCCGTCCTTGGTGCGCGGATAGCCCACAGGGACGCCGTCCTTGACGGACTTCGCCTTGGCGCCGGGTCCGCTGCCACCGGCCTGGGGGGTGGGAGTGGAGTCGGCGGGCGTCTCGGCGCTTCCCTTGTCGCTCCTGCCCCCGCCGAACAGGGTCAGCGCCATCCCGAGCGCCAGCACGACGCCGAAGATGATCGCACCGATCTTCACCCGGCGCCACGGGGACGCTGCCCCGGGGGACTCCGGCGCCTTCGCCGTCAGGGTCCGGGTTCCGGTCTGCTTCTGGTTGCCGGCCATTAGATTCCAAACCCATAGACGATGCCGAAGAGAGTTGACATGGAGGCGACTGCGAACAGACCGAGAAGGGAGCTGGCGACCATCGTCTGCCCCTTCTTCGTCTCCATTGTGTTGTGCTGCTGATTTCCGACTCGGATATGAACCGCGCCGACAATGGCGCTTCCGAGCAGGAAGAGAACAGCACCGGCCATCACCACGCCGACGATGATCTTCGCCTTGGTGCCGATCGCGCCGAATACCGCCCAGTCGGGCTTAATGCCGTCCGTGAGGCTGCCTATGTCGCCGTCTGCGGCGAGCTGCATCACCTGCTGTGTTACCTGCACGAGTCCCTCCCAGGCTGCGAAAGCCTGCCCCAGTCCGCGTGTAGGACCTGGATAGCTGGTTCGTCGATAGCGAGGGATTTCGCGCATCGCGCCGAACATCGCAGCCGAATATAGAGAGGCGTCAAAATGCCTCACCGGGGGATGCATTGACGCATCCGTAATTCAATGCCTTAATATTCACCGCGAGTTGTCGTTTCCCTGCTGCTTCTCACTCGGCGCAGACGCTAGCCTCGCATTGTGCGGGCTATGTAGAGGCGCATTCGCAGCCCTGGGATCCCCGGTCAATCGGGCTCACCCCATGGCACGGGAACTGCGGTTTCCGTCCCTCGTGGCGGGATGCGCACCGACGACTGGGGATCGAGATATGAGCAAAGCCATCAGCATCGCCGGGGGCCGGTTAGCGGCGATGTGCGCTGGAACGCTCTGCCCCGCTGATGTTGGGCGCCGGCGACACGGACGACGGAGCGAAGCGGGAGGACTCCTGCACACCCGCGGCGATGAAGGCGACCAGCAAACAGCAGGAGATTCCGGCCGCCGAGCCCGGGGCGCAGGTCACGGTGTCCCTGAACCTGCAGCGCGAACAGCAGAGCGTCGACTGGATGGAGGAACAGCAACGCAACGCCAGCGTAATCACCGACGTCACTCGCAGCCGCGGCCTGCCGCCCCGCGCCCCGGTGATCGGCGTGGCCACCACGATCCAGAAGCCGGTGCTCAGGAACATCGGGCACAGAGACCGCGACTCCCAGGGCCTCTGCCAGCAGCACCCCTCACAGGGCCGGGGCACCGTCATGCAGGTCACCGACCGATCTATGCCAGCAACTCCTTCTTCTCGCACCCCGCCAAGGTCGACAAGTGGCAGGTCAAGCCGCTCACCCATGCCGCCCAGAACGTCCGGCGCAGCGGGTTCCCCGACGCGTGCGCCAAGTGGGAGAAAGCCGCCGGTGAGCTCGTGGTCAAGAGCTGGGGCCAAGAAGGCCGTGCTCACGACCACCTCGGGGCGCGACGCCGCCGAGAACGCCGCCAACTCCACCAACACCAAGGGCAAGGGGACGTGGGCGCTGCCCGTGGAGAACTCTCACGTCACCACCCCCTACAAGGCCCGCGGCGGCATGTGGTCCTCCGGCAGCCACACCGGCATCGACTTCCCCGTCGCCACCGGCGTCCAGGCCGCCGGCACCGGCATCGTCGTCGAAGCCGGATGGGGCGGCGCGTACGGCAACAACGTCGTCATCAAGATGAGCGACGGCAAGTACACGCAATGCGCGCACCTCGCGAAGATCACCGTCAGCAAGGGGTAAACCGTCAAGGCCCGTCAGCAGATCGGTCCCTCCGGCGCCCCCGGCAACGTACCCGGCCCGCACCTGCACTTCGAAGCCCGCACCGGACCTGCCTACGGATCCGACATCGACCCCAGCGCCTATCTCCGCAGCCGCGGACTCTCGCTCTGATCTGTGAAGGAGGGGGCCCGCAGCACCACGCCGCGGGCCGCACACCATGAACACCAGCACCCGCTACCAGGTCCACATCAGCCGCAGCGGCCAGCTCCGCATCGACGGCGAACCTCAGGCCGTACCCGACGGGGTGGACCCTTCGCAGGTCGTCATCAAGGTCCTCCACATCGAAGCAGCCGGCAGCGGCCTGCCGGTCCTCGTCCAGGTCCAGGACGACCGCACCAACTCCCGGTTCGACATGCAGGTCATGCCCGACGGCACTACCCAGGCCCCGGTGACCCCGGCTGTTGCTGCAGGTCCCCAACCGGTGGCGGCCGAGCAGCAGCAGCCGAGCAGTCTCTTCGACCGGCTCGCCGCCGCCCAGGCCGCCGGCCGCGCCCACGACTTCGACACCGCCATACCGGCCGCTGACGCCATCCTGCAGCAGCTCACCGCTGAGCAGGGCGACACGGCGGCGGCGACTCTCGAGGCGGCGCAGTTCCGCGCGGACCTGGCCTACCTGAGCGGCGAGTATGCCTTCGCCACCGCCTCGTGGACCTGGCTCGCCCTCGCCTGGTTCGACCGGCTCGGGCCGGGCAAGCGCCGCACCCAGGTGGCGGCGCAGAACGCCGCCCAGGCGTGGATGCAACTACCCCTGCACGAGGCAGGACCCCTGGCCTCCGACCTGGTCAACATGCTCTTGGAGGTGGCGGCTCCCGAGCGCACCGCGACCATGCGCGCACAGATCGCCGAGCGGCTCCGGCAACCGAGCAACTAGGTGCAGCACACGCGCAGTCGGGCCTTGGCAACCGAACAGCATCGACCAACTGCTACAGTCGTCTGTCGCGAGCACAACAACCCCTAGACGCGCAAGAGGCTCAACGACAGAGGAGGCAGGACCATGCGAGGCCTGATGGTGTTCTTCCAGGGCGTCTTCGCGCTCGGCTTCGTTGTCATGGTGCTGGTCACCGGCATGTATGTCGCCTACGACGGCCCGAGCGTCGAGCTGGCACAGTCCGTTGGCCTGCTCGTGCTGTTCCTCGGCCTGCTTTCGGTCACCGAGCGGTGGATGACCGGGCGCTGGTTCAGGTGGTCGCGCCGCTGACGCCAGCCTCCCGTCCGCAGGCAGGCCGAACGCCTGCCCCACAGCTGTTGCCCGTACTTGGAGCCCGACGGAGCCCCGCCCTACGGCGGGGCTCCGTCGTTTCGTCCCTCCCTCATGCCCGGCACCGCGATCGCGGCCGTGCCCGGCCGCGTGCGGGCATACAGTGCTCCGAGGACCCGGCGGACAAGGAGGAACGGTGAACACGGCGTCCTGGCCAACGTACGTGTCCCGGCACCTCCCATGGCGCCGCCGCCCCGTCGCGGCCGCCGCCCGGACCATCGCCTCCTGGAACGCTGTAACGCGCCTGCAGACCCGCGGGCACCTGCTGTGGCCCGCCCAGCAGATCACCGAAGCCCGACGGGCGGCCCGGGACGCTCTCGACCACCCGGACCGGTCCCTCGCCACCCTGCCGGACACACTCGACATCACCCTCCCGCCCCAAGTCCGCGATGCCGGCCCGGGCCCAGAACAGCTCAACCGCGCCCTGCGCCAGGCTCGCCACGACGCCGAGCAACTCGCCACCGCCACACCGCGCATCATCCGCAGGACGCTCAGGCGCCTGGTCGCCGATCTCGCGGAGGCGGACGAGACGTTCGACCGTGTGTGCAACGACGTGAGCGGAGCAGACCTGCGCACCGCCGACCTCACCCACCTCTACCTCGGCGGGCTGCGCTGGGACGCCGCCACCCAATGGCCCGCCGGGTGGCGCGAACAGATCCGCGCCGCTTCGGACCCGGTGGACGGCATCCACCAGATCCGGGATCACTGACGCAGCAGCGTCCCGGTGGCACAGGGGGACCACCGGGACGGCAACCCCAGACTACGCAGCACCGTTCACCTACGCGCGGGAATGCCGGGATTGACCAGATGCGGCTGCTGGAGCCGACGAGCCATCACGTGGTGACGCGGTCTCTCGGAGGGCCACTCCCGCCCCAGCAGCCTCACTTTCGCACCTTGGTGCACTCCTTGACGCGCCTCTTCTCCAGCTGGAGTGCAGGGCGGACCGACGAGGCCGGCGACTGACACGAAGGAGAAGGCGATGGCCGAAACCCGTACTCACCACGAGGCGGGCATGCAGGCGATCAGGCGGGGACGGCGCAGCGATCGGGCACCGAGCCCCCGTGTGCCGACGGATACGACCTCCAGCGGCGCGGGCAGCGGGTGTGTGCCACCGTCGTCGACGGCGCGGGCCACGACGCGGCAGTCGTCCGCTACGCCCACGCGGTGCCTCCCGGTGATCACCACATCGGCATGACCATGGGCGGACTGGCCGCCCTGACCACCGCCGGGTAGATGGCCCACGCCTACGACACGCCGCCGCACGCCTCCGCCGTCTCGCCCGCATGGAGCCCGGCCAGCCCACCACGATCCACTGGATCGGCGACTGCCGCGCCTACGGCTGGGACGGCGCCGCGCTCACCCAGTGGAGCACCGACCAGACCATGGGCCAGTACTTGCGCCGCAACGGGGTGGCCGTGGAGCTCACCGCCGCCCACGACAACTGGTCCAGGACCGGTCTCGCACAGGCCGGCGCGGCCCTGTGCCGCGTGGGAGGGGACGGCGCAGCGGGTTGTTGCACGTTACCAGTTCAACGCTGCTGGTCAGCGCCGGGAAGCTCGGCATGCCGAGCGGTCCTGAGACGACCGCCGGCATCCTCGGCCCTGCCGGTGCGGGCAGGCGCCGGAACAAAAAGAGAGACCAGCCACAACTGCACCCGTGAAGGCACAGAACTACATATGCCCAACTCGTCGGATGGGCTCTGGAGATGGCTGGTCTCGAGATCCAGTTAAGCACACACTCCGCGCCGACGGTCAAGCCGGCGACTGTGACTGAGCGTTCCACTTGGCGGGTGTGCACTTGATTTGCCGGGCTGAGCGTTCTGGTTGGCCGGCAGGCGGGAAACTGTCAGTCGCCGGGCCGCGGTCGGTCGATGCGGTAGAGGTAGTGGGTGTGGTCATCGACTGGGTTGTCCGGCTCCAGATTTCCGACCCCGACCCGGTGCAGTCCAGCCCGCTCAAGCGCCCGCCATGAAGCGCGGTTGGCTGCCACAACTGGGACAAGAATGCACGGAGTGGCTGAGTGTTCGGCCCAGGTTCGCACGATGGCGGAGTGGACCATCGCCGTCCCGATGCCCTGGCCGGTCCGGCGGGGATCGCCGATCAGGTAGTCGATGGTCATCGCGTCGTCAGGTACAGGGACGATAGACGCCAGCTCGGCCAGGTACTCGGGGTAGTCCCGCAGGCGTGAACGCTGCACCAGACCGACCGGAACGCCTTCGAGGAATGCGAGGAGATCCTCCGAGGGCTCCTCGCCCCGGGCAGCGGGGCCAAAGTCGCGCGCCACCGCCTCCGCCGTTGTCTCGTGATTCCACCAACGCTTCACGTGGGGCTGCTGCAGCCACGTCCGCAGC
Organism: Streptomyces luteosporeus; assembly: GCF_039532865.1. NCBI lineage: Bacteria > Bacillati > Actinomycetota > Actinomycetes > Kitasatosporales > Streptomycetaceae > Streptomyces > Streptomyces luteosporeus. Next base: position 99,950 of record NZ_BAAASL010000015.1, read on the forward strand.
AGCGGGAAGTCCTGCTCGTCGATCCGACGCCACGTGATCACCATAAGACCGCTCCCGGAATACTCCGCCGCGCCTGTGCACGCTCCCTCGGAGGCTACGTGCGGCGCAGGCAAGTACCAAGGGTTCCGCCAACTCAATCGCTCTATCCGCCAAGTGGAGTGATCAGTCACAGCGACTCAAACCGCCTCGCGATGAGGTCCCACCGACGTCCTGCCGAAGGCCACTCGCGTGCCTGATTCCCGCCGGGTGGGACGCACCAAGAAGAATCCGCGCTCATCGCACTCACCCCTTGGACCGCACTCCAGGTTCGGCTGGTTGGCCGGTGAATCACGACGCAGCCTGTCTGGAGTCCACCCTCCTCATTCGAATGGAGCCGACCATGGCCGAGCCCGGAAACCCCACGGTCACCTGGGCCGAACGCATGGAGCTCCTCAAGGACTCGGCACAGCAGAGGGTCTTGAACGCACCGATGCCGCCCGCCGCCATGGACCAACTCATCGCGGACGAGAAGGCTGCTCTGTTCGGCCGATTCGAGGGCAGCCCCGTGCGTTACATGAACCGGTGGTGGCGGCGCAACGAAGAGGGCTGGGTGGCGCTCGACGAAGCCGCATCCGCTCAACTCGACCTCCATGCCGCCCGCTACCGGGCCGCGACCGCGGCCGCCGGCGCACCTCCCGGAGCGGACGCCGAACTCGGCGAGAAGCTGCCCGCCCAGCCCGAAGCGGGAGCAGCGTGAACAACGCAACGTACGGGGCGCCGCAGCACGAGCTCAACGTCCTCAGCAGCCTGCTGCGCGATGGCTCCGCGGCGTACCAACTCGTCGATTGGAACCGCGGCGGCGGGCCCCAGTACTGGCTCAGGCCCGACCACTTCCAGACGACCTGGATCGGCGACGCCTACGAGGCACTGGTGCCCGACGGACTCGATGACATCGAGCAGCGGCTGCACGCCTACCCGGGCGCCGATCGGGCGCAGGCCGCTGCCGACGTCCTCGCCGCCAGGATGATGACCCTCTACCAGCAGCGCGCAGCGGCGGGCGACCCCAACGCACAGTGGGCCGTCAACCAGGCGTACTACACCCACTCAGAGTTCTGGGCAGGCCTCCACAGCACCTTCCGCCAGCTGGCACAGCCCACCTGGCCAGCAAACCCCGCGCACGCCCGCCACGACGCCTACGTCATCGCCCGCGCAGCCCAGCACCCCTCCACCACCGAGAACGTCCCATTCGAACTGACCCGCCCACGGGGCTACGACAATGACGCACGCTCTCGAGAACTGACGGTCATCGGGGCGATCCTCAACGACCCGACACGAGCCCAGCAATTCCGGTACTCCCCACAGAGCCCCGACGCCTCGCCCTACTGGCTCCAGCCCCAGGACTTCGGCGACCCCGCGACCGCCGAGATCTGGGACGCCCTGATCACGGGCCCGGACCCCGCCATCGCGCTGCCGGCGGCCACCGACCCCAACCTCACACCGCAACAGCGTGCCGCGGCGATGATCCAGCACATCACCACACGTCTGACCTACAACGACCACCATCGATCCACCGGCGACCCTGCGGCCCAGGCCCGCCTGGACGCCAACGTCAACGAGACCATCGGCGCCTGGCTGGCCTACGCGAGCTCCCCGGACTTCCGCCCAGATCCCAACGCTCCGGACTTCCGCCCGAACCCCGACCACGCCGCTCGGTACGCGGTCACCTTCATCCTCGAGCCGAGCATTCCCGCCGCCGTCGAGAATCTGGCAGGCCGCGTCCGTGACTACGGACTCTCCAACGCCTCCCTGGGCCAGATCGGTCTCGAGCTCAGCACGACCGAGTACGCCCTGGACCAACTCGCCGAGCGTCTCGACAACGCACCCCGCACCCTCGCCGGCTACAGCACACCGGACCAGACCGCAAAGCCTGCACCCGAGCAGAGCGAGGGGCAACCGAGCTACACCTCTCTGCCCACCGAACGCCGAATCCTGATCTCGCTCATGCAGGATCCAAGCCAGCTGCACCAGGGCGGCCCCACCCGCTCCCTCGCCGAACAGGACTTCACCCAACCCGAACACCGCTACCTCTTCAAGGCCATCCAGTCACTGCCTCCGGATGCCGCCCAGGACCGTTGGCTGCTGAACAACCAGGCCCAGCAACTGGCCCGATATGACGGGGCCCCGCCGCTGGACTTCCAGGAGCTCGACAACATCGGGCTGGCGGCGCGCACAGTGAAGGTCGCTCCGGCCGACCAGGGGGCCGGCCACCTCGTCACCATGACGGTCCGCCGTACCGCACGCGACGCCAGCACCGCGGTCGAGGCGGCCGCGCGGGAGACACTCGACCCGAGCGCTCTCATCGACCACAGCCGCGAGCAGTTCCAGCAGGCAACCCGCGAGGCACTGCGCTACCACGAACAGTCCGTACCGGATCCCACCCCCTACAACACCCAGCAGGCGAACGTCGCGTGACCCCGACCGCCGCACCCAACGGAGCGACCCGTGGCTGCTGACGAACCCGATGCCCGGGGGGCGGGCGGTGACGCCGCCCGCCCCCCGGGGGACACCGTCCACAGCGCCATCGAGTGGTTCACCAAGGATCACTCCCGAACCCGCCAGAGCATCGAGCACCCCGGGGGTGCAATCGCCCCGGGGCGACTCCTCGAATCGGCCCTCTTCGACGTCCAGGTCAACGGGCTCCTAAACGGGGGCGTCTCCGAGCAGGCCCAAGCCCTCGTCGATGCCCAGGCTGAGTGGCTCATCCGGCAGATGCCGAGCAACCACCAGCCGCTGTCCCTGGACAGCGCGCAACAGGCCGGCCGGGCCTGGGGCATCCTAATCACCTCCGACACCGGCGTCCTGCCCGACCAGGACGTGCTCGCCGAAGTGAGCAAACGCACCGGGATCTCCAAGCGCGCGGCCGAGGAGATCCGCCACCAGGCCCACAGCGCCAGCGCCGCCTACAACCGGGCCGACCTGCTCATCCCGTACGACAACGCTCCCGACGAGGTCCTCAGCGCCGACTGGAACCGGCTCGCCGCCTGCGGCCCCGAGCTCCCCGAGGCAGCCGAACGCACGAAGGACGTCCTTGAACTGCTCACCGCCCGAGCCACCGGCACCGACGACTACGACTGGATGGAGGCCACCGCGCAGCACGCCGCGCAGATCTACGCCAGTGTCATCCGCGCACAGCCGCTCCTGGCCGTCCTCGCCGCCGTGATTCCTCGCCGCAGTCATCCCGACGCCGAAGCCGACCAGGCCCGTCTGGTCGACCTCGCCCAGCAAGGCCACCTCGCCACCGCCGCCACCGCGGCCGCCCGTGCCCGGGCGGTGCAGGAGTGGATCGGACCAGAAGACGCGGCCATGCCAGACCGGACCAGGACCGTCGAGGCGGGAGCCCCCGGGGCGCGCACCCTGCGGGAACTGAACGAGACGCTGGCCACCCTCGATCCGGCCCTGGCCTCGTCCGCCTTCACCGCACTGGACCCTGAGCGTGTCGCGGAGGTCGTCGACGCGATCGGTCAGCTGTCCGCCAAGATGAGAACCGTGTTCCGCACGGCCAGCGCTGTTCCTCCGGCATCCCGCGAGCAGTCCGCCCCGCAACGCCCGCAGCACCAGCAGCCGCCCACCCCCGGCCAGAACCCGGGAGGCACTACCCCCAGGGCCGCGTCCTGAACGGCGCAGCCGCGGCCCCGCCATCCGAGGAGGCACGTCTGGTGCAGCGGAGCCCTCGGGACTCAGCCCCAGCCGGACGCAGCCTCACCTGCGAGACCAGCCGGGGAGCGTGGGGGGCACGGCCCGCCGCTGCGGATCGCGCCCGCCAGGAGTGTCAGCAGCAGGTGCGGCTGCGATCCGGCGGATGCCGGGCATCGGGACGTCCCGCTCGAACAGAACCTCACCCCGAAGCGGCGCGCCACTGCGAACGTGGCAGGGGTCGACCGGCGAGCAGCCGCCGGCATCCGGCGTACGAACCTGAGCGCGCTCCCCCAGGTCCCGACCGCCGTCGTGCAGACCCGGCCTGCCGCCACAGACCCCGAACGATCTTCACGTGGAAAGTCGAACGTGATGAGCCGCCCGTCTTCATCATGCGGGTGGCGAGCACCTGGGCGCGGCAGGTGGCGCACCAGGGATACGCGCTTCTGGACGGGCACCCTGTGGTGGACGTGGGCGACTGGGACGAGCAGAGCCGACCGCTGACGGTGCGTACCGTGGTCTTGTGCGGGACGTTCGATCCGACGATCCACGGGTGGCGGGCGTGGGCGGACAATGCCGACCGCCGAGTGGAATGGGACGACACCGGCGCGCAGGAACTCGTCCCTCTGTGACCAGCTTGGGCGGCGCGTGCGACCGCCGATGCCATGCCCGTGCCCCGCCACCTCCGACACGGTCTGCTGATCACCCGGTCTTAATTCCGGTCGTCCGCGGCGTGGTGGCGTCCTCCAGCTCCAAGAACCCGTCCAGCGCGGACCACAGATAGATCTCGGGAGGCTGGCCCGCGCTGCGGTGGCGGCGTTGCCAGTCGGGATCCTGGTAGCGGTCCCGGATCTCCCGGAGGTGAGCGAGGGACTCGCCCCGTTCGCTCGCGCGCTGTGCGTGGGCCTGAGCTGGGTCCGGATCGTCCGCACGCAGCGGCTCGGCCTGCTGGTGGGCTAGGGCGTCCAGGGCGGTTTCGTCGCTCCCGGCTACGCTCCAGATGCGCAGAGGTCTGCGGATCACGTGGTTGGCGATGTGACGGTCGGCGGACCGCCATACGCGGTGGACGGGGGCCTTGGTCACGCCTAGTCGTTCGGCCAGCGCGGCGCAGGCCGGCGGTTCCACGCCCCACGGAAGTTGAGCCGCGGGCATATCGAGGGCGAAGGCGACCTGGACGACCTCCACGTCGTTCCCGGGATCGTCGAGCACCGGGCCGAACACATACACGGCGACGAGCGGCGGCTCGGTGGGCAAAACCAGTGCACGGGTGCACGAGTCCGCGACGGTCCGAAGGCGGCGGACGGCGGTGGCGTAGCGCATCCCCTCAGTATCCGACGGTGTCGGCCCAGCTCACGCAGACACGTAGAGAACTGCATGCGGCTCGCTTTGCGACCACCAGCCTCGTCGCTGCCCGTCGACCGCCGTGACGGGCGTCGCCACCGAGGCAATCGTGTCCACGGCGGCCATCTCGCGTTTCTCCTGCGTCCTCAACCGAGATCTCCCAAGACCGACCGTGAATCGTGCGCTTCCAGGTGTCCGCGTCCGAGCGGCACCAACTGTGCTCCGCATGCTGCCACCACGCCGCGCTCATAGGAGACGTCAGTGCGGTAATCCACTCGAACGGGGCTTCGTCTGGTAGCGGCTGCCCGGAAGCGCGTGGGCGCACGGTCCCCCCCGGGCCGGGGCTGGTTCGCGGACCGCGGCTGAATCGAGGCCCTCAGGCCCTCCGACCGGTGGCGGGACCCAGCGCACCGGCAGGTCTGTCAAGACCGGGCGTGGTGGGGTGTGGCGCCCTCTATGCTCGGGCGGCATGGGCAAGGCGAGCCGCGGGAAGCGGGACCGCAAGAAGCAAGTGGGCAAGGGCTGTCCGGCCGCGGGCACGGACTCGTCGGTACTTTTCTCCCGCGGGTACCCCGCGTGGTCTCCGAGCGCTGATGTGGCGGCGCTCCGTGAAGTGAAGGTGATGCAGCTCAAGGGCGATCCGCACCCCATGGCTGTGATGGTGGTGGATCCGTCGGAGGACCGCGGCGAGTGGCTGCCGGCCGAGGCAGGGCCGACCGATGCCCAGGTGCGCTGGGACTTCCGCGGCTCCGACGAGGGCGGGTATCTCGTCGCGGTTTTGTCCCTGCCGAGCGGCCGGGAACTCGTGTCGGTCGCCTTCGACCCCTGGCGGGATGAGGATCTACTCGACTGCATGGCCGAGGGTGCGCTGCTGCTGGTCACCGATGCGGGCAACGTGGACGCGATCCGCAGTCGCGAGGCCGCCCGCGGCGTTTTGGCCCTCTCTTCGGCATCAGGACTCGACGCCGCGCGCGGCGCGCTGATCGCCGACTGGCCCGCCCCCGAACCCGACTCTGGTGCGGCGCTGCAATGGGGCCATGATGAGTCGGCGGAGCACGGACCAGCGGAGGCCATGGGCGAACCGCGCCTGGTGGAGGGCCTGTTCGTCGAGGATCACCACATCTGGGCGAAGGCCTTCGTCCTCCAGGGATGGAGCGCGGTCCTGCCGCGCGCCGCATCCTGGTTGCTCGCCTGCATTGCCGAGCTCGAGCGCGAGGGGATGCGAGGCGACCCACGGGTGCTGGGGAACTCGGTCGGTGCCATCGTCCAGTTCGTCTCGCGCTACGGCGGCTGGGACGCCTCGGCGTGGGTCATGGAGGAGACAGCGGCACTGACGCCGCCGCCGGACACCGAGCTGCGCCGCGCCTGGTTTCCCACGGTCCTCGAATCCAGTGAACCGACAACACTCCGCCGTCTGCTGGGCACGCTGGTCACGGCCGGTCTCATCGAGGTCAGCCCCGACGGGCAGTGGAAGTTGAACCCGATGCCGCCGGCCGTTCCTGCGCCGCCGGCCGAGCTGCTGGGAGCGGTTCAGGGTACGGCGGTTCACGGCTGCTTGCTGGAACGCTCCTACGAACTGGGGGCCGCAGTGATCACCGTGACCTGGGAGGAGCTTGCCGCCGAGCTCAAGCTGCCGTGGGAGCAGGTGCGCGAGCAGGCCATCGGACTTCTACAGGCACCACACTGCCCGGTGACCCCGCTCGACGGCACGCCGCACGCCGAGAAGGAGGAGACGGAGCCGGTACGGTGGCGCATCGACTGGGTGGCAGCCCGGCTCGACGGCCTGGTCAGCGTGCGCGACCACCTTCAGCTCGTCCACGACGGCCAGCCGATCACCTGGCACGGTGACGCGCTGCCGGTCCTCGGCCCGCGCGACACTCCGGAGCTCAGCCACATCATGGGCGTCTGGATGGAGTTCAACCGCGCCGAGGACCGAGCGGACGAACGCGGCGCCGGCGAACGCCTGTTGGAGTTCTATGGGTCACCGGATGGCATGGCCAAGGCCCTCAAGACCTACGATGCCGCCACCCTGCGGCGTCTGGCGGTCGGCACCCCCACCCCCGAGTACACGGCACGGGCCGAGCAGATCCATGGCCCGGTGATCTGGCGCCAGCTGTCCGATCTGTTGGACGCTGACCTGTCCAGCGCCACCGACGAGGGCGCACTCATCGTGGGAAAGCCGGCCCCGCCCGCGTGCACCCCCTTCGGCCTCCCGGAAACCTTCGGCAGCCAGATCGCCCTGACCGCCGGCATCGCTACCCGCATCGACAGCGACTTCGCGGACCCCGGTGTGGCCGACGACCGCCTGGACGCCGCAATGCGCCCCGTCTTCGAGCAGGACATGCGCATCCTCACGGTCGGCGGGCGGTGGGGCGACCCCCAGCAGCGCACCGAACCGGCAGCACCAGGCGACGCCATCGCCCTGCGTGCCCTCACCTTGGGCGCGGTGCTCGGCCAGAGGGCGCTGGCCGACTCCGCCAAAGGACTGCGCGGCGAGGGCATCGCCTTGGACAGCCGCGCGTACGCCAGCACGGGCCTGGGCGCCGCCTGCGCCAGCATCGGCCATGCCCTCGCCGACACCGTGCCCTTCTACATCCCCACCGCCACCTGTGCCGGCGTCGCCGACAGCACCCCGCCCCAGGGCGAGGCCCTGGACGACATCCGCCTGCCCTTCCGCTCCTGCCTGCTCGCCCTCGGCGCCCCGCTGCATCTGAAGCCGCGCAGCGGATTGTGGCACCCCCGCCTCGCCCACCTCCTCGAGACGGCTCCCAGCGGACGGCCCGTCGACGAGGCGGTGGCGGCCGCCGAGACGCGCGGCCAGGGCCTCGCCGTCAACCTGGCCTCGCCGCCGCCCCCGGTACCGGTCGTGAACGCCGTCTACGCCCGCGGCGCGTTCATCGACGGCCTGGTGCTGCTCGCCGACGAAGACGGGCAGCTCGCCGACGAGATGATCTGGCTGCTGCGGATCCCGGGCACCAGCCGCACCACCCTCACCCGCGCCGCCCTGCCCGGATGGCGCTCCCTGTCCACCCTGGCGGACACCGCCACCAACCTGGCGGCCGCCCTGGCCTGGGCCTCATGGAACACCCCCGAGCCCACCGAACTCCCCACCCGGCGCCCGACCGCAACCACCGCCCGGCAAGAACGCCAAGGGGTCCTCGGGGGCGTACGGGTCCTTTCCCTCACACGCGCCTCCCGCAGCGACGATGCTCCACGGGAGGACGGCGTCGGCACCGAGACAGGCCGCCGCCTCTCGCCTCACCTACGGCGCGGGCACTGGCGCCGCTCCCGCATCGGGCCCCGCACCGACTGGGACGGCACTTACCGCAACGCCTGGATCCCACCCACCGTCGTCAACGCCGCCCTGGGATCCATCCAGGGACAACGCGTGTACCGCATCCCCGAGCCCCGCGCGCAGCGCCCCAGCGGTCACACCCACCTCCATTGAATTGCGGTGAGCGCGATCCGTTGCGGTCATCGCGAATCCGCTTCCCGTGCCCGGCCAGACAGCCCCAGCGCGCTCTTGCGCCCCTTGCCCGCCACCTTCCCACGCTGTGCCCGCGGCCGGTCCACAGAACCGGCGCCCGACCCGAGAGGCCCCGCCATGGGATGGACGTCGTACCAACGCGACAAGAACGCCGAGACTAACGAGGTGCACTTCGCGAAGAAGCTCGACGACAGCTACAAGATCATCGCGCACGGAACCGTCGAAGGCGTCTTCTACGCCGCCGTCCGCGACCAGACCACCAGCGAAGTCACCGCTTTCATCGCCCTGACCCGATGGACCAATGACCCGGACTGCAACTTCAGCTACAAGGACCTGGGCGAGAACTGTGGACCTGGCGACCACAAGGCACCCAAGGCGGTGCTCAACGCGCTCACCCCGACGACGAACGAGTACGCACTCGCCTGGCGCGCGCAATGCCGTGCCCACCACGCCCAACGCGACTTCCTACGCCAGCGCTTGAAGCCGGGCTCCCAGGTCCGTCTCACCCACACCCTGACGTTCACCAACGGCACCCGCAGCGACACCTTCACCTATGCCCGAGGCGACCGGGCCCCCTGGCTTCCTGATCCTCGGCCGCAACCGTTGCCGCGTTCCGAACTGGCGTGACAGCGTCGCTGCCCTCGTCACTCCAGACCACGGGGAGATCCTCACCCCGGTCGGCCAGCAGCAGACCAACCAGCCGGTCGCCGTGCCCACCGCCGAGACAGCGGCCCCATCTGCCGCCTGAAGCCAGCCTTCTCGGCCCCGCCCCCCGCCAAGGGGCGGGGCCGAGCGCGTTTTCCGGCCCCCGCGCCATTCCGGACGCCACAGCGCCGGTTGCGGGGCTAAGGCACACCGCGCGCACGGTCCACCCCGCCGCCCCGCCCCTCCGCGGAGCAGCTCCTGCCCGGCCCACCGGCCGACGGATTTCATAGGCAAAAGGGGGGCGACTCACCACAACGCTCCTGGCGCTGTTGGTAAATGCGTGGCGCCCTGGCAATAGCGAGAGCGGGACTGAGTGATGCCTGCGTCCCGGTCGCCAAAGCGGGCTGGTCCGCTCCATGCATTACTGTCTGCACATCTATCTACATGTGCACCACATGGGATGGTTTACGCTCGTGGGCCGTTACGGCCGTTGCGACACGTGCTCCACTGAAGTCGTCTCCTGACCCTGCCCGGTGCCGCCGGAGCAGTGAAGGAGAGGAGGAGGGGCCAAGTGGATCAATCCAGGATCAGATGGGCGTGGAAGTCCATCGTTCTCGCTATCGCGGGTGCGTGCGCATTCGTATGCATGACGGCGCCCGCCCCGGCAGCCGCATCCGCTCGCCAAGCGGCCTATCGCGCGAACGGCTACCTGAACCTGCACCAGTGCGTGTACCAGTACCCCTCTACCGGCGCCGTCCTCACGAGCGTGGCGCCGAACGCCGCGACCACGGCGTTCAACACCGGCACCAACGTCTCCAACACAGCTGACACTGCGGTCAAGTGCGGCCCAGGAAACCCAAACTGGTCCTTCCTGTCCTCCTACTCCGCCGCGTACACCATCGATTTGACGGGCTAGCTGACAGCGCCAAGCCTGACCGCGCAGAAGGTCCACCCGGCAGCTCTGTCGCCGGGTGCGCCTCGACCACTCACAAGAATTCCTTCGCCTGATCGACCGGCGGCTTACCGAAGTACGCCCGCTAAAATGTCACGGACGTGTCAGCTCAGGGTTCGCCAACAGGGCCATTGCTCCTGGGGTGAGCCGCGTGTTCATGCGCGCGGGGTGTGGCTATTCGTTCACGATGTTGCTGATGAAGGTGGACCAGGAGTTGGCCGGGAAGATGATTGCCGGGCCGGAGGGAGTTTTGCTGTCGCGGACGGGCATGAAGCCCGTGTATCCGTCGGCGACCTCGACGCAGCCGTTGCCGCCGTCGCTGTGCGACGACTTTCGCCACGCGGCCGAGGAGAGGTCGATCGTGTGCTTGCTAGGTGTCACTTACCATTCCCTTCCGTGATCGATTTGAGGACCGCCTCGGCGTGCGGGGTCGCCCAGTGCCACAGCACGTGACGGGTGGCAGGCGAGGTTCCGGAAGCGTCACCTCGCCCCTCCCTGCGGCCGGTCAGCAGTGCCGCTGCCCGTACCAAGTGCCGATTGCCCGCTTGTAGCCGTCGGGCATGTTCAGTGCCGGCACATCGTCGGCCGCGAACAGGCCGACCTGCTTGTGCTCGTGGCTGACGACCGGCTTCTCGTGCGGGGTGAGCACCGTGCAGCCGTACGTCACGATCAGGACGCGGCGGCCCGGGATCGGCTCGTAGATCCACACACCGCCGTCGATGAGCGGGCCGGCTTTGACCTCCCAGCCGGTCTCCTCCAGCAGCTCCCGCTCGACGGTCGTCTCCGGGCTGTCGTCACTGGGCTCGAGACGGCCCCCGGGCAGCTCCCACTCGTCCCGTTCGTTGCACAGCAGCACGCGCTGGTGGATGTCGAGGGCGACGGCTTTGACGGAGACGGGCCAGGTCGGGGGCGTGTAGCTCATCACGGCTGTCCTTCACGATGCGTCGCCGTTCCACGGGATGCGGAACGTAGCACGGCCAAGATGGACGTCGGCCTGTACGGTTCGAGGTCGGTCACTACGCTCGATGCCCCGCCGGGCCAGCTTGCCGGGCCCTTCGCCGCTGCCTGTCCAGAAGGGTGGTCTGCCCATCAGCTCGCCCGTACGAGTTCCAACAGCTCTGGCACTCCCTCAACCGTCCGACGCCCGGTGAAGGCGGGCATGAGCTCCTGAATCAGGCTGATGCAGCGTGGTGCGCCGATACGCCGGGCCATGGTGAGTGCCTGGTGCGCAGTGGCGGCGGCTTGGTCGATGGAGCCCGAGGCGATGAGGCTCTCGGCCTCGTAGGTGAGGAACACTGCCCGCGTCTTGAGCCTGGCCTCGGGCAGCATGCCGGTGCCTTCGTCGATGAGCTGCCGGGCCCTGCGGTGGTGCCCGAGGTCAAGGAGGCACCGGCCGGTATCGACCGCGATATCTGTCGCCGCGTGCCATGAGCACCATGTGGGCGCCGGAGTGCCCGTGGCGGAGTCGAAGAACTTCTCGGCAGCGCCGAGAGCGCGGGTGCAGGCGAGTTCTTCGCCCAGGGCGGCGTGGGCGCGGGCTTTGCGGAGTTGGAGCAGCGACTGCGCGGTCGGGTGTTGTGCGCGTGCGATGGCATGTTCGAGGATCTGCACGGCCGTGCGCGGGTCGTGGAGCCAGGTCTGCTGGTAGGCGAGATCGGAGAGGATTCCGGCACCGAGGTCGTGGTCCGCTGCGGCGTGTGCGCTGTGCAGGGCGCCGTGCCACAGATGGGAGGCGGCTGCATGCCGGCCGTGGTCGAAACGGTGCCACGCGGCGGTCTGAGCTGTGGTCGCGGCCAGGGCGTGGAGACGTTTGCCGACTGCGGCCGTATATCGGCCCTGGTCGATCAGCCCTGTGATGGTGTCCAGATGCCCGGTGAGAAGTGGACCGAGGTGCTGTCGCTGCTCGGTCGGCAAGCTGTTCAGCCAGGCTCCGTGGCGCTCCAGCCCTTCAACGATCCCGGCGTCCACGTGATCGCCCCGCAGTTGGGTCAGTGGCGAGTGCGGGGCACGCTCGGCCCATTGGAGGGCAAGCCCGGTGAGGGCGGCCGGGGTGAAGGCGACGAAGGAACGACGGTCGATCAACTGACTCAATGCCTCTCGAAGAGCAAGAACAGCGGAGTCCGGGCCGAGTTCCAGCACGGCGTCCCGGCCGGGAAGCCAGTACGGCCAGCCCAGTGCCCGGACGGCATCAAGCGGCACGGCGAATACGTCCGCCAGGAGCAGCTGGGACTCCTCATCCGGCACGGCTCGGCCGGTCTCCCACTTCCACACCCGTTGACGGTCCACGCCCGACCGCAGCCCTCGCCGCGCAGCGGCCTGCCGGATCCTTCGGGCGAGGTCGGGCTGCGTCCAGCCGCGCAGGAGCCGGGCATACACCAGCGGGTGCCGGATCTGTTTGTCCACGCTTGCCATCCCAACAGCCGGCCGGGTCGGAAGCCTAGCGCCGAACCAGGCGGGACTACACCAGGACTACACCCAACCCGCTGTCTGATGCCAACAGTTGAGCTGTAATCGCAAGCACGCCCGGCTGATGGGCGAGGCGCCGGATACTTCCTGACCCGTCCCTGGCGGGGCGCTGCACTCTTCGCTGACGGCGGTCTCGGTCACTGGTTCACGACGACCGCCGGGGTGGCCATGGCCGCTCTCGTGCTCGGGCGGCAAACCCAGCCGACCTACTGCTCACATCTCCTTGGAGGCATCCATGGACAAAGTGCTCGTCACGGGTGGAGCCGGGTTCATCGGCTCGCACTTCGTCAAGCGCATCCTGCGCGATGACGACGTCGCCCAGGTGACCGTGCTCGACGCCCTCACGTACGCGGGGCACATCGAGAACCTCGGCGAGGCGTTCCTGAGCCCGAAGCTGACGTTCGTCCACGGAAACATCGTCGACGTCGACCTGGTCGACGCCCTCGTGCGTGAGCACACTGCGGTCGTCCACTTCGCCGCCGAGTCGCACGTCGACCGGTCGTTCTTCGCCGCCGGCGCCTTCCTGAAGACGAACGTGCTCGGCACCCAGTCCCTCGCGGACGCGGCGATGCGGCACGGCATCAGCAAGTTCGTGCACGTCTCGACGGACGAGGTCTACGGACCGCTCCCGGAGGGCTCCGCCACCGAGACCGACCCGCTGCACCCGACGGTCCCCTACGCCGCGTCGAAGGCCGCCAGCGACCTCGTGGCGCTCAGCTACTTCCACACCTACGGCGTCCCGGTGTGCGTCACGCGCAGCTCGAACAACTACGGCCCCTACCAGCACCCCGAGAAGATCATTCCCCTGTTCGCCACCCGGCTCCTGCGGGGCCAGCAGGCCACCCTGCACGGCCGGGGCCAGCACGTGCGGAACTGGCTGCACGTCGAGGACAACTGCGCCGGCATCGACCTCGTCCTGCGCTGCGGTGTCCCCGGCGAGGTCTACAACCTCGGCGGCGGCACCGACTGCACGAACAACGAGCTGACCGACCACCTGCTACGCCTGTGCGGCGCCGGCCGGGACGCGGTCGTCTACGTGCCCGACCGGCGGTCGAACGACATCCGGTACTCCATGACCTGGGACAAGGCCGCCGGCCTCGGCTACCAGCCGGAGCACGACTTCGAAGAAGGGCTCGCCGAGACCGTCGAGTGGTACCGGCACAACCCGGACCGCTGGGCGCCGCTGGTACGCAACCCGCGCGCAGCCCGCGCCACGGTCGCGCTCGCGCCCGCTGGGGAGGAAGTCCATGCCCAGTGACCGGCCCGTCCCGCGCAGGATTCTCGTGACCGGCGTAGGCGCGAACCCAGGCTTCGGGCTGACCCGCAGCCTCACCCGTCTGGGGCACCAGGTCGTCGCCGCGGACGCGAACCCGCTCGCCCCGGGGTTCCTGCTGCCCGGCGTCGTGCCCCAGGTCATCCCCCTGGCCACCGATGCCGACTACCCCAGCGCCATGGCCAAGGTCTGCCGGGACCTGGCCGTGGACGCCATCGTGGCCGGCATCGAGAACGACATCCCGCCGCTGGTGGCCATGCTGCCCCAGCTGGACGCCGACGGCGTACGCCTGTGGCTTCCCGATGCCGAGTCGGTGCGTTCCTGCATCGACAAGGCGGCGTTCCACCAGGTGCTGACCGAGCACAGCATCGCGACGCCTCGCACCTGGCGGCCCGAGGCACTCAGCCAGGTTCCTGAGGGGACGGGGCTGGTCGTCAAGCCCCGGCGCGGCCACGGGGCGCAGAACGTCCACTTCGTCGACCGCCGGGAGCACGCTCGCGTCCTGTGCGAGCTCGTTCCGGAGCCGGTGGTGCAGGAGCGGGCCTTCGGCCGGGAGTTCACCGCGGACTGCCTGGTGGACCGTGCCGGACGGGCCTCGGTGATCCTGCGGCGCCGGGATTTGGTGAAGGCCGGTCTCGCTGCGGTCTCCACCACGTTCGACGACGCCACCGTGCGCGACCTCGTCGTCAAGACGCTGGTCGCCGTCCGAGCCCGCGGCGTGTGCTGCGTGCAGGGGTTCATCTGCGACGACGGTTCGGTCACGATCACCGAGCTGAACGTCCGGATCGCCGGTGGCTTCCCTCTGGCCGAAGCCGCCGGAGCGGACCTCGTCGGCCAGATGGTCAACGGCCTGTTCGGACTGCCGGTCGACCACACCCGCCTCACCTACCGGACCGGGGTGTTCCTGACCAACTACGTCGAGACCCTGGCCGTCGGCGACGCCGCCGAGCTCGGGCTCACGGCCGCTGCGAAGGGAGAACCGTCGTGACCACGACTTCCCGGCCGGACGCCAGGCGCAACGCCAGCCCGTACTTGTACGGGCAGGAGGCTGGTGCGGTCGCCCGGGTCCTGGGGTCCGGGCAGTACGGGCACACCGCCGTCACCGAGGAGTTCGAGCGCAGGGTCGCCGGCTTCCTCGGCGTGCCTGATGCCGTGGCCGTCGCCTCCGGCACCGCGGCCCTCCACGCCGCCCTGCTCGCCGCCAAGGTCGGCCCTGGCGACGAGGTCATCGTTCCCTCCATGACGTTCTGCGCGACCGTCCAGGCGATCCTGGCCGTCGGCGCCACCCCGCGCTTCGTCGACGCCGACCCCGTCACGCTGTGTGTGACCGACGAGCTCGTCCTGGAGGCGGTCGGCGACACCACCGCGGCCGTCATCCCGGTGCTGTTCGGGGGCAGGGCGGTCCCTCTCACCTCCGTCCGCGACGAGCTGGCCGGGCGCCATATCGCCGTCATCGAGGACGCCGCGCACGCCTTCGGCTCCCGTGACGGCACGCGCCGTGTGGGGGCGAGCGGGGCGTTGACCTGCTTCTCGTTCGGGCCGATCAAGAACCTCACCTGCGGCCAAGGCGGCATGGTCATCCCCCGCTCCCCTGGGGAAGCCGACATGATCCGCCGGCTTCGGCTTCTCGGCGTCGGCCAGTCGCAGAGCGAGCGCGCGAACACCACCACCTACCGTGTCGACGGCTTCGGCCTGCGCTATCAGCTCTCGGGCATCAACGCCGCCATCGGCCTGGCCCAGCTCGACCACTTCAACACCACCGAGCACGCTCGCCGCTGCCTCTGGCGCGCCTACCAGCAGGCGCTCGCCCCGCTGGACGGTGTGACGCTCGTCGACGTCGACGCCGACCACTCGGTACCGCACCTGTGCCAGGTCCGCGTGCCCCACCGGGATGAGGTGTTCGCCGGCCTGCGGGCCCGGGACATCGGCGTGGGCGTCCACTACCCGCCCAACCACCTCCAGCCCGCCTTCGCGACCTGGCGCCGCCCCCTGCCGGCCACCGAGCAGGCCGGCGAGGAAATCCTGAGCCTGCCCTTCCACCAGCACCTCACCGAGACCGACATCGACCACGTGGTCTCCGCCCTCGGACAGGCCCTCAACGCCTCCGGAGGTGCGTGATGCGCAAGCTGCTGACCGTGTGCCTGGGGAACTACTGCCGCTCCCCGTTCGCCCAGGTCGCGCTCACCCGCCGGTGCGGCGCGGCCGCGACGGTCCGTTCCGCGGGGCTGATCGGCAAATGGCAGGACCAGCCCGCCAACCCCTCTATGATCCATGCCGCCCGGCGGCTGGGACTCGACCTCACCCCTCACCGGGCACAGCAGATCACCCTGGGAATGCTGGACTGGGCCGACGACGTCCTGGCGATGGACGCCGCCGTCCTCAAAACGCTCCGGGCGATCTGCGGCGAGGGCAACGTACACAAACTCGGCCTGTACCTCGGTGATCGCGACGTCCCCGACCCGATGGGCCAGGACGACGACGCATTCCACGACTGCGCCGTGCTGATCGAAGCAGGCACAGCACTCCACCTCGGCCGAAGCCTCCGGTAGCCCCGGGCCCGGGTCAGCCGGATGCGGCGGACAGGATCACGTCGACGAGCCGGTCCGCCGCATCCGGCCTCCCCTGCGCCCGGGCCCGCTCCGCCATCGCCTCCCGGCACGCGGGATCGGCCAGGAGCGGCCCCACCGCGTCCCGAAGCCGGCCGACGGTGACCTCCCCGAGCAAGGCGACGGCGGCACCGGCCTCTTCCAGGTGGCGCGCGTTGTGTGCCTGCTCGTTCCCCGCCGAGGAAGCGAGCGGGACGAACACGGCCGGCTTGCCCAGGGCGGTCAGCTCGGCCAGGGTCCCCGCCCCGCTCCTCGACACGACGACGTCCGCGAGCGCCAGGACGTCGGGAAGCTCCGGGCCGACGAACCCGGCGAGGTAGTACCGGCCCGCCACCGGCGCCGGCAAGGCCGCCGCCTGCCGCCGCAGCTCCTCGACGTTGCCGGGGCCGCACTGGTGGATCACGTTCGCCCGCTCCAGCAGCCAGGGCAAGGCGTCCCGGACGAGGTCGTTGATCTGCTGGGAACCCTGCGCGCCACCGGTGACGTACACGGTCGGCAGCCGCCGGTCGAAACCGTGCAGCCCCAGGGCCGCCACCGCCTTGTCCGGGTGCCCGGCCAGCACCTCCGGCCTGACCGGGTTCCCGGTGACAACCGCGGCGCCGCGCACCGCCTCCGGCAGGAGGGGCACGGTCGACTCCGAGGACACCGCGATCCGCGTCGCCGAACTCGCCAGCTTCCGGTTGGCCAGGCCCAAGCGCACCGTCTGCTCGTGCAGCACCAGCGGGCGACGGCACATCCGAGCGGCCAAACCCGCCGGGACGGCGACGTAGCCGCCGGTGGCAAGGACCACGTCCGGCCGGAAGTCCGCGACCAGCTTCCTCGCCTGAGCCACGCCGAGCGGAACCCGGGCCATGTCCTTCACGTTCGCCGCCGACATCATCTTGAGCGGGTTACTCGAGCGACGGATCTTCCCCGTCGCCACCGTGGCGAACGCGATCCCCTCAGCCGGCGCCACACGTGCCTCCAGGCCATCGGCAGTGCCGATCCACAGCACGTCGAGAGATCTGCCCTCGGCCGACAACCGCTTCTGCAGAGCACGGATCGCGGTGAGTGCCGGGTAGGAGTGCCCTCCGGTCCCTCCTCCCGTGACGATAAGACGG
Organism: Streptomyces luteosporeus; assembly: GCF_039532865.1. NCBI lineage: Bacteria > Bacillati > Actinomycetota > Actinomycetes > Kitasatosporales > Streptomycetaceae > Streptomyces > Streptomyces luteosporeus. Next base: position 117,492 of record NZ_BAAASL010000015.1, read on the forward strand.
AAAGCGGTGGTGGGGCGGTGCTCGCTCTTCACCCGGCGCACCCTACTGGCTTTCGCGCTCGCCGTGTGCGAGGGAGTCGCGTCGCACAGGACGGGCTGAACCAGCCGCTGCTCTCGTGACGTTCAGCGTCGAGGGCTGTGCTCGCCGAGGTGGCCACGTGGACCGTGACCATCCGCAGGCGAGGCCAGTTAGGCACTGGGTGCCTTGATCCGGGCGCTCTTTACCCAAGGGGAGGGAGAACGGAAGGTGGAAGACCCATCAGGTGGTAAGGGAAAGATGATCGTGCCCGACTCCCAGGGGCGGCTCAGGAACGCGGCCACCGGGATCGTCGTCAAGGACCAGCATCTGCTGATGATTCGCGGGGACTGGCCGCGCCCGGACACCTTCTTCGTGCCCGGTGGCGGCCAGCAGCCCGGGGAGACGCTGAGCGAGTGCGCCGAGCGGGAGGTGCTGGAGGAGACCGGCGTCACCGTCAGGGCCCGGCGCCTGGTGGTGCTGCGCGAGTACATCCCCGCCCGCCACCAGGACGTGACACCGATGCCACCTGAGGTGGCGCACCGAGTGGAGGCGATGTTCTGGTGCGAGGTCGTGGCGGAGCCCGCCGTGCTCGGTGGGCACCATGAGGACGACACGCAGACCGGCGTCGAGTGGGTGCCCTTGTCCAAGCTGGGGGACATCCGGCTGCTGCCGCCGTTGCTTCCCAGGATCGTCCATGCCGTGCTTCACGACGAGGTCGAGGGCGCCGTCTACCTCGGGGACGACCATGCCTGACCCGGTAGGGCTGTTCGACCTGGACGACACCTTGATCCGGCGCGACGAGGCGTTCGAGCGGTGGGCGGCGGAGTTCGCGTCCGCCCACCGGGTGCCGCTGGAGTGGCTGCTGAAGACGGATCCGGCGTACTCGTCGCGTCGGATGGAGTTCTTCGAGCTGGTGAAGGCCACTTTCAGCGTCCGGTCCGGCGTGGCGGAGCTGCATGCTCAGTACCGGCGCCGGATGCCGGAGCTGGTCGAGCCCGACCCGCAGGTATGCGCGATGCTCACCGGCCTGCGAGAAGCGGGCTGGCGGCTGGGCGTGGTCACGAACGGCATGGTGGACAACCAGACCGCCAAGCTCCGTCGCGCCGGGCTCTACGACCTCGTCGACGCCGTCGTCATCTCCGACGCGGTGGAAATCCGCAAACCTGACGCGCGGATCTTCCACCACGCCCTCACCCGGCTCGGCGCCAAGTCGGGGCCGCACGTGGTCATGGTCGGGGACAGCCTTGAGAACGACATCACGGGCGCACACCGTGCTGGCCTTGCCACGGTATGGGTCTCCCACGGCCGGCCGCTCCCCGGCACCGGCCCCCGCCCCCACCACACCATCTGTGCAGGCAACGAAGCGGCCGCCGTGCTGACGGAGAGGACGGCAGGGTGACCGCACACCCGAAGCTTCCCCGAGCGGAATGGCTCGCCAGCCGCGCGCGCATTCTCGGCTGTGCCGCCTCCATCGTCCACGACTCGGAGTACCGGATCATGCTGCTGCACACCACGTGGAGCGACGTATGGCAGTGGCCCGGTGGTGGGCACGACGACGGCGAGGACCTGTGGCAGACCGCCGTGCGCGAGACCTTCGAGGAAACCGGCCTGAGCATGCCGGACCAGCCCGAGCTGCTGGCCGTGGACTGGGGCCTGCACCCCGAAGGCATCCCCGAGGTCCTCACCCTCTTCAAAGGCCCGCTCGTCGACGCCAGCACCGTCGAGGTGAAGCTGTCCGACGAGCACGATGCCTGGCGCATGCTCACCGCCGAACAGTGGGCCCCGCTGCTGCCTCCACAGCAGGCCCGGGTCCTGGCCATCGCCACCGAGGTCCTACGCGGCAGACGATGCCCCTACCTTCGTGAGGCCAGCCACCTGAGCCGGCGCCCAGTAGCAGGCCCGGGAGAACCGCAGGGAAGGGAATCGCCGAGCCGCAGCAGTGGTACGTGAAGAGGCCGCGAGCACGGCCTGGCCGACCGGCGCTCTCCACCCCCGACCGCCCGTTCGACAAACAGGAGGGAAATGTCGTGAAGGAACCGAACGGCACCGCGGCGCTCATCATCAACTCAGCCGGCGAGTACCTGCTGCACCTGAGGGACAACATCGAAGGCATCTGCGATCCGGGCACGTGGTCGCTGCTGGGCGGGGGCCGGGAAGGGGCGGAAACGGCGGAGGAGGCTATCGCCCGGGAGCTCAAGGAGGAAGCGGGCCTGGTCCTGCCGGAACTCAAGAGGTACACCGTCGTTTCGGCACAGTTCCCGGCCGTCACGAGCGACCAGATCACGGTCTTCCTTGGGTGCTGGGACGGTGAGGCGCACGCACTGCCGCTCACGGAAGGGGTCATGCTGCATTGGTTCCCGGCCGCCATGACCTCGCGCCTGGTCATGTGCCCGTGGGCGAAGGTCGTCATCGAGCAGCACCAGCGGGATGCGGCTGCCTGAGCGGCTCGTCGGAGGGGCACCGAAGACGGGATTTCAGGCGTCGGTTCGCCAGTCTTCGGTGCACCCGTCGCAGGTGGATCAGGGATTCTTACTAGTACTCCAGTTGCAGTTCGCTATCGCTGCTGGTCAGAGGTTGTTTCCTGAGCATACTCAGCTGACGCGTCGTCATGTAGTCGAAGTTCGTGACATTGGGTGCGGCGTTGGTAGTGGCAGCGCATGGCTATCGCCTGGTGGTGATGGCGCCACTGGGACCATGCCAGTGTCCGATCGATGTGGCGGTGGTGGTGGCTTGTCCTGGAGCGGCAAGTCGCCAGGAGCCTGCGGATCTCTGCCAGGCTGAGCGGGACGAGGAAAGATCCGTATCTGATCCGCCCCCTTCCGGCCTCGGCCCCCGGCCCGCGCCCCGCGCGGACAGGGGGCCGCTTCCTGTTGTTCGGCCCCGGCCGTGTCCTGCGCTGTGGTTGCCCTGCTGGTTGCGGGGCTTGCCGGTCGTGGCCGCAGGGTGCGTTCACCCACTACGGGCCGCACCGGCCCGAGTCCGACCGCCGCCGGAGACGGCGCACCGATGAAGGAGTCCCTCTCATGAACTGGGCCGATCTGCTGAACGCTTTGCTGGTCGCGGGCATGGTCATGCCCCTGCTGCTCATGTTCCTCGGCCTGCTCGCCACCACCCGGGCCATCGCGATCCAGATCGCGGCACTCACCCTGCTGGCGGTCTCAGCGTTCTGGCGCGGCGACGCCGACGGCACCGTCTTGTACGCCTCGACGAGCATGGTCCTGCTGCTGGTGCTGCGCCGCTCCTGTGCCCGGGCGAAGGCCCGCACCCAGGACAACGACAAGGACCGCGACGTCATCACCACCGTGAAGAAGCGCTGACCGCCTGCGCGCGCTCAGCTGCTGCGCATGGCCCGGCCCGTCTCGCAGATGCGGGGCGGGCCGTCGGCATAGGCCCTGGAGACGCGGGTGGGCCCGCCAGCGATGCTGGCGGGCCCACCCGCGTTCTGGACCTCTACGACTCGGAGACTCGCTGCCCGTTCATCCACTCCACCGCGGCCGTCTCCTCGCGGGGCAGCATGGCGTTGACTTCTGGACCGAGCCAGCTGAACCACTCACGCTGATCATCTGTGAGCGGCCCCTCTGGGCCACGCCAGTCCGAGACGAAGGCCAGCAGGCGGGCGGCCAACACGTCCGGCTGGAAGCCGCCCTCGGGTTCCGGATCCCACGGACCGACTCCTGACACGACGAACGGCAGACCGCCTTCGAACGGCTCCGCTACTACGACGCGGCGATCACCCGACTTGAGCCGCGTCCGCAGCAAGTACTTCCAGGCGGTCTCAGGCTGCTTCGAGCCCCCCTCAGTCAGCTGCTGGCCGAAAGGAACCGGCTCGGAGGTCAGGCGCAACAGCACCACCCCGGCAGGATCAGCCTCCTCCGGCTCGGCCGGAACGGGGATCTCATACACGTATTCGCGCAGTTCACCCTTGGCACGGTGCCCATCTCGGATCGTGCGCTTGAGCCAATCGCTCATCGGGCCCCCTACTCATCCGCACCATGGCGGTGCTCTCGCTCGTCGCGCCAGGATGGCACACGGCACCAGTGCCTACGGGGGTCACCGGCAGTGCCTGCGGGCCAGCGATGCCCTGCATTGAAGAAGTCAAGGCAACGTAAAGAATCCGGAACACGTTGAGACACCTCCCAACCTTCAGGCAGAGGGCATCGGACGGGCAACGGAACCCGCCCAACTGATAGAGGGCAGGTTTCGAGACACCCGAACTGTTCCTAACTCGCGGTTCGTGTTGCTGGACGAGTGCCCGGTGAACGCCGAAAGCTGGTTCCTGGCCGCACCTTCGACGCGCTCCAGGTGGGCGGGCGGCGCAGGGCACGAACGGCGTCGGCGAATGAGGCGTGGCGCTCACCGGTGGCCTGGACGTGCCAGAGGCCTGCAGTGTCGAGGGCGTGGAGGGTGCCGAGGTAGTTCTGGGGCCGGTAGCTGCCGGGGGTGTAGATGCTCCAGGTAGGCCGGTCTGTGTCGCTAGGCCGGATGCATTCGATGGGGACGGTGTCGACAGTCGTGATGAAGATGTCGCTCCAGGTCTGCGGGTTTGAGCGGGACATGTCGTTTCCGGCAGACAGCAGGCATGGCGGGGGGCAGCGGGGGTTCATGTGCTGGGGCCTCTCGGTGCAAGTGCGAGTGCGGGTCGAGGCGAGGGTTGGGGGATCGTCTGTGTGACGGGCGGCCCCGTGCCGAGGATTTGAGGCAGCAGTGGCGTGTCGGGGACGAAGAGAGAGCGGAGTTGGGGTAGCGGGAGGGCTTCGTGGCGCAGAACTAGGCCATCGGTGAGCAACTGTGCGACGGGAGCGGCGAGGTGTGGTGGCAGCCAGGTGGCCGCGCCGTGGGCGTCGTTGGCGGCGACGGGCGGGTGCGTGCGTGGTGGGCGGGTGAGGAGGGCTTGGTAGAGGCCAGCGGCAGGCTGCAGCGGGGGAAGGCCTACGGCGCGGGCGCGCTCACTGGTCTTCTGGGCGCAGTACATGCCCTCGAGGTCGAGGTCCGCGTAGAGCAGCAGGGTGTCCACGGGGTGGTCGCGCTCGCGGAAGGAGGCCTGGGCCGTGGGCAGGGAGGCGATGAGGTGGTCGCCTTGGCCGAAGCCGAGCCAGCCGACCTGGCTGCGATCGGGCCAGGTGCTGAAGATGTCGCGCAGGCTGGTGAACGCGGCGGTGTTCTCGACGATGAGCAGCCAGGGTGCTGGCCCGAGTTCATACATGGCCAGTGGGGCGGGCGTGGGCCGGGCGCGGAGGTGCACGGTGAGGTCCAGCAGTCCCTTGGTGACGAGGTGGTGGCGCTCGATGTTCTTGAGGCGTTTTTCGTCGCCGTACAGCTCGTAGGAGCGGTCCGCCACCGGGACGATCTCGGCTTCCGGCTGGTCGCGCAGCAGTGCGTTGATAGGGCCGAGCAGGGCGTGGTCGGCTGCCGTCAGGCGCATGGTGGTGGCGAAGCGTAGCGGTTCGACATAGGCGTGAGGGGCGTTCTGGCGGCGTGGTGGCCGTGCGGCAGGCGGGCGTTTGACCCAGCGGGGCAGGGGTGGGTCGGCGCTGTAGTCCCAGCCGTTGCTTCCCTTGGGCAGCGTGGCGAGGCCGCGGTGGGCCAAGGTTCGGGCGGCGTCGGCGAGGATGCGGCGGCGCCGGGGTGAGGCGGGCAGGCTGGAGTCGCCCGCGTCGGCGGCGCCCGCCAGCGCGTCGAAGTCGACGCGCTGGCAGGTCTGTCGGGCGAGGAACGCGGCCATGTGATCGGCGGCGGTCACACGGCATCCTGCGTGGCCTCGATGTTCGGTTTTGCTTCGGTGTGCAGGACGGCGCGGCGCAGGAGATGGGCGGTGGTAATGCCGTCGTCCTGTGCGCGGGAAACTCCGGTCGCGACAGCGTCGCCGTACCGTTCGAGAATCTGGATGTAGCGCCGTCTGGTGCGCACATCCACGCCGTTGCGCATGCGGATGATGAGGGGGAAGCGGCCCAGGGCGGGCAGATCGTTGGATCCGGTGGTGTACATGAGCTGGATGCCGTGGGCGGCGGCGACGCGACGCTGCAGGTCGACGAAGGGCCTGTAGTTGGCTTTCCCGAAAGGGTTGTCCAGTACCAGGGTGCCCACACCGCCGGGGATGCGCGGGTCGCGCTGGGCGGCTCGCATCCGGGCAAGCGTGCAGTACAGCAGCACGGACACGGTCAGCAGTTCGCCGCCGCTAAATTTCTGGATCTCCGTGACGGATTCGCGTTCGACGGTGTCCAAGCTCTGCGTCGGCTTGATGATTTTCGCGACGATGTTTCCGCGGCCGCCAAGGGCTGCCAGAACCAGCCGCTTGGCCAGGGGAATCGCCTCGGGCAGGGCGCTGGCCCGTCCGGCGGCGCTGGCCGGCAGGGCGCTGATGAGACGGTCGACCTCGGTGGACAGTCTGCGGGCCAGTTCGTCGCCCCTTGCGCGCTGGCGCAGCTCCAGTGACAGGAACCGCTGGCTGGACCAGCTCCCCAGATTTTTGGGGAGACGCGAGTGGCGGGCGGCTTCTTCCACGCTGTCCAGGACGGCTTCGACCGTGCTCGTACAGGCATCCACGACGCGCGCCTGGTCCTCGGCGGACTCGGCCAGCAGTGCGACGACCTGCCGTTCGCGCTCCTCGATGTCCTCCAGGAGTGTGGCCAGCCGGGTAGGGGTGGTGAGGTCATGCTGCAAGCGCTCGCGCAGCCGTCCGTCGACGATGTGCACGTACTCGGGCTGTTGTGCGTGCCGTTCTACCTTCTGCACGTCCTTGCGCAGAGCGGTTCTGGCTCTCTCCAGGGCCCGGTCGGCCTGAGTGACCTCGCGGACGAGGGCGTCCTTGATCTGCTCGGCGTCGTGCGGCTGCAGCGGCTGCGCGGTCACAGCTGACAGCCCGTGCTGTTCGAGCAGGAGCGCGTCCGCGGTCATTTCCGGGGCGCCGTCAGTACTCTGGCCAAATGCTGGATGGTCGCTTGCCGTACTGAGCGCGCCGGCTGATTGCCGAAGCTGCGCGGCGTGGCTGGCTGCCTGGTCAGCGCGCCGGTGAATCTTTTCGGCGTCCAGATGTCGCACCTGGGCGAGGGCGCGGTCCTGATCGAGAAGTTGCCGCTCTGACCGCAGTTGCTCCTGCGCTTCCTGGGTGCTGTCGAAGACCGGCGCCTGGGCACCGGGGAAGTCATCGAGGGCAGTGGCCGCCTCTTCGTGCTCCTTCGTGACCTGCCGCAGCAGTAGTGCCGCTTCCGCCTCCACACGCTCAGCGCCCTTGAGGGCTCTGTCGGCAAGGGCGATGCGGGCCGCAAGGTGCTCGGCATCCAAGGTATCGGCTTGGTCCAAGAGCTCAGTGGCCTGAGCGCGGGCAGCAGAGCCGACCTCGGCCAGCTTCTGGTTGAGGCGCTCGATGGCGGTTTCGGCAGCGGTGAGCCGCTGCTGCAGGGCGGTGTCGCTGATGCCGTTGAGCCAGTCCCTGCGGGTCCGTGCCCAGCGCTCGCGCAGAGCCTGCACGCTGCCCTCGGGTACGGTTGCCGGACGGGCGGTGTCGAGGACCTCGTCGGACAGGTCCTGCCGGATCTCCTGCGTCCATCCCTTCCAGCGCTCCACGCGAGTCTGGCACTGACGTAGAGCTGCTTGTGCACCCCGTTCTTGCTCCATCGCGGCCTGCCAGCGGTCTTTGCATGCCTTAGCGGCCACGCGTTTCTCCCGGACCTCGGCCTGTGCGTGCTGCCGCTGAGATACCCAGTGCTCCACGGCGCGGGCTGTCTCCACCAGCGACTTCACCTGGGGGAGCGCTGCGGCGAGTGCCCGCAGTACGGCCGTGTACTGGGCCAACCGGCCTTCCGCCCGGCGCCCGGCGTCCTCGACGTCGGCGGACTGGTGCACCAGGACGCTCGTGCGCTCGGTGAGCGTGTTGACCTCCTCGTCGAGCTGCCCAAGGAGTTCCTTCAGACCTGCCCGTGTCCGCGCGTCGAACGCGTCCAGGTGGTTGCGCAGCTGCCCGCGAAGAACGCGATCGGCCTCCCGCCGCTGGACAATGGCCGCGCAACGATCGTCCACGGTGGCCAAGCGGGCGCTGACGCGGAGTAGCTCCTCCTCGCCGGCTTCGGCATCCAGCACCGAGGGGCGCATCGGCAACACCGCGATGTCACCGAGGGGCTTCGACGACAAGACCTGGGCCTGGCCGTCGGTAGAAATAGTGATCACAGTCGGCAGGGCGACGGCGGCCCGCCGGGCCAGCGCCTCCAGATCACCGCCGGGTACCGGTCCGCAGATGACCACGCCACCGATCAGGTGGGGAATGGCCGCGATGACGGCGTCGTGCTGGTGGGCGGGTACGGTCTCGCGCAGAAACTGCACGCCTGCGACCGCCGGGGCTCCCTGCTCCCGCAGGGCGGTGACAGCCTTCTCGACCTCGCGAGGCGGCGGGCAGAAGCCGTCCTGCTCCAGACCGTCACGCAGCCGCTCGTCCTCGAACGCCTGGACGCGCTCGGCGGCCATTTGCTTGTCCGCGGCCAGCAGTTGATCCGTGAGCATCGCGACGAGGTCCTCGCCGACGCTATCCAAGTCCAGCTCCTCGGCCTCCTCCCCGATCCCGGCCAGTTCTTTCAGGCGGAGATCGGCAACAAGATCGCGGCGGTCCTGAGACAGGGCGTTCCACTGTTCCCACACCTGGTCATGCCGCTGACGGGCGGTACTGAGCCGGCTGGCGCAGGAAACTTGCTCCGCCGCGATGGAAGTGGCCTGCTCGCGGGCCGCTTCCACTTGGCGCCGCGCCTGTTCGGCCTGCTCCGTGGCCGCTTCTTCCTCTTGAACGAGCCGCGCCAGGGCCTCGGTGGGATCTTCCTGCCTGCCGAGGAGGCCGGTACGGTGGGCAGCCGTCAGCTTCGCCTGTTCCTCCTTGAGGGCCTCTTCAGCGAACTTCGCCCGGCTCTCGGCCCGGCCGGTCGAAGCCGCCGCTTCGTCGTACTCCCGCTCGCCCGCCTCGGCCTGTTCGGCGGCTGTCTTCAGCACGGCACTGATCTGCTCGGACTCGACCGCAAGCCGTGCGAGACCGTCTTCGAGCTTGGCGTACAGTTCCGCGCCGGCGTGCTCCACGGCCTCGCGCAACGGGGCCTGCTCACTTTGGGCGCAGGCCAAGAGGTCCTTGGCCTCGCGGCGTTCGGTTTCCTGGTCTGCCAGGTCCACGAGCCAGGGCACCGCCTTCCAGGCCACTGCTTCACGTTCCGCGTCGGCAACCGCCTCGACCTGAGCGGCATGGTCCCGCCGGCGATCCGCCTTCCGCAGCCGTTCGGCCACCTCCCTGACCTCGGCTACGCGTTGTTTCCGCTCCTCGACCCGGCCCTCGGCCTCGCGCGCCTCGCGTTCAGCGGTGTCCGCCTCACGGCGCAAGGTAGTTGCATGTAGGGCCTGGCGCTCGGCCTGGGCCTGGATGTGCTCGCTCGCGCGCCGGGCGATCCGGGCCTGCTGGTAGAGCATCTGTTCGGCAACGGCAACCTCGGCCGTGCTCTTCTGCACCGGCTTCAGCCGCAGAACAGCTTCTGCGAGGAAGCGTTCCTCCATCTCCCACGCGGGACGGGCGGCCAGCTTGTCGGCATGTTTGGACAATGCCGCGCGCGCCGCGATGGACGCGGCCGGATCAACGACCAGGTCGATGAGGAAGTCGACGAACTCCTCGGCGGTGCGGAACTTGAACAGCTCGGTGATGCCGCCCTCTTCCTGGTTCATGGCTTTCTGGATCTTGAAGACCTGGGGGTCCAGACCGTTGCTCTCCAGATGCTCCTCCCATTCGTACTGTTCGTCCGCGACGGCCAGGTCCAGCCGCCGCTCCGTCTTGTTCGCCGCCTCTAGCGCCTTGACGTACATGCTCATGGTGAGCTGGCCGTCCTCGGTACGGACCGGCAGGGAGTCCAGTTCCAGTCCGCCGGTCCTTGGCCGCAGCAGGTACCAGCGGCGCTCCAAGCGGTCCCAGTTGCCGCTCGGGTCCGCCGGACGCTGGCGGTCTCGCCATTGGTAGACCCCTCCTGCAAGGAGGACGGCGCCGGATGCGGGGCGGTCGGAGTCGCCCCACTCGACGATCACGTGGGAGACCTGGCCGTCCGGGACGTACTCGGCGAGCGACTTGGCCTTGGCCGCTCCGATGAAGTCCTTCTTGGCCGGCAACAGCAGGCTGAAAATCAGGGAGAGCAGGCTCGACTTGCCACCGCCGTTGCGCAGCCACAAGATCACGTCCACCGGCTGCGTGGGATGGCCGTCGACTGAGCTGGGTCCGCCGGTCAGGTCCAGGATGAGTGATTTGAAGCCGGCCGCGCGGTGGCCGATGTTCTCCAGACGAAGGCGTCGGAACTGGAGCATGAGTCAGTCCTCCTCGGCGAGATGGGCGCGACGCAGGTCGCACAGCGCGGTGTATGCCGCCGAGGCGGCTGCTTCGCGTACCTGGACGCGGAAGCGGTGGGCGAGCCGGTAGGTCCCGGGCCCGAGTTCGCCTGCGGGGTAGGCCATGCCCTGGTGCACGAGCCAGTCCAGCGCTTCCTTGATCACCCGCTGGGTGCTCGACTGCGACAGCTGCCCCTTCTTTCGCGTCAGGTGGGAGGGTGGGAGCTTCGTGTACAGCTGCCAGGCGGCCTGGAGTTCGGGGTGTGGTACGGGCAGGCCGTCCGCGTCCACGGCCGCCTCGCGGAGCTTGGCAGTGAGCCGCCGCAGAAAGTCGTCGACATCCGTGAGCGAGATCCGCTTAACGGTCTCCTCCTCCAGATCCCTGGCCGTGGGGTAGGCGCGGGCGGCGATGGCGACATGGGCGAGCCCGAGGACGAGGCGGTCGTTGACCCCCAGCTTCGGGTGGTCCTTGAGTCGATAGGACAGCCAGGAGCCCTCCCGGGGATGCAGGATCAGCCCTTCGACCGTGTGTGCCTCCTTCACGTCCAAGTCCAAGCCGTCCGCACTGGCGTCCACCGCGTCGCGGAACGCTCCGTCCATCCGGTAGCGCTGCAGCAGGTCCCGGTACTGGGGGAACTGAAGGGGCCGAAGACGCGGCTGGCATCCGAAACGCACGAGCACAGCGGCGTCGGCGAGGTCGGCGGGGGTGTAGGCATACATGCTGGTGGTCATACCAGGACCTCCGAGTCGTCCTCGGTGTGTGTGGGATCGGGGATCAGGGACTGGGCGGGGACGATCAGCAGGTCACTGCCGGCGAGGGGGCCGAGATCGAAGTCGGCTCCGTCATCAAGTACCAGCACGAGTTCACCGAGCAGGTCCGCCAGCTCATCCGTGGCGGCGTCCTCCTCGTCCTCCTCGGGATCGGGGGCATAAGCCCGCAGCACGGAAACAGCCAGCAAGTCCGCGGCCTCCACCGTGTGGAGCAGCGCCTGTTCAAGAAGCTGGGACAGCCGCACCGGAGTACGCAGGGCCTCCATGAGCACAGTGCGCGCGACAGCAAGATCCTCCTGGCTGTAGACAGACAGCTCGCCCGGATCGTCGGCGATCAGCTCGATGTCCTCGTCTGGCACTGCCTCCTGCACTTCCCGGGCCGGGGACAGCAGCGACGCCCACCAATCCTGAAGCCGCGGCAGACGGGAGACCACGGGACCGCCGACAGCGTCGGTAAACCGACTCGCGATCACTTCGGCCTCCTCGATGTCGAGGCAGAGCAACGGCTCCAGCACGTCCTCCTGCACTCCCACGAGGACCAAGCGCGGCGGGGGACGGAAACGCTGGTCTGCCTGGGACCGCAAGAACGCCGGACGGGCATCGATGACCTTCTCCAGCAGCTGCGTATGCCGCAGATGGGCCCGGCCCAGCAGCCGCAGGACCCGCTCACAGGTACGCCGAACGTCGGCGTCTTCCACGGCGTTGCGAACCCCGCGCATGTACTCCATCAGGTCGCGCTCCACCCGGTGGCGCTCACCGAGGTGTTCGCGGGACGCCGTCAGCAGTGCGGGCACGTTCCGGCTCCAGTCCACCGCCCGCACGTCGCGTTCAGTCTCTTCCAGTACCGCTCGCACTCGCTCGCAGTACATGAGCGACAGCTTCAGACTCTCGGCCGCGCTCTCTTCCGCACGTCCCCACCGGCCACTTGCCACTTGTCGGCGCAGCATCGTGTCCTTCGCGGCCTGCTCGTCTTCCAGGTCGTGCTCCAGCCCGGACAGCAGCAGATTGATGGCCGGGGTCGTGGCCCGCAGAACCGCTTGGCCACGCCTACCAATGCCCTCCTCCAGCATCCGCAGCGACAGCGTGACCCGGCTGTGCCCCGTCCGGTAGTCGCTGTAAGAGACCTCGACCTCCTCTCCGTGTTGCGCATCATTCAGCAGTTCGCGCAGGACAAACCGGGACACCGCCAGATGCTCGGAAGCCCCCCGCTCGGGCGCCGCAGACGCCGCCAGGGATGCGAGGAACTCGATCACCTCCTCCGTCGTCGCCTCCGCCTCCATCTCCTGCCTGCTCACCACAGCTTCCAGCGCGGCCAAAGCGAGGGTGCGGGGGTCGTAGAGACCGCGAGGGAACCGCTGCCAGGCCTGGCGCTGAGCGATCCGGTGCAGCGGGGCCCCGCGAGCCAGGACCGAACTGCGTCGGACGAAGCCAACCTCGGCCACCAGCGCTCGCCACTCATCAACGCCGTCAGGAACTGTCGATTCCGATGCGAGCAGCCGCCGCTCCTCGCGATCCAGAAGGGCCTGAATCATCGAATCGCAGCCGTCTTCCTCGACATGGTCAAAGCCGTCGGGAAACTTCTTGTGTTCTGTCACGACGTCAGTGGAGCAGCAGGCACTGACATAGCATGTGATTACCGAGTGAATAGATAGCCAGTTTGGCGCGCAGCCAAAATGGTGAAACTGGGGATCCCAGCCCCCAGGCTAACGGGCCAGCAGCCACGAGAACGTCCTCAACGACACCGCTCAGGTGATGAGCGCATGGTGTGGGCGGTCGCGATTTGGCTTCCGGCTGACCTCCACTACGTACGCCTGATGCTTCGACCTCGGGACGCTTCACCGTATTCTCGCAGGCTGGGCCGTGGCTTACGGCCGTCTGGGTACCAGTCACTGCGACCTCCTGCAATCACCCTTTGGAGGCCATGCGGCACGTTTATGGGGATGCCCGGCTCTTCGATATTTCCCCGGTGGCAAGCAGTCGGAAGTCATTCGAGGACCGCGAGACATGGACTTCGACGCCTGGTCACGTCTCCTGATTGAGGCCTTCGGCCTGTACGACTCCATGCTGAAGAGTGGCCCCAGGCGGGTGCCACCGCTGATGGCGGTGAGGTGGTCCTTGCGCTGCTGTTCCCGGGCGGCGATGGGGTAGGGGTCGAGGCCGGCGTCGGCGTCCGCGTCGATCCGCGCGACCTCGGTGCGCAGGGCGGTGATCTGGCTGTCGGTGCGGCTGATGGGCGCGCATGCCGGGTGGCAGCGTGAGTGGTCGGGGGTGCTGCGGCCGCCGTCGCGCGCCGGGTCGCGGTCGGGGTTGCGCAGCGCGGTGAACGCGTCGTGGTTGCAGGTCAGGAACGCCTGCAGGTCCTCTAGACCTGGAGTCGGGGGTTGGCGACCAGCGCGCGCAGTTCGCGTCGTCCCAGGTAGGTCCCGGCGTAGCGGTCGGAGAACTCGGCGGCCGCGGCGCGGTAGCGGTCGGCGGTCGGGCCGCTGACCTTCTCACCAGCTGCGAGGCGCTCGCCGGCCTCGGTGAGGGTCTCGGCCAGGGCCAGGCCCTTCTCCTGGTCCAAGACCTCAAGCATGTCGGCCTTCGAGCGGCCGGCGTAGGACTCCGACATGGCGGTTGCTGCGTGGCCGTACTGCACCGCGAGGGCGATCCGGCCGCCGGGCTGGCGGTAGATGAACCAGGCGACGGTGCGCCGGAAACGGCGCAGGGCGACGGCACCGTCAGGGTCGGGAGGGATCAGCTCGTGGGGCCGGTTGTGCGCAGCGGCGAGCTGGTTGGCCCAGGCGGTGAAGGCCCGGATCCGTTCCACGGCGGTGTCGGAGGACAGGCCGGTGCGGGCATGCAGGTGCCCTTGGCCTACCGGTAGAGGGCGCGGGTGAACAGCTGCTCGCCGTCTTCGAGCTCCTCGACGACGGCGATGGCGCGCGCGGCGGGTTCCAGCACGATCCACGGGTCCGCTCGCTGTTCGCTTTCGCCGATCGCGTTGCCGTCCTCGTCGAGCACGCCCTTGAAGTGCCGGCCGCGGATCTCGAACCGTACGGTGCCGTCGTCGCGCTCCACGCGGGTGCAGCAGCCGCGGCGCAGGGCCAGGACCTCCTCGGGCCGCATGCCGGAGAGGTAGGCGCAGCAGATCAGGGCGGCGGTGGACAAGTGCAGCATCAGCACGTCCACCTCGTCGAAGCCGATCGTCTCTCGCCACGGTGCGGCGCCGATCCGGGCGGTGAGCGGGACGTCGAGGCGCGGGGCGGGGCCGAAGTCGGCCGGGGTGAGCTCGTCGGTCAGGATGCCGGGGGTGCGGGCGACCTGGGAGGTGGTCACGCCGAGGGTGCTGGCCAGGTAGGTGTTGGCCATCGGCGGCAGCGGCCCGCCGAAGCGTGCGCGCACGGCGGTGGCGCCGGGCGCACCGCCTTGTGTTCTTCGAGCAGAGCCCCCGCTACCGCAACAGCCCGATCAGCGGCTCCGTCACCTTCGACGCCGACTCCGGCGCCGTCATCACCGCTGCCGACGGCTACAGCGGTCCTCGCTGGCTCACGGCACTGGAACGCCTCACCACCTCGACGGCCGCGTGGTCGTGGTGTCCGGCCATCGACCACAAGCCGAGCACCCTCGAGGGCAACCTCCGGCTCGGGCCGAGCATCACGGCCGAGAGCCGCCTCGGCGGCGCCCCCCCCACGGCTATTCCGCCAATGCGGCCCTCGCGATCACTCCAGCCGACCGCGAACACTGTCAGCCGGCCTGGGTCCTGGCGGTGGCTGCCTTGGGCGTCCTGGTGACCAAAGACCCCGCCTACCGCTCTCCGCCGTCGCCACCGTCGCGGAAGCCCTCGCGCTCCTGGACGAGAACGAGAACTTCGACACCGCTCGCGACCACGATCCGCTCTGGCCCACCGTGGCCGAAGGCGCCGCCGTCCGAGCCCTGCGTGACCTCCGTGACGCCCTCATCAACGCAATCCCCCTCCAGCATGATCCCACCCAGGCAACTGAGAGGCCCACATGTCAGAGCACACCCGAACCAGCTGGATCGAAGTCGACGCCGCCACTGAGCTGGTCCCCGAGAACCGGCGTACCGAACTCCTCGAAGTGATCAAGTCCGCCGACTGGGTACCGGTGCACGGCACCCACCCGTTCTCGCAGGGCTACGCGGTCCGTACGGCCCTGACCAGGGTCCCCAACGCCCTGGAGACCACGTACTCGCAGATGTGGACCGTGCCGCAGCCGGAAGGCCGCACCTACGCCGTCATCGGCCTTCGAACCTCCCTGCAGGAGCTCTTCTTCCTGGACGACGGGGACAGATCGATGCAGTGTGTGCTGATCCGCCCCGTCTCCAACGCCAGCTGATCGCGATGCCCGGCCCCCGATGCCCACCTGCCCAGGCACCGGGGGCCGACCCACGCCCGGCGCCCCGGCGCCATCGTGCGGCCGAGGTTGCGGGCGTTGCCAGCGGCCAGGCCATCGTGCGCAGCAACCGCTTCGGGGAAGTCGGCGAACCGCCCGACCCACGATGCGAGCCGCCCACCCCCCTGTTACGGAGGAGGAGCCATGGACGCTCACACCAACGAGAACCGGTATGCCACCAACGACGCAGGCGTACCGATGCTCTGCAACTACGTCCCCGACCATGCACACCGCGGCGTCTATGCGACTGGCCGCCTTCCCACCGGGCCGATGGGCACCGTAGCCGCCTGCGACGTCTGCCAGGCCAGCTACGCCCGGCACACGGCACGCCTGGCGGAGATCACTGCAGGCGCCCGCCCTGCCCCGGACACCGCCGCCGACCGCGTGCGCGCATGGACCGCGGCGATGGCCGCAGAGCAGCGCACCACGCACAGCATCAGCGGATTGAACGAGAGCATCCGGCTGGACGTCCCAACGGTGCGCGCCCTCGCCGACGGCACCACCACCCCCGCGCAGCGCGAGCAACTGCGCGTGGCCATCACCACGTTCCTGACGCACGCCGCCGGAGAGCCGCGCACCCTGGCGCAAAGCCGCACCCCCCGCCCGCCACTGTTCACCTACGACGTGCTGGTCCTACTGGACCAGCACGAGACGACTGCCGACTGCGGAGACGACGACCGTGGCGGACCGGGGTTATACGAGGTCACCGTGTTCCGCACCGAGATGATCACCTTCACCCTGACCGCCGTCTCCGCACAGGACGCAGAAGAGCGCTACCTCCTGGACGGAGATGAGACCGGCAGCGACACCGTCGAGCTGCGCGTCGACACCATCGAACGCAAGGGGGCCGCTGAAGCGACCACACCCGCGTGAACTTCGCCCCGCCTCTCGGCCCTCGGCGCCCTCACGGTGCCGAGGGCCGTCCCATGCCCCGTGGCGCGCGAAGCCGCCTGCCCCACGGACTTGCGGGCTCGTGGTCACATACCAGGGGCAGGCCAGTGGTCCGTCGTCGCGACTCGCGCGTTCGCCAACGTGCCTGGAAACAGAGGCAGTTGCGGGTCTTGGGTTGATCCGACCCATCGTTCCGGCCACCCAGAGCAGCCCCGGCGCCTCAGCGCCGGCGACCGCTGCGCACCATGACCCGGAAGGCCACCTCCATGGACGAAACCGTGTCCCCGATCCTCATCAGCTGGGGTCTGGGCGCCGACTCCACGCGCATCCTGGTCGAGTTCCTCGAAGATCCAGCCGCCCACGGCCTCAGCCCCGACCTCCGCGAATGCGTGGTGATCGTGGCCCTCACGGGCGAGGAGTGGCCGGACACGATGGACCTGGCCGAGCAGCACATCCTCCCTTTGCTGGCCCGCCACCACGTTCGCCTTGTCCAAGTGGCCCGAGGCGGATCGAGCGACAGCGACGGCATTGCCGTCCTGTCCGACACACGCACCCCCAGCCGCCTGTTCCGCCGCGGTCCATGGGCCTTGTCCGACGAACTCGGCCCCACCGGCACGGTCCCCCAGTACGCCGCCAAGAAGCGATTCTGCTCGATCAAGTTCAAGGGCTGGGTGATGGACCAGTGGGCGGCCAGAGAGTTCGGCACCATGGCGTACCGCCACGTCATCGGCTACGAAGCGAACGAGACCGACCGGGCCGAGCGTGACTACACCTACGCCTCTCACACCCGCCGACCCTGGTACCCGCTCATCGACTGGGGGATGGACAGGACCCAGATCCTTCAGGGCCTCAAAGAGCGATTTGGTGTGGTATGGCCTAAATCGTACTGCACGATGTGCCCGTACCCTACCGTCCGAGCATCCGTCGACGCACACCTCGCTCGCTGCCGCACCTTCCCCGAACTGGCCGCCGCGGTACTACGCCTGGAGTCCAACGCAATCGCCCTGAACCCCCGCTCGACCCTGTACCGCGACGCCTCCCTCAAGCAACTCCTCCACAACGACGGGAACACCGCCGCCCTGAACGCGTTCGAACGCGAACGCAGCGCCGCCCAGTGGGCGGTGTACGAAGTGCGCCGCGTCTACTTCGCGGGCCGCTCGGACCACTGCCGCGCCAACCACGGAAAGAGCTGCCCACGGCCAGGACCCTGGTGCCGTGAGCCCCTCCGGAAGGGATCGGCCTGGCGATCGGTGCGCAGCATCCACCACGGCACCCACGCCGAGGTCATGCAATACCTCCACGACGAGGGACGGGCATCGGACTCGCCTGTCGTAACCATCGACGGCATTCCGCGGATGCGCTTCGCCGAACGAGGCGAGGCATACCCAACAGCCGAGGGGTTCCTCGTCGCTGCCCCCGCGGGGATGGTTGACAAACAACGCAGCGGGTTCGAGGCAGCGTGGCAGAAGGTCACCAGCACCGACGCACTCCTCCTCACCACCTGACACCGCCCGCACCCGGCTCCTGCCTCCCGCCGCATCTACACGTGGGCTGGGTCGTCCGTATGTCCGGTCCCTCGCCCGCTCCGGCTGGGCCGGTTGTTCAGTCGGCTGGGGGCGGGGGGAGTGGGGGCTATCCCGCCTGCAGGTCAGTGTTCGGCGCAGCCGGGAACGCCGGCCACGATCCTCCTCTCGTGTGCTGTGAGCGACCGGCTTCGGCTGGGCCGTGCGGGACGTGGACACCCTCCCGCCCCCGCGTGGCCCGGACTCCACCTGTCGACGCCCAGGTCAGGAGACCGACCGTGACCGCGCCCCGGCCCGCACGCCGCCCGCACCGAGGACAAGCCCGGCGCGCCTGCCGACTTCTTCGTGCCCGGCGCTCACTACGTCGATGGCGACAGCTTCAAGACCCCCGAGCAGACCCACACCTTCCGGTGCGGGTACATCGCCCTGCACCCCCGCCCCGGCGCCGGCCCGCGCGCCGTCGGCTTCATACGCAACAACGCCCCGGATTCCCCGTGGTTCTCCACCGCCCTGAGCGAGGACGACTTCACCGAGTGGACACGCATCCCCGAGGTCCTCGGCGCCCCGGCCGGTGACGCCGCACCTGCGGCTCCCGCCACTTCCTGACCCCGCCAACAACCCCCGCGCACTGCCCGCCCCGCCCCGGCGGCATCGCGGCCGAGGCGGGGCCAGTTGCGGGGCTTACCCGGCCCCGCCTCACGGTGCGCCCAGCGCCGGGCGACTGCCCGGTGCGCGGCCAGCACGGCCGAATCCTTCTGTCTCACGAGGAGTTGTCCCTTGTACGTCCTGTTCATGCTCATCACCGTCCTGCAGGTGGCGTCCGCCGTGGTGGCCCTGTTCACGAGCTTCAAGCCCGGCGTCTCGGAGCGGACCCGGAAGGCGGCGTTCGGCGTCCTGACTGCCCTGACGCTGCTCTCCTCCGTAGTCCTCCTGATGAGCGGCCACGCCATCTACGGAACGCTGCCCATCGTCGTCGCCGCTGTGCTCCTGATCACCTGGGGCTGGACGCCGCGGGTCCTGGTTCGCTGGGTCCGGGCACGCAAGGACGAGTCCACGAAGTAGCGGGGCGAGCACCCCGTCTCACCCCTGGCCCCGGTCCGCTCTCGTGGCGGTCGGGGCCGTCCCATGCCGCCGCCCACCCCGCCGCCCGGCCGGGGAGCGGCCCGGGGCCCGCGTTGTCTTGCTCGTCTTGCCGGCCGCCGCCGCACGGTACGGCGCCGTCCGACGGGCAGGAGCTGAACCCATGACCCCCACCACCACCGCGACGACCGCGGCCGCGAGCGTGATGAGCGCCGGCGAGGCCCTGACGCTCGCCGACCCCTTCACCTCCTTCGGCTTCGCTCCCGACCGTTACGCGGAGATCTGCTTCTACCGCTGCCGCGACTGCGGGGCCCGGGGACCGGTCGGCCGGGCCCTGCTCGACGGGGATTTCCGACACCTGCCCCCGGCGGAACAGGCCGCACACCTGGCCCACCGACCACTTCGACACTGCGGGCCACGAGTACTCCGACCGCATCACGCTCTCCCGCGCCCCCGCCCCGTCGCCATCCGGGTCTACGTCTCTCCGATCACCTCACGCGCCGCCCTACTGGGTGAACGCCGAAGGAATGTCCGCGGAGCGCCGTTCCGTGAACCCCGGTTCGCGAGCATGGAGGCGCCTGCAGGCGGGACAGAACCTCAAGTGGTCAAAACCTTGACTGGTCAAAATATTGACCGTACGGTGGAGGTATGACCTCGAACACGTGGCACGCACTGGAGAATTACGTCAGCGCCCGGCAAGAGCTGCTCGACGCCATGCTGGCCGACGTCCGCAGCGGAGTATCCGCCAATGACATCGCGGACGTGGCGAGAATCGCCTGGTCCCGCCCGAGAACGCTGGAGTACATCAACGTGAGGAAGCTGGCTGCCCGGGCGCGCGAAGCCCTGACAGCTGCCGGCCTCGACGGCTACGTCGACGTGCGCACCACCGGCGACCTCATGGGGTCGCGCCAGGCACTGCTGCAGATCTCCTGTGACCCCCTCGACATGGAGCAGGACGACTGGCAGGAACTGCCGGACCGAATCGCAGGCGCTCTCGTTGCTGCAGAGATCGGCTGGACCGTCCCCGGCGACCTCGGGCCTTCACTCGATGCTCTTTTGGATGAAGTCGAGCACGTCGAACTGATCGACCTCTCACCAGCACAAGCCTGAGCGGCGTGGGAGCCGCACGTCGAGTGAGTACAGACGCGTGATCTCCTTGGTGCTCTCGCCGTCGTCCGTGACCATCAGAAGCCGCAGCCGGTCGCCCCGCTGCTCGGTAGCCACCAGGCCCTCGACATTCCCGAGCAGGGGGTTCGACTGATGCGGCACCTTCGGTGCCCTGCGCGGCCTGGTGGGTTAGGTCGCCCTCGGAGCACACCAGACCGAGGTCCCGCCCGAAGGCCACCTGCCATCTGATGGTAGTGAACTTCCAGCTTGCGGCCAGACTTCCCGGTATCTTCCCGGTGCCAACTCCGGTCGCCTGGCCCACTTCCCGACATCACCGCAGCCAGGGAGCAACTCATGGACTCCTCTACTTTGCAACAGATCATCAAAGGGTTGTCGCCGCGCATGCTCGAAGAGCTGCACCGCCTTGCTGCCAGGGGGCAGGGCACCAGCGGACTCGGCAATCTGCGCATGGGCGGAGGCACGGAGGGCGCCCTCTACCGACGCGGTCTGATCGGCAAGGGCGTCGACGGGCGCGGGTGGACCGGCTACTTCCTGTCCCCGCGCGGCTGGTCCGTGCTGCACTACCTGAACGGCACGGTTCGCCCGGCCGACCCAGGCCGCCTGGACCTCGAAACCGCCCTTGCCGAGGCCTACGCCCCGTACCGCGTCCTGATCGCTGACTCCGACGAGTGGGACCGCCACACCGGCCACCAGTCCGAAGCCGACCGCACCCTCGTCCACACCACACTCGACCGCATCCTGGCCGAACTCGAAACGGGCAGGACCATGACCGTCGTCCACAACGCCGAGGGACCCGCGAAGCGCGCCTACTACTGGGTCCAGAGGGCCCGAATCGACGGCCACCCGGTGCACCAGGAGCTCCACCTCGACCGCGACGAACTCGAGAGCGTGGTCAACACCGGGGCGGACATCTGCCTCGTCTTCACCCACGACGGCGGAGGCCGCATTGCCGAACTCGCCAAGGCCGCCGGCATCACGGTACGCCACGCCTCGCAGGTGTGACCGGCACGCAGGCGGCGATCGGCCCCCCGGCCATCGCCGCCTGACGCCCTCGATAGCCCGTACAGCACCTGAAGGTCACGTGAACCGCGACGCTGCAGCAGCCCGACGTGCAGTCGTAGCAGGACGTGTGGGTACCGTCTGCGGGCGAAGTCGACGCCTGGCGGTTCGAGCGGGAGCTCTGAAAGCTCAGGGTCGCGCAGCAACGCAGGTCGTCATGGAGCGTCTGCGTGCCGCTGGCTCCGTCATGGCACTCCGCTGACCGCTTCCTGAGGGGACGCCTCCAGGTCAGCGGCCGCCGCCTCCCGCCCCGATGGTTCGGTCACGGTCATCTCGCAGCGGGACCAGCCGCGGCACTCCGCGTCATTCCGCCACCGTCGACTCAAGACGGGGCCCCCTCCACCAAAGCCCGGCCTTCGAGCCAGACGCGCACCGCCGCCGCAGCGGCTGCGCCACTGCCGGTTCGGTGCGCGGCCGCAGCACCGCCGGCCATCCGCCCCTGTCTCCAGCCCAGCCGGGGCCTGGCTGGGCTGCTGGCTGCAGCGACGAAGCACCGTTCTGACCCCGGCTGCGCCCCGCCCGTTCGGGTCATGAGTCGCCCCTGGCCCCGCACGCACCCGTGCGTGCGGGCCGACCGCGTTGATGCAAGCAGCCTGCGGCCTCGTCCTCTGGCCGGCTGTTTGCGGTGCTAGCCCGGCGTCCGGCCAACATCCCGCCTCGTCACGGGGCGGTCAGCCCCGGTAGCAGCGTTGGAGGGACGAACGATGACTACCGCTACGGCCCAGCCCCCGCGGACCCGCATCACCAACGAGAAGCACGCGCCCGGCAACCGGGCGATGAAGAAGATCTGGAGAACCTGATCTTCCACCCCCGCACTGGCGAGGAGGAGCGCGCGGCCGCCGAGCGCATGCTGGACCGCGCTATCGCCGCCGCCCAGAAGAAGGGCCAGCTCACCACGGAGCAGGGCGGCAACGATGGCGCCTGGCACGGCTACCGCCTCCCCGACATCCGCTACGGCGCCCGGTATGGGGAGGTCACGCCCCTGTCCACTACGGAGATCGCCAAGCGCATCCGCGCGGACATCAAGCTCGCATTGCAAGGTCGAGGCGAAGTTGGGCGCCGCGACCGGTGCCGAGGTCGCCTTGACCGACTCGCTCACCGCGCTCGCCACCATGCCCAGGCAGATCAAGGTCTCCGTCCGCATGGAGTATTTCTCCGGTGGCAGCTCCATCGACGTCAGGGTCTACAACCTCCCGGAAAGGGGCTGGGGGTACGTCCAGGAGACGGACAGGTGGGGGGAGCCGCGGTGGGTGCCGGGCCGGTAGCTGAGCGCGATCCTGGCGGCCTTGGAGGAGATCCACGGCGCCTACAACTTCGACGGCTCGGACGCGATGGTCGACTACTACCACGTCAACTACTACGGCCGGGTCGAAGTCGACTGGCGCGAGTGCCCCTGACCCAGCCGCTTGTGGCCCCGGGCCTGCTGGTGCCTGGCCGCCTGACCGGTGCTGCGTCCCACCTACCAGCCTGCCTTCCGGCATACCCGGGGGGCGGGCTGTCCCCGTCACCCCTGCAGTGGTGCTGCTCCCGGCGCCGGGGGTTGCCCGGCTTGGTTGCCTGCGGGTCAGTGTGCGGGCATCGAGAACGCGGCTCCCGCCCCTGGCCCCGGCCGGGGGGTGGTCGAGCCCCGCCGGCGACAGCCCGGCGGATGCGCTCTCGCACTCTTCCCGCCACCCCTGCACAGGAGTTGCCATGCCTGAGCCCGCCCGCCCGAGGGCTGCCGCCCCGCACACTGCCCCGGCAGCGCCCGCCTGCCCGGCCCTCTACGACGGCCCCCGTATCGCGGCCGCCGACTTCTTCACCCTCGCCCGCACCGGCCGGGCGCAGACCACGCTGCCGCCCTTCCGCGACGGCGATAGCGTCAGCTGCCCGCTGGGCACCGAGTGGCTGCGCTACGACGGCCGGTGGATCGTCCCGGGCCGGCCGGGCGGCCTGAGCGTGGACGACCGGACGGTCGCCGGCTGGTGGCGCACCCGGCACTGGCCGGGCAGCCGGTTCGCGCTGGTCCACCGGCTCACGCCTACCGAGACGAGCCTGATCACCGGCGACTGCTATATCAGCCGCAGCCGCCTTCTGAGTCTGCGTGACGGCGCGTTCACGTACACCGAGCCGGTATCCGGCCTGTGGTTGCGCCAGCTGGCCCGGCAGATCACCCACACGCGCACGGTGAGCGTCCACCTGGAACTGCCCACCGGCATCGTCACCCTCCACTCGCGCTTCGGTGACGTGTTCTTCCACCCCGCCGCAGCCGCCATCCCGGCCTGCTGACCACTGCGAATCTCCGGCCCCGAACCCCGGCACCCTCGTACCGGGTCCGGGGCCGTTGCAGCCCGCTGCCCGGCCGCGTCGGATGGGGCCGCAAGGCGCTCCCGACACCATCAGCCCGCTGAACGGAGCCCGGCTCATGCGCACCTACGCCACCGCCCAGCACACCGGAACCGACCCCGGCCAGTGCGATGTCACCGCCGCCCGCACCTCCCCGGACGGAACTCGCGCGTACGTCCTCCTCGACGGCATCGGCCGACGCGAGAGCACTCACCTGTGGGCCCTCGCCGCCGCCCGGCAGATCGCCCGCACCGCCGCCCGCCGGCGTGACGCCGAGGCCGGGCTCCGGCACGTCTACAACCTCCACCGGGAGGACGCCGCTCACTACGGCAGCGAACACAAGGCCGCGGCCGTGGTTGCCGTCAAGGCCCCCGGCCAGCCCTTGACGGTGGCCTGGTGCGGTGACTCCCGCGCGTACCTGATGGAGCGCGGGATCGCGGTGCGCCTGACTGAAGATCACAACAAGCGCCGCGTCTACCCCCCGACCGCCACCCATCCGTACGGCGGCAACCGCAACCACATCACCTCGTGCCTCGGCTCGGACCGCACCGACGAGGACGTACGCCACCTATACGACCACCCCGCAATCGAGACCGCCACGCGAGAGATCACCGGCCCCTGCCGCCTGCTGCTCGCCTCGGACGGCGTGTACGAACCCCACGAGGACGCCCGGCACTGCCTGTTCACCGAATGCGACGGCGACGACCTGATCCCCATCGTCCGGAACCTGGTGAACCTGGCGGTCGACACCGCCATCAAGACCAGCCGCGCCCTGGACCCGAACCAGGTCTACGCGGACAACGCGACCGCCCTCCTGGCCGACCTGGCCCCCTAACACCCGCCGACTGCACCACCCCAGCGCCCCGGCCCCGACCCTGCGGCATTCCGCCCCTGGGTTCGGGGCCGCCGCATACCCCGTGACGAGGGGTTGCGCGGCTTGGTCCCGCCCGAGGCAGTGTCGGTGTTGCTGGAAGGCGCTCCCGCACACCCCTGCCCCTCCACTGTGCGGTCGAGCCCCCGGCCGGCCGGGCCGCCCCCACCCCCCGGGGGTGGCCCGGCCCCCACAGCTGGCCTCGCGCCGCTACCGCCCGCGACCCAGAATGGGTCCCATCGTGCTTGAGCCCATGGGGCGTTGGCGTGGGCATGGAGAAGATCGTCGGGGCTCATGGTTTGGCGTCCATGTGCACTACCGGCCATCGTGCAGGATGACGAACCCGGACCAGACCGCCGAGAAGTGAGGAGAACGACTGTGGGTAACACCAAGACGTGGAGCGAATACACCCAAGGCGAGTGCAACGACGTATACGAGGCGCGTGGTGACGTCTATGGAGGCGACCCGGACCACACGCACCGATGGTCCTGGACAGGCGATGACGGTAACGGGCACATGGGTTGGGTATGCGCATGTAGTGCTTATCGTCCCTAACTGTGGCTGTAGGCCCAACAGGGCGTTCCCGTCGGCTGACCATTCGGGCCTGCTGACCCTCGCGCATCCCCAGCCCCCACTCTCCCGGCGCTCTATGCCGTGAGACCGCGGCCGCCACAGCCATCACCCGGCATTCGCCTGGCTCGCTGATCACCACCCCCCGGCTGTTTCCTTCTCCTGGAATAGGACGTCACATGTCTTCGCCTCGCCCCGACCTCCCGCACCCCGACTTCCTGCGCCTGGTCGCCCTGCTTGCCGACCACGACGAGTCCAACGGCAACCTCCCGGCCGCGGACGGCACGATCGCCGGATACGACAGCTTCGCCCTCCAGAGGGCAGCGGCCCACCGCGCCCGGCTGATGGCCGAGGGGTTGGGAACCCTGCGCAAGACGCTCAATGCCCAGCAGCTGAGGGAGTTGCAGCAGCTCCTCGCCGCGATGTGGAAGGACGGGTTCGCCGTCGGCGTCCGCTCCCAGCGGCCAGGCGCCTGAACCGCGTCCGCCCCGTCCGCGCCCGTCCACCGGCGTCCGGCCCGCCCCGCAGCCCGGGGTGGGCCGGGCGGCGTGTCCGTCCTGGCCCGCCCCTCGGGCCGCCGCTTGCCCTGCTAGCCGGCCGTCGGGGCATCGTGCGCGCATTCCGCCCTGACAACGTGTTTCTGAACCCCGTCATGGCAGGTGACCGACGTCCGGCGGCATCAGTAGGGCACGGTCGCCGTTCGCGGAGCGGTCACGGTGATGGGAAGGCGAACGGACGGGGTGCGGCGCCTGTTGTGTCTGCGGCAGGAGTCAAGTCCTCCATGGACACCTTGGCCCCAGGGCCCCGTCTTGGCAGCCACCAAGGTGCTCCGAAGTCGCCTCCCCTGAGGGTAGCGGTGGCTCTTCCAGGGAGGTTCGGAAACACGTTGTGACCCTGAAGAGACAGGAACCCATCGTGTACGAAAGACCGGCCCCGGACACTCCGATCGCCGACCCGCGCAGCGCATTCGCCGCCGAGATCACCGCGCTCGCCAGGAAGCACAAGAATTCCGTGCGGGCCCATACCGTCACGAAGAGCGGCCACACCGTGGTGCTCACCGACATGTGGGGCGACAGCGTCGGCGCGATCGACATCACCGCCCCGGACGGCCACCGGGTCCGCCGCGCCGACGGCTGGAAAACCGCCAAGACCACGGAGGTCGCCGCGTTCCTGTGGGACGAGATGGAACAGGACAGGGCCATGGCCGCCGAGCGGAAGCGCCTGGCGGGCCTCAAGTCCGTGAGCATCACCTCCGCGGACGCCACCGGTCAGACGTCCGGCCTGCAGACCAGCAGGTACCACCTCACGCCCGAGCAACTCACCCAGGTACTCACGCTAGCCGAACGCCTGGCCGCCGTGAACGCGGCCGGTGAGCGCGGGGCAGTCACCGTGCGCAGCGCCCTGGCCCCCTAACGCCCGCTGACTGCACCACCCCACCGCCCCTTGGCCCCGAACCCCTGGTATCCCGCCCCTGGGTTCGGGGCCGTCGCATGTCGCCGCATGTCGCTGCTTGCCGCCGCCCGGCCCCCGGGCGCCTGGCCCGGCTGCCGGGTGGGCCTTGCGGGGCTTGGCTCCGTCCGGGGCAGTGTCGGCTGTGCCGGTAGGCGTTCCCGCACACCCTGCCCCTCCTCTGTGCGGTTGAGCCCCCGGCTGGCCGGGCCGCCCTCACCCCCCGGGGGCGGCCCGGCCCCCCCCGGGTGTGGCCCGGCACCCCTTTCTCACGGCGCGCCCCCGGCCACCGGCCTCGCGCGCCGTGTCCCGTTATCGCCTGCGATTCCCGGAAGAGGCCCTACCGTGCCCGAGCGCATCCTGTCCCTGCCCGGCAGCACCGACCAGTTCATACTCACCGACCGCCCCACACCCACCCTCACCGATCGCTACCGGCCGCTGCCCGACGGCATGACCCTGCGCCACGCCATCGTGGTCCGCGCCCACCAGGTCGGCCCCGGCGACGTCGTCGTCGCTTTCTTCACCGACGGCCCCGGCCCCCGCTACGCCGAGCACGCCTGCGAGGCGTTCACCGCCAAGCCCCGCCCGTTCGGTGCCTGCCCGGCCCAGTGCGAGGCGTGCGAGGACACCCACACCCACGGCGTCACCGCGGACCGCTACCTGTGCCTGGACGACGCCGACGACCGTAAGGACTGCGTCATCGTCTACCGCAACACCCCCGTCGCGATCATCCCCGCCACCGTCGCCGCATCCCTGCCGCCGCTGGAGCGCGCCCCGCAGCTCCCCGACCTGTTCACCCTCGACGAGGGTGAGTCGGGCCCCTACGAGGCCCTGCCCGTTCCCCGGACCTTCGGCCCGTGGGACGCCATCAGCGTCACCCGCGCCACGGCCGAGCAGATCACCGCCGACCTGCCCGCCACCCACGCCGGCCGTCACCTCACCTGCCAGTGGCTGCACGATGCGCTGCTCATCTCCTGCGACCCGCGCCTGCGCACCGAGCCGGGCCGCCCGGGCCGCCTCATCCGCCCCGACGCCGACGGCCGGTACCGGATCGGCGGCCTGTGGCCGTGGGAGCACTGGAGCCCCGAAGAGGACACCCCTGCCCGCTGACCTTCCGCGCACAAGGCCCACCCTGCCGACGGACCAGGTGGGCCTTCCCGCTGCCCCGCCCGCGCCCTCCGGCGGGCCGTCCGCCGCCGGACGCCGCACCCTCCAGCGCAGCAGCGCAAGAGCAAGGCAGGAGCCGCGAGGTCTTTGCGCGGCTTGCTCTATCCCGCTGCAACCTCCACGGCACCCGAACAGCACCAGCCAAGGAGACCCGCTTGGGATACGAGCTGTACGACGAAGGGGAATGGCCCGTGCCCACCTGCCCTGACTGCTCGAGCGAAACGGAGCCGGTCGACGTCGAGGGGGAGAGAATCTGGCGCTGCACAGCGCGCGACTGCACCCGACGCACCTACGGAACCGGCGACCCCGACGACGACGATGCGCTCCCGCCCTACACCGAGACCGACGAGGACGGCGACACCATCGTCTACCGCGGCACCGGCGACATCGACATCGAGGCGACCGCCGAACTGGCCGCCCAGAACGGCCCCGACGAGGACGAGTAAGGCGCCGAGGAAGGACGGCTCCCTGGCGCGTGAACGCCGTGCCCCGTGACCGCGACCCAGTCACCCGTCACCGCCTCCAGGCGCGCCTTGCCCGCCTAACCACCCGGCCCCGCACTCTCTTCCCCCACACCGCGCCAAACCGCCTGGCGCCCGCCCTCCCGGGCCACCCAACAACGTACGGAGAGCCCATGCCTGCACCCACCCGCTCCACGCCCGTACCCGTCGGCCGAATGCTGCGCAGCCTGGCAGCCGCGGCGGAACGCCCCCGCCCGGGCCAGTTCATCGTCACCGCCTGGTCCGAATCCTGCGCCTGCGGCGGCAGCCTCTTCGGCCACGAGGAAGAACCGTGCACCCCCGACTGCACCGGCTACCACCCGGTCCGCGGCCGGTACGTCTTCGGCAGCGGCGGCGGCCCCCAAGCAGCCGGCCAGCCGGGTGACAGCCACGGCCCCACCCAGGCCACCTGGTACGACTGACCCCCGCACCCGGCCCCGCGCCCCGGAACACCACCGTTCCCGGCCGCGGGGCCGCCCGCACGCCACCACCACCCCGGCTACACCCACACCCCCGGGTTGCTGCGCTAGACGGCCGTGCCCCGACGGTGACCCCACCCCCCGGCCGTGACGCGGACCGGGGCCCACCCATCCCACCTGCAGGCCACCGCACCCGCCCAACACCGGGAGCTTCCATGACCAGTGACGACCTGTGCACGACCGCACTCGCGAGCCTCACCACCGCCGCATTCACCGAGGCCACCGCCACCCGCCGAAGCGACACCATCGTCATCGCCACCGTCCCCGCCGCACACACCGCGTGGGCCGACTTCGCACTCGCCTCCCACACGACGCTGCGCCTGGCCGACAGAGAAGGCCGCGCCCGGTACGCGCTCTTCCCCGCCCGCAACCACGGCGAGCCGTACAACCGCACCGTGTACTTCCGCGCCACCGGCCCCGGCCACGCCCAAGAACTCGTCGGCAAGGTGCTCTGCCACACCGTCCGTATCGTCCCCGGCCACACCACCGAGGCGGACATCCCCAAAGCGATCGCCACCGCCCTGTTCGACGACTCCGACCGCGCAGGCGACATCACCGTCACCCGCGTCGCCTGACTCCTGCCCCGCCGCAGCCCCGCCACGATCGGCCCCGCGCCCCGAAACCCCATTCCGGAACACGGGGCCGGCCGCGTGCCCGCCCCCGGCCGCGCCTTGCCCGCGTAACCCCCGCCGCCCCACCGTCACTCCCGTCAACCAGCCGCGCCCCGATGGGAGTACCCGCCGTGACGACCGCCGTGACCCGCCCCCTGACCGTCACCACCCGCATCGACGACGCTGCCGACGCCGTCGACAGCGCACCGACCACGGCCGCCTACACCGCCACCGTCTACATGAACACCGCCCCCCACAGCTTCCACGGCCACCAGCACCACCACCCGCTCGCCGCCGCCACCCACCCCGACGGCAGCCCCTTGCGCCTGGTCTTCCACGCCAGCGACGGCATCCGCGACCACAAGGACGCCGCCGAGGCCGCCTTCGAGGTCGGCAACCGTCAGGGATCCGACGACAACGGCCAGACCTGGCCCCGCGACATCCGCTCCGTCTCCGTCGGCGACGTCATCAAGGTCACCGGCCCCGACCACTGAATCATCCACCTCAGCGTCGACCCCACTGGCTTCTCCGCCGTCCCCGAGCCCACCACCCTGGTCGACCTCACCGGCACCCGCGCCACCAGCCGCCACTGACCCGCCCCGCGCACACCCCGGCCCCGCCCTGCTGCCCGCAGGCGGGGCCGGTCCACGTACGCGCCCAGCCGCGCCCTGCCTCCTCAGCACGCTTGCCAGCAGTGACGCACAGGACGCAGCGGCACGCGGCACAGGGCCCTACGCAGCCCGTCGCCAAGAGCAGGTTCACGCGCCCGGGCCCCGGCCTGGGCACGGAGCCGCCTGCCCTTGCCCGCATAACTCCCCGGCATCTCACCGTCCGTCCCACCGCGCACGCCGCACGGCGGCCCCGCGCACCCATCCATTCCCACACATCCCAGGGACCGACATGCCCGAGCACGCCCCCGCCGACCCCAACAGCGCCGAAGCCGCCATGGACCACCCCGACCGGGCCCGGCGACTGCTCGCCCTGCCCCCCGAGCAGCGCCCCGCCTGGCTGAACGAGGTCCTCGGCACCATGACCGTCCCGCCGATCGCCGACACCAGCACCAGCCCCCTGCTGGACGTCGTCACGGCCAACACCGCCCACGGACAGAAGAACTGCACGCTCGTCTTCCCCCTCGCCAAGGTCCTCGCCGCCGCCGAGCACGCAGCCGCCGCCGACCAGCACAAGCTCGGCTACGGAGAAACCGAGGCCGCGCCCCGCCTGTGGTGGGTCAAGGACGACGGCACCTATCTCATGAGCAACGGCCAGGACCCCACCGATACCCCCGACGACGAGTACCTGCCCACCGTCGTCCACGCCGACGGCTGGGGGCCGGGCACCGACGCCCGCTCCGTCCTCGGCGGCGACGACTTCCGCGAGTCCATCGACCTGACCACCCCTGTCTTCGAGGACGGCACCACCCTGCTCGGCATGCTCCGCGAAGCCCACGCCGAAGGCGCCACCCGCTTCCTGCTGCAGGTCACCTTCGACGACGCCTACATGGAGCTGACCTACATCACCGAGTAGCTGAACAACCCCACGGCCCCGCGCCCGGACACCTCGTCCCGGCACGGGGCCGCTCCCGTTTCCCGTTCCGCGCTCCCGCCACCCCAACCCGTATCCCGCCCCCCGGTACCCGCACGCCCCGCACGCCCCACCCGCTGCCTGGTCCGCCTAGCGTCCCCAGCGAACCCGCAGGCCCAGGCCACAACCAGAAGGGGGGAGCGCCGTGAAGCACGAGACCACCATCAACGAACTCGCCGCGTACGCAGGTCTCTTCAGCACCGTCGACCACATCACGGTCCTCGAGACCAACCCGGACACCGATATCACCGAGGAGGTCACCCTCCCCCCGCCGCTCATCCGCCGCACCCAGCGCCGCGACGACACCGTCGTGTGGATCCTCACCCCGCCCGGCATCCACGAACGCATCTTCGTCTCCGACCAGGCCACCGTCACCGTCTACCTCAAGGACGTCGACCCCGGCCGCTTCACCGGCCACGTCCCCCAGCAGACTGCCGCGCCCCAGCAGACTGCCGCGCCTCAGCAGGCCGCCGCACCGGCCGCCTGGCCCCAGCAGCCGACCGCCGCGCCCGCCGCCTACCCGGCCCAGCCGGCGCCCGCCCCGCAGGCCGCCGCCCCGCAGCGATCCGCCGCACCCTGGTCGAACCAGCAGGGCTAACCCCCCCCCCCCCCCCCCCCCCCGCCCCGCCCCCCGCCCCGCGCGGCAGCCGGGGCCGCTCCATGCCCCGGCACGCCACCGTCACCGCGGCGACTGCGGCCATCCCGGCCGCGCCCCGCCCTCACCGCCCGGCGCCCCCGAAGGCCCTGCCGGCGTACCGGTCGAGGGAACACCCGGAGCAGCGGCCGGAGGAACGGACCGGACCGGCGCGGCCCCAGGCGCCGGGGGAACAGCCGCAGCCGTCACCGGGGGAGCGGCGACCGGGGGAGCGGTGACTGGCGGAGCGGTGACCGGCGCCGCGCCCGAGCCGCGCGGCCGGTCGCCCGCCTGCCCCGGCCCGCGCCCACCACCGAGCTGCTGCTCCCCGCCCAGCCCGCCCACCGACTCCTGCCGCGCCGCCGCCGTCTTCCCCGGGACCGCAGCCTCCCCCGGGCCGTCCGCCTTCCCCGGCACCGCCTCCTCGACGGCCAGGACCTCGCGCCCCAGCCGCCGCAGCTCCTTGACCCGCTCCACCCCCACGCCCAACCGCTGCCCGCACCCGGCCACCGTCTCCCCGGCCTCACCCATCGCCAGCACGACCCGCGCCGCCGCCGCCCTCGCCGCGTCGATCCGCACCTGGCCGCGCTCCCGCACCCGCGCGATCTCCTCCTCCACCTCAGCGACCGCCGCCACCTCGTCCTGAACCGCCAGCTCGAAGTCGGCCACCAGCTCGTCGAACGCCGCCTCCTGGCGCAGCCGCTGCGCCTCCGCCTCCTCCGCCTCCCGCCGCCGCTCGGCCATCCGCTCCGCGGCCCGCGCCAGCGCCGCCTTCCGGCGCGCCAGCGTCGCGGCGTTCTTCCCCTTGCCCTTGGTCCGGCTCGACGCCACCACAGCCACCTCCCGGCCCTTGTGCGCCCACCCCTGTGGCGGGCCGCGCCCGGTCAGTCTCAGCCGCCCGCACCCCCGCCAGGGCGGCCAAGGCGCCCGCGTCCCAGGCCGTAGCACGCCCGTCGCTGCGCCCGGTCCCGCTCACGGGACGACGCCCGAGCAGGCAGGGGAGAGGACCCCGGGCAACGGGTGGCCCGTGGTGAGGGGTGGTGGCGGAAGCCCGGGGTGTCGGTGGGTGCCGGTGGTGTGTGGAGGCCGGGGTGCCGGATGAGTGGTCGGGGTCGGTGGGGGCGTGGGTGTGTGGCCGCCGGCCGGTGACGGGTCGGTCCCCGTACACCTCTGGCACTTTTGACGCCTGCCCGTGCTCGAGGGGTGTTTTCCCTTCCGGCGGGACGCGTTCGAAGGTCGTTTTTCGGGCCCTGGGAGGTTCGGGTCCCCGTGGCCGGTCTTCGCCGGCACCGGCCTTGTGCGCGGTGATCTTCTGGCGCTGTGGGGATGACAGCGAATGCGTTCACCGCGGGGCGGGAGCGCTATTACCGGCGCAACATCGCCCGCGGTGACGGTGCCCCGGGCGCCGAGCTGACGGTGTCCTCCAGCGTGCCCGGGGTACCGCCCGGGGTGTGGCACGGGCAGGCCGCGCGCGCTCTGGGGCTGTCCGGGATCGTGAGCGACGCGCAGATGCGGGCCCTGTTCGGGCTCGGTATGCACCCCGACGCCGAGGAGATCACCGCCCGCGAACTGGGCGCCGGGGCCTCGCTCAAGCGGGCTATGAAGGCCGCCAAACTCGGGCCGGCCGTGCCGCGCCTGGCCGAACTCTCCCCGCTCGACCAGGAGATCGAGCAGGTCCTGGAGCACGTCAGCCAGCGGCTGTGCCGCCCACTGACGAAGGCCGAGACCAAAGACGTGCGGATGCGGTGTGCGGCGCGCGCCTTCGAGACCGAGTACCACCGCACCCCCGCGGACGGCGCCGAGCTCGGCCGGTACCTGGCCGCCCGCAGCGGCCCGCAGCGCCGCGCCGTGACCGGATACGACCTGTGCTTCTCCAACGAGGAACTCTCGCTGCTGTTCGCGCTCGGCGGCCCCGAGGTGCGCCGCATCGTCCTCGAGACCCTGGCCCAGGCCCGCACCGAGGCCCTGGCCTGGATCGAGCACAATGCCCTCGCGGTGCGCACCGGGCCGGGCGGCGTGGCCCAGCAGCGGGCCGAACCCGGGCTGCTGGCCACCGTCTACTTGCACTACGAATCCCGTGCGGGCGATCCGATGCTGCACGAGCACGTGGTCATATCCCCGCGGGTGAAAGGTCCCGACGGGCGCTGGCGCAACCTGGACTCCCGCCTGCTGCTGCGCGACGTCGTCGTCGCCAGCGAGCTGTTCAACCAGCGCGCCCTCGAAATCGCCTGCTTGCGCTTGGGCCTGGTCACCGAAGAGGTCGGGGTCACCCCCGGCCAGCGGCCGGTGATGAGAATCGTCGGTATCGACGCTCGGCTGCGCGCGGTGTTCGCGCAGCGCTCGGCCGCGGTGCGCACCGTGGCCGACTCCCTCTTCGACGCCTACCGGCGCCGCCACGGCCGCCAGCCCGCTCGGCCGGCCCGCACCCGGCTGCAGTGGCAGGCCACCGTGAAGACCCGCCCGCCCAAGCGGCAGGCCCGCTCCCTGGACGACCTGCTCGCCGACTGGCGGCGCCGGGCGATCGCCGCCACCGACCGCACGGTCGTCGACAACCTGCTGGCCACCGCCCGCGCCGCCGCGGGGGCAAGGCCCGCCCCGGCCGCGTTCGATGTCGCCGCGGCGGCCGAGGAAGTCCTGGCCGCAGTGTGCGAGCGGCGTACGACGTTCCGCCGCCGCCATGTGCTGGCCGAGGCGCGCCGCTACCTGATGCGGACCCTGGCCGGGGCCACCGCGCCGGACCAGGCGGCCGAGCAGATCACCGACAAGGTCCTCGCCCACAGGGACTGCCTGGAGATCACCCCGCCCGAGATCAACCCCCTACACCCCGACCTGCAGCGGGCCGACGGCACCAGCATCTACCGGCCCATCGGCTCGCGCACCTACACCACCCACTCCCTGCTCGCCGCCGAGAACCGGCTGCTGGCCGCCGCCCGCACCAGCGTGATCCCGCCGGTCGGACGGAGCACGTTCAACCGTGTCGCCGCCCTGGGCCGCGGCCCGATGGACGCCGGGCAGCGCGCGCTCGCCTCCTCCTTCGTCCTGTCCGAGCAGCTACTGCTGGCCGGACTCGGGCCTGCGGGCGCCGGAAAGACGACGGCGATGAAGCTGGTGGCCCGGGCCGTGGACGCGGCCGGCGGACGGCTCATCCCGCTCGCACCGTCCTCCCGGGCGGCGAAGGTCCTCGGCGGCGACCTGGAGCGGCGCGCCCACACCCTGCACTCCTGGCTGTACCAGCGCGGCCGGGCCGCCGACGGCAAGACGGTCGGCAAGGACTTCCATCTGCGTCCCGGCGACGTCGTCCTGGTCGACGAGGCGGGCATGGCCGGCACCCTCCCGCTCGACCGGATCCTCGCGGATGCGGCCGCCGCCGGGGCGGTGGTGCGCCTGCTCGGCGACCCGCACCAGCTCGCCGCCGTCGAGGCCGGGGGAGCCCTGCGGCTCATCTCCCGGGCCGGCGGCGTGGTCGAACTCGATCAGCTCCACCGCTTCCGTGTACCCGGCGAGGCCGATGCCTCCCTGATCCTGCGCGACGGCGAGGATCCCCGGGCGGTCTTCGACTGGTACCGGGACAAGGGCCGGATCGTCGCCGGCACCTACGACGCGATGTGCGACATGGTCTTCGACGCATGGGCCAAGGACCTGGACAAGGGGCTCACCTCTCTGATGACGGCCGCCGACACCGCGACGGTGACCGCGCTCAACGTGCGCGCCCAGGCCCATCACATCGCCGCCGGAACCGTCGACACCAGCCAGAGGGCACCCTTGCGCGCCGGGCAGCGCGCGCACGTCGGCGACATCATCGTCACCCGCCTCAACCGCCGCCGCATGACCGTGCGCGGCGGCCGGGACTTCGTGAAGAACGGCGACACCTGGACCATCCAGAGCATCCTCCCCGGCGGGGACGTGGTGGTCCGCCACACCCAGCACCGTGGCCGTATCCGCCTGCCCGCCGACTACCTGGCCGCCCAGTGCGAGCTCGGCTACGCCTCCACCATCCACCGCGCCCAGGGCATGACCGTGGACACCTCGCACGCGATCGCCTCCGCCCGCTCCCACCGCGAAGGCGTCTACGTCCAGATGACCCGCGGCGCGCGCACCAACCGCCTCTACGTCGCGATCGAGGACGGCGACCGCCTCGACGACGTCCTCGCCTCCATCGCCGCCCGGCGCCGCGCCCAGCTGTCGGCGACCGAGTCGATCGCCGTCCTGCAACGCGAGATCGCCGCGCCCGGCCAGCTGTCGGCACAGTTCGCCGACGCCGCCGAGCGCGCCACCACCGCACGGCTGACCGGCCTGCTCGAGCACGCCCTCGGCGCAGGCCGGGCCGCGATATTCATGGCCGCCGACGCCTACCCGGCCCTCATCCGCGCCCTGCACGACGCCGAGCGCGCCGGATTCGACCTGCCCCGCCTGCTCGCACACACCGTGCCCCGGCGCGGCTTCGGCGACGCCGACGACCCCTCGGCGGT
This sequence comes from Streptomyces luteosporeus, assembly GCF_039532865.1. Taxonomy (NCBI): domain Bacteria; kingdom Bacillati; phylum Actinomycetota; class Actinomycetes; order Kitasatosporales; family Streptomycetaceae; genus Streptomyces; species Streptomyces luteosporeus. Next base: position 153,344 of record NZ_BAAASL010000015.1, read on the forward strand.
GCTGACCTGGCGGCTGCGCGAGCGCCTCAAGGACGCCGCCGAAGCCCAGCAGGACAGCCGGCCTCGCCCGCTGGCCGCGCTCACCCTGACCCAACTGCACACCCTCACCAAGCTCGCCGCCGCCCACCGGGCGAGCGCCCGCGAGGCGCTCAAGGCCGCCGACGCCGCCTTCACCCACCTGCCCATGCCGGTCACCACCCGCGCCGGCCACACCCATCCCGCCTGGGACCAGCGCCCCATGGGCGAGCTGACCCGCCGCGCACTCGCCACCCAACTGGCCAACGTACGCACCCAGATCCGCCGCGCCCAGACCAGCCGGACCACGCTCTCCGCCACAGCCCGGCACGTGATCGCCGACCTCACCCGCGAGTCCCAGCTGCGCCGCGCCCTGAACTGGCGCGACGCCGCACGCGAGGACTACCAGCGCGAGCAGGCCGCCACCCACACCACCTCAACCTCCGCGATCCGCCGTACCCTGGCGACCCGGCGTACCGCAACGGCCGACCGCCGGCACCTGGCGCGCGCCGCACTGGCCCGCGCCGACGCCGTCTCCGACAAGATCTACGCCGAGCTCCGCTTCCGCGACCGCCTGCCCGACCACGCCCCGCACCGCCCCAACCACCGCGGGGCAATCCCCGACTGGGTCGCCGACTCCCACGCCCTGATCCACCCCGACACCCCCGAGCACTGGGCTACTCACCTCGCCGAGCGCCACCGCATCCTGGCCCGTTCACTCGCCGACCGCGGCCACACCCTGGCCGCCACCCCGCCCGCCTGGGCCCGCCCGCTCGGCACTCCGCCGCCCACCAGTGCTCCCCGGCGCCGCCACGCCTGGGCCACCACCGCAGCCCTGGTGGAACTGTGGCGCACCCGCCACGCCATCACCGGCGTGCCCGGCCTGGGCCCGCGCCCCGCCGACCCGAACGACGCGGCGGCCTGGGACGCGCTGGACGCCCGGGTCCGCGCCCTGACCGGACGCCGCCGCCCGGTGCACCTTCCGCCGCCCGACGCTCCCGCCTCCGTCATGATCGAGGCGGCCCTCAGCCACCTCGATGCGCCGCCGCCCGGCGGCCCGCTGCCCGACCACCCGGCCCTGCGCGACCCCCTCGGCATCGCCCCGCTGTCCTACGGCGCGCTGGACGCGCGCCTGGCGCGGCGCGCCCTGGCCGCCGTACTCGCCGGCGAGCCCCTGCCCGAAGCGTGGATGGAGGAGATCACCGCCCCTGGCGAGGACGACGAGGACGAGCAGCGCACCTACACCCGGCTGCTGACCGCCATCGGCGACTATCGGCGCCGCCACCACCGCGCGGGCCCCGACGTGCTGGGTCCGCGCCCGGCGGGCCTGGACGGCGAGGAATGGGACCACCTCACCGACGCGATCGACCTCTACACCCACGCCCGCGTCGAGCGCCGCCTCGAACAGATGCGGGAGCGCACCGCCGCCCAGCGCGCCGCCCTGCTGCCGTCGACCTCACCACTGCGACAGCCTCCGCCCGACACCAACCTGCCCGGCCACCGGCCCCCGACCCGCTGAACAAGGTGAGCATGCACCCCACATCCGGCTCCGGCCGCATCCAACTGGCGGGCCGCACCGTGCAACTGGCCTGGCTGCGCGAGCACACCGCACAGGCCGCCCCGTTGTTCGCCCGCGCCCGCGCCGAGGTCGGCCACGCCTGGTGCCTATGCCGCCGCCCAGCCCTGCGCCTGGTGATCCGCTGCACCCGCGCGGGCCGCTACCACCTCGCGGGCTGGCCCCAGGAAGGCGACCAGCACGAGACCACCTGCCCCTTCCACAAGCTCGGCCCCGGCCACTCCGGCCGCGACCGCTACAGCACGCAGGCCATCAAGGAGACCGACGACGGCGTCTTCATCCGCCTCGCCACCCCTCTCGCCCGCACCCTTAACCGCCCCGAAACCCACCAGAACGCGACGGACGAACTCCTCGACGACCGGCATGCACGGCGCGCCGTCGGCCTGCTCGGACTGCTCCACTGGCTGTGGGAAGAGGCCCAACTCAACACCTGGCCACCGGGAATGAGGCACCGGACATGGCACCACTGCCACGCCCTGCTGCGCCGGCACCTGCGCGAAACCACCGTCAACGGCCAAGAACTCGACTCCGTCCTCTACCTCGTGCCGCCCTTCACCCCCCAGGCCGCCGCCGCGAACACGGCCGCCCTGCAGGCCTTCCGCGCCCGGCTGGGACGCCACAACGCCACCGAACGACGCGGCCTGCTCCTGGGCCAGATCAAAGAGGTCGCTCCCACCCCGTACGGGGTCGCCTACCGCCTCGCCCACCAGCGCACCCCGATATATGCCCGCGCCACCCTGCACGCCCGGGCCGCCCGTTCCTTTCGGCACGCGTTCTCCCAGACGGCCGCCGAGCACGGCGCGCGCGTCGCCCTGTTCGTCGTCGAGCACAGTCCGGGCGGGCATCTCATCGCCGCCGACCTGGCCGCGATGCTCACCACCCGCACCTACATCCCTGCTGACTCCTCCTACGAGGTGGTCATGGCCGACGCCCTCACGGCCTGCCGCCGCGCCTTCATCAAGCCCCTGCGCTACGACAGCGCCGATGTGGTCCTGCCCGACTTCGTCCTCACCGACCAGAGCCCGCCAGCGTACGTCGAGGTCTACGGGATCCACGGCCGCGAGAGCTACGAGCGCCGCAAGGCCGCCAAACGCGCGTTCTACCAGCGCCGCCAGGCCCGGCTCATCGAGTGGGACACCACCCGGCCGCTCCCTGACCTCACCCATCCCGGGCGGCGACGCCCGGATCCGGACACCTGATTCCGACCACGGTGCCGCAGGTACAAGGGACGCCTTCCCGGCCCCGCAGCACGGCCCGCAACCAGAGGAGAACCCTTCTCCTGCGAACCGCCGGCCAGCCGGAAAAGATGAGGGCGGTCCATCACCCCACTGCCGGCCGGGGGCGGACGGCGCCGTGGCCGGAGGGCGGGACACCGGCGACGGTGGCCGACTCATCTCCTGAAACCCGTGCCGTTCGGCCCCGAAACCTGCTGCCCAACGACCCATCGCAGGAGACATAGTGGAGCAACATCACCGATCAACCCCGAACCAGAACGGACGGCTGTGACGACCGCCTACAGCGAATCCTCCACCCAGCGCACCCCCGGAAGGGCCTGGACGGTCCGCATCCTCGGCCACGGCAGCCGCACCGCCTCGGTCACCTGCAGCACCAAGGAGTGCCGGATGCCGCCCCGCTCTGAGGACGTCACCGCGCTGCGCGCCTTCGCCGCCGCGCACGCCAAGGCGCACGCGAAGGCTGCCACCGTCAACCCTCACGCCTACTGCCACTGCGGCTCCCGGCGGTGCGACGCCCACGTGGCCACCAAGGCGTCCTGCGCAGGACGGGTGGTGCTGATCCTGCGGCACGACCCGATCGTGGGCCGGGTCTGGATCCTGGAAGAGGTCTGCGAGATGTGCGCCCCGCTCATCCCGAACGCCACCGTCGTGGCCCGCGCCGCACGCCCGCAGCGCCCCGCCACCCCCACAGCGCAGGTGCCGGCCCCCGCCCGGCCGGGCATCGCGGGCGGCTTCTCCTCGGCCCCCGGCGAGGGCGACGCGGCCCCCGTGCTTCGCCCGCGCCGCGCATCGCAGCGGCCCCGCCGCCGGCGTCCGGGACAGGGACGCTGACGAGCAGATGCCGCACCCGGTGAGCCCGACACCGCCCCGCCCCGACTACGCCGACACCTCCCTGGGCTTTGTCCACACCTGGATCCGGTACGCCGACGGCCGCGACGTGGCGTACGGCGCGAGCCTGCTGGAGCAGATGGCCGGGGCCCTTGAGGAGTACGCCCGCGCCCGCGGCGCGCGGCTGATCGGGCGCCCGCAGTTCGACTTCCCCGCCCCCACCAGCCTGCCGCGCCCGGTCCAGCGCGAGGCACGCCGCGCGCTGCTCGCCCTGGAGCGCCGCCCGTGGCGCTGGCCCGGCCTCACCCTGGTGAGGATCTGGCAGGACACCGAACCCGCCGGCCGCGACGAGCTCCAGGCCGCCGGGCGGCCCTGGCGGAACTGGACCACCGCCCGGTCCCACACCTCTTCACCCGCCACCACGGCGGCGCGCGGTGCGGCGGATCGGCGCCCGGTGCGGTCGACCCCTCCCCGTCCGGTGCAGCAAGAGCCTGCGCCACCATCTCCCGCTCGGCCCGAGTCCAGAGGCACCCGCCGCGGCCGGCCACACACCCGAAACAGCAAAGGACATGCGCACATGACCGACGTTTCTGCCCACACCGGCCACCACACCACCCACGATCCCCTTGGCAGCGTGTACCTGCGGCTGGTCGCCGAGGAATCGATACCCGCTGAGGCGCGCGGGCAGTTCACCTACCTGCGCCCGGTGGCCACCGATCTGCTGGAGGGCATCGTCCTCGACACCCCGGACGCCGTCCGTGTTCTCGACGACGACGACGTGGCCCTCGTCGCGTGGGACACCCTCTACTCGGCCGCGCGCAGTAACCTGCTCAGATCGCCGGTCAACTACAGAACCATCGACCTGCCCGGTGGCGCGGTCCTGCACATGCTCGGCCACCCGGCGTCGGTGATCGCCGCCAGCAAGGTCCTCGTCCTCGACGAGGAAGTGCGCGCCGCCGGCGGCCCGGACCTGCCCGAGGACGGCGTGCTGCTCGTCGTCCCGAACCGGCACAACCTCGTCTTCTACCCGCTCACCGACCGCCACGTGGGCGAGGCCGTCAACGCCCTCGCGCAGTTCGGGCAGGGCGCCTACGAGGACGGCCCCGGCAGCATCTCTCGCCGGGTGTGCTGGTGGCGCGCCGGCACCTTGACGTCGATCACGGTCTTGGACCGGGAGACCAAGGTCTCGAGCATCGTCCCGCCCGACGAACTCATGACGATCATGCGGCGCCTGGCCGGCACCGACAGCTGAACCTTCGCGCCGGGTGTCCTCCATGCCCGGACGCGCTCGTCAGGAGGAGATGTCAGTGGGGGTGCGTAGCGTCGCCGGCGTCGAGGCGCCCCGCTGGCTCCGGCGGGACCACCACTGTCGTCCCGGGGAGAAACGAGGCGCAGTCGCTTCCACCGCCCGGGCGGCCCTGGGCCCGTTCCCGCAGCATCGTGGGCAGGGGGAGACAACAGGGCCGTCACCTCTGCGTCCCACGACCACACGCCGCCCAGGCAATGCCCCCACCCCCGGCCGGGCATCCTCGCGCACCCTCGCTCGCCCCTCTCCCGGGCCCCGTCCCGCGCCACGGGACGCGCTTGCCCTTGGTCGCCTTCCGGGTCCCGCCGGGCGGACCCGCTGCAGCGGCCAGGCCGGTGGAGATCACCGGCACGGGCAAGCTGCCGCCAGCCGCCGTCCATGGGCCGCGCGGCACCCACCGCCGAGCAGAAGGTTCCCTCGAATGAGTGAACAGCCCACCCCCCTCCCCGACGACTTCCGTACCTGGCTGGCCGAGCGGGGCCCAGACGCGTACGCCCTGGTGTGGGTGGCCGAGGGCAGTGAGCCGACCGGCTTCGAGGGGACTGACGCACCCCGAGTGGGGGAGAGCGGGATCGCCCGCGCCGACGCCGACCTCAGCCGCATCACGGCGCAGGACGTCACCCACGGACGGGAGAAGACCCTGCGCCGCTGGCTTCGACTGGACGACGGCGTACGGCACCTGGCCATCCTCACGACCGAGTCCGGCACCCTGCGCGAGCACACCCCCGGCGAACTCGCCGCCGAGCTGCTGCACGATCCGGCCAACGACGAGGCCCGGCTCACCGAGCAACTGGCCAGCTGGTTCTACCGCAAAAACGCCGAGGCGCAGCAGGGACTCGAACTGGGGTGGATCGCCGCGGCCGCCGCCTGGGCCTGTCACATGCGCGCCCTGGCCAGCTATCCGCCGCCCTCTGTCCTCACGTTGAGCCTGGAGCGTGCCGGAGAACTGGACGAGCCCACTGCCGACTTGGTGGTCACCACCGGGCTGAGGATCGTCGATCTGATCGACCGGCTGGAGCGCCCCTACCGCATCCGCACCGAACTGATCGAGGACTGGCATGCGGTCGAGTCCCTGGCCGCCGACGTCCCGGCGCTCGCGCCCATGGCCGACTGGCTGCTCGACCAGATCGCCCTGCGCGACGCGCCCGCCCAGCAATTGCGGGCCGTCCTCGAGCCTGACGTCACCGACTATCTGCGCGACCGGCGAGCCGACGGTGCACTCCTGGGCGCTACTGCGGTCCTCGACGAGGCGCGCGCCGCGCACCTGGCCCAGGCCCGCGAGACCGTCCGCGCCTACACCGCCGCGGCGCACGCGGGGCGCGAGAGCGAAGCGCGGCAACTCCTCGACGCCTTCCCGATCCCCGCCCGCGACCTGTCCACCAGCGGCCCGGCGGCCACCTGGCGGGAGAACTCGGCCACCGCCGCCGACGCCGTCGAGGACCTCGACGCGCAGCGCGCCGCCACCGGGGCCGAGGGAAGCACCGGCTACTTCGCCGACCCGGAACTGCTGCACGCCGCGACCTCCTACCTGGCCGCCCGCGAGGGCCAACTCCACCTCAGGCACGACGCGCTCGGCCGCCTGGCCTTCCCCGCCTCAATCCCGCGTGACCTGCCCGAGGAACTCGTTCCGGTCGCGGCCGCGCAGACCCAGCGCCGCGTCATCGAGGCCTTCGGCACGCTGGAGCGCGCGGCCGAGGCACTACAGGGCCAGCTCCATTACCAGCTCCAGCGGCCCGTCCCCGCCCACCGCCGCGCCACCACCGACGCCGAGAGCGACCTGTTCAACCGCGCCCTCGGCGCCCTGGAGCACACCGCGGCCGCCACCGTCGCCTTCGACGAGGCGGACATCCGCGTCCGCCTGCAGGAGGCCATGAGCCGCCCCGCCGCCCCCGCTGCCAGCCCGGCGACGCCCACCGGCCACAACGAGGCCCATGTCCAAGCCCTGGCCGCCGTCCCCGCCGTCCCCGGGGTGGACCGGTGACGTGGATCCTGAGCACCGTCATCCGTCTGCTGCTGCGCGCCGCCGGGCCGCTCATCCGGCATGGTCTGCCGCATCTCGCCCTGGCCGCCATGGCCACGCTTGTGTGCGGCGCCGCCCTCGCCGCCGGGTATGCAATCCTCGCCCTCGCCCTGTGGCTGACGGCCGCAGCGGGGCCGCTGGTCACCGTGCTGCTCACACTGCTGGGAGCGGTACTCCACCTCGCCGGGCTCGTGGGCCTGGTCGCGGTCGTCCTGCTCATGCCGCTGGTCATCACGGCCGACGTCCCGGCCCGGTCGCCCGCCGCCCGCGACGAGCACTCCACCAGCGCGCCGTAGCGGCCCGAAGCGGCGGGGGCTGGCCGGATCCGGCATGTCAGCGCGACCCAGTACCGTAGGGTCCACCTGATGTGCCACGGGCTGGAGGCTCGAAGTGCCGATCGACAACAAGGGCCGCGAGCCCAAGGAGAACAGCAGCACCGCCGAGCCGGCAGCCCGCGTCCTCGCCAACCTCTCCGGCGACCCGTGCCTCACTCCCCGCTCCCGGGTGCGCGGCAAGACCACCACCTCGATCGAGCCGGCTCAGCTCTTGGCACAACGTGGTGGCAACCGCGTCCTTCTCATGGACCTCGACCCGGCACCCTCCGCCACCATGGAGGACAACGAGCAGGTTCGAGATGAGCTCAGGCAGAGCTACGACCCGGCCATCCTCGACTGCCCCGGCGGGCCCAGCGTCCCGGTGAGCCCGCAGGTGTGGGAAGAGGCCCGGCGCACCCTGGGTCTCGACGCCGGCGACCGCCCCACCGCGTAGACGTCCCACGCCTGCGCTCAGGAAGCGTCCCTCCGGGAGGCTTCCTCCGTAGCCGGGGCGTTGCCTTCGAGCGTCCCGGCGAGCTTCGCCGCCGTCTCCTCCAACCGCTCGAACACCAACTGCCGGCGCACCTGCCGCACGACCTCACCGGCCATGCTCGCAACATCCACTCCGTAGGTGCCGCCGGGCAGGTGCTGCTCGATGGCGCGCTCGACGACGGCGATCAGCCGATCGCCTCCCGGTGCCCCCGTCATACGGCCGGGCCCGCTGCGCCCAGAGGTGCCTGACGGGCCCGGAACAACGAGGTGACCGTCACCGCGTCGGTGACCTGACCGCTCAGGGCCATTCGCTCCGCCTCGGCGAACGCGATGACGCGCACCCGGCGGATCCCGGCGCCACGGCCGAGCCCGCCCACGGCCTCGATGCACGCGGCGTACAGCAGCACCGCCTCGGCCAGGAACAGCAACGGCCGTTCGCCCGGGGCAAGGGCGTGCTGCAGCTGGTGCAGCGCGCGGGTGTCCGCCGCGGGCGGGGGCGGCTGGAAGCCGATGGCCAGGCCCTCGTCGGGCGGAGTCAAGGCGGTGCGGGGACTCACGTCATCGGCTCCATACAGGTCGCTCGGGCTATGGGTGCCACTCCATCTACGCCCGCCCGCAGCCGCTGCGGGCCGCCCGGACGCCGAGCACGCCGCGGGGCGGGAGAAATCGCCGCACAACCCGGTTGCGCCTCCCACCCCACGGACTCGACGGCCCCGAGCGCTGCCGCCGCGCCGGGCACCGGCTACCGCGCGGCGCGCTCGTACACCCCCGTCGGGAGAGCAGGCCAAGTCGCGGAGCCAGCAGGTGGGACCGCAGCCGAGGGACGACGCCGTCACCACCGTCGGCCGCCCAGAAGCGGTCACGTCCGGACATGAGGCCTGAGGGTGCGCACCCCTCATGTCCCCGACCTCTGTTGTGGTGGTCGCAGAGCCCGTGAGCACCACGAGATGCGGCCCGGCGGCATCGCGTGATGGAACGGTCTACCCGATCGCCGAGCCAGGGGGTGGGAGGAGTGGCAGCGGCTGTCCGCGTCGCCGGAAGCGGCGTTGAAGGGGCCGCCGCGGCCTGCTGGGCTTCTCGCCACGGCGGCTGGTCCCCCCTTCGCCGCTGGCGCCGTCCGTACGCCGCCGCCTGCCCACTGGGCCCCGGCGCACGGACGGCGGCCTTCTTCCGCACCCACGATTCCCCTTTTTGCAGAGGCAGGCAGGCGATGGTCCACGCGCAGGTCCGCGACGTCCCCCGCACCACGAAGGAGCCGGCCCGCGCACCACAGCCGTCACCCCTGCCCGCTCCGGCCGGCGATCCGGAGCCACCACGCACCCCGCCAACCTTCCGCGCCGTGCTGCGCCACCGATATTGCAGCCGCCTGCTGATCGCCTCCGTGATCGGACGCCTGTCGCTGGGCATGGTGCCCGTCGCCCTGATCCTGGCGGCGCAGGCGGACGGCCACTCCCTGGCGAGCGCCAGTGTGCTGGCCGCGCTCTACGGCATCGCCCCGGCACTCGGACTGCCGCTGGTCGGACGGCTGGCGGACCTGCGCGGCCTGCTCCTGCCCTGCTACCTCGGCGCCGCCCTGGTCGCCGTCGCGCTCGGCACCCTGGCCATGACGGGCACCACCCACCTGCCGCTGACCGCCGCGTGCGTCGCCCTGGCCGGAGCCGGATGCCCACCGCTGGAGGGCGGACTGCGATCCCTGTGGCACGCAGTACTGCCCGACGACGCCCACGTGCGCACCGCCTACACCCTGGACTCCTCCACCCAGGAGATCGTCTACGTCACCGGCCCCGCCCTGGCCATCGCGATAGCCACCTGGCTCTCCCCGGCCGCGGCCCTCGCCCTGGCGGCCGCCGTCACCGTGGCCGGCTCCCTCGCCTTCGCCACCGCCCCACCGGCCCGCGCCTGGCGGGCCGCGCCGCGCCGCCGCGAGCGGCTCGGCGTGCTGCGCCCGCTCGCCATGCGGCCCCTGCTGCTCTCCCTGGTCTTCCTCGGCGCCACGGCCGGCGCCCTCGACGTCGCCGGGATCGCGGTGGCCGAACGGCAGGACGCCTCCTGGCTGGCGGGCGCGCTGCCCGCGGCGTTCTCTGCCGCCGGACTGCTCGGCGGCGTCCTGTTCGCCCGCCTGCAGCCCACCACCACCCCGCGACCGCGTCACCTGATGCTGCTCGGTGTCGCGTACGCGGCCTGCTGGCTCCCGCTCCTCGCCCCGTTGCCCGCCCCGGCGGTCCTCGCCCTGGCGATGCTGCCGGGCGCCCTGTTCGTGCCCCTGCTCACCGTGGCGTCCCTGTCCGTCACCGCGCTCGCCCCGCCGGGCACCTCGACCGAGGCCGTCGGCTGGATGACCAGCGCCATCCGGCTCGGCCAGGCCGGCGGCACCGCTCTGGCCGGACCGCTCAGCGGCCACTTCACCGTCCCGCTGATGGCCGCAGCTGGCTGCGCGCTGCTGCTCACGGCCCGCACCGCCCCCGCACCCGCGGCCACCCCGGTGTGAAGACCGGGACGATCAAGTACAAGGCGGGCTTGGGTAAGCACCTGGCCGACGGGTTCATCCAGCAGGACTGGAACAACGACGGCCGGAGATACCGCAACACCTACTTCAACGCGTCCCCCACGGCGTAGCGGCCGTCCAGCGCGCCGGACGGGCCAGGGCCGCGCGCCGGGCCCCTTTCCCACCGGCCGGAACACCTGGCGTGATCGCCGTGCCAGGCCCTGGCACGTCCCGGCAGCCCGCCGGTCACGGGCCCCGGCCGGCCTGAAGGCTCCCTGGCACAACCGCCGATCAAGGGGAGACCACTGTGCCGATTCCCTCCGTACTCCGCCGCACCGTTCCCGCCGTCGCGCTCGCCGCGACCGCCGCGCTCGCCGTGGGTGCGGCCCCGTCCGCGTTCGCCCAGACGCCGGCGGCATCCGGTGGTTCTGGCCGTGAGGCATGCGATGCCGGATCGTTCGACCGCATCGAGTCGGTCAGCACCAGAAGCGGAGTGAACCTCCGCACCGGGCCGGGCACCGGCTACTCCTCCCGCGGCCTGGTGTACAACGGCACCACCATTTACGTCGGGTGCTTCTCCAGCGAAGGTTTCGCCTACGTTCAGGTGCGCTCCGGTGCACACGACGGCGAGTACGGCTGGATCGCGACCGACTACATCACCGGGCTGTTCGACTGAGGCGGCCGCTGCTCCGCATGAGGGCCGTGGCCCCGGACAAGGGGCCCGGGGCCACGGCCCTCGGTTTGCCTGCAGGCCAGCAGAGGCGCCGTCAGCTCCCGGGCCTGCCGGCCGTGCTGCAGACCCTCCAGCCGCTTCCACACGGCGGACCGGAGGGCCGGGTCGGCCTTGGGCCGCAGGCTGTCGCGGGTGCGTTTCCAGCGGACGCCGTCCTCACGGCCGTCATCACCACGTACTTCGAGGACCGGATCGCCGCGGCGGAGAAGGAGGTCGAGGAGGCCCGGGCCGCACTCGCCGCCGAGGCCAAGGTCGAGCAGCGACAGACGGAGCGGGGCGCGTTCGCTTGAGACGGCTCCCTGCACCCGGCCTCGTACAACAGCGACCCCGGTCAGCCGGGGTGTGTCAGTGGGCGCAGTCCCGCATCCGTGGCAGAGGAAGAGGCGGTCCACTGGTAGCTGCGCAAACACGGCCGCATCGTTCCCGCACCGTTCGGAGAGAAGACATGACCGACCAGCACACCACCGAGATCCGCCGCCCCGCCGACGTTCCGGCCGGCGAGAACCCCGACGGCTCCGCCGAGGCCGTGGCCCGCGTGCTGTGCACCGAGGATGAGTGCGCCGCCATCGCCGAGCGCTACCGGCGCGACGCCGAGGCCGAGGCCGCCCGGAAGTGGGCCGCCAACAAACTCCAGCACCAGGACGTGCAACTTCTCAAGTTACGCTGTGAGTTGGAGAAGTCCACCCCCGGCAGGACGGCCACGGACATGCTCGCCGCCCTGCTGGCCGTCCAGCAGGAGCGCAACGGGGGCGAGACTGACCGCGTTGTGCTGTGGCTGGACGAGGCCGCCCCCCTGTTCCGGGAGGCCGGGCTGTTCCGCGACCGGTCCCCGGGGGGCGTCCGCAGGGAACTAGACCGGCTGATCCGGCAGAACCGGGCTCCGTATCCGGCCGCGTCCGACGATGACGTGGCTCCGCTGGTCGAGGAGACGGGCAACTCCCCCCGCCTGGACCTGGAGCAGGCACTCAGCATGCCGAACTGGGCGGACCCGGCCCGCGGCTCGATGACCCCGACGCTCAGCGCCGAAGGGCGGGCCCACCTGGGCCCGCCGAACACCTGATCGGCGGCGAGGAGTACACCACCCGGACGACCACATCGCGCGCACGCCGCAGTCACCGGCCAGCGCCGCCCGGGACGCGCCAGTGGTCACCCGCCGCTGCCGGGCGTCGTCAGTTCCTGCTCGGCATCCCGTACCCGGGCGCGGCCGGCCCTCTTGACGCCGTCGCCAGGCCAACGCGTGCATGGCACCGCACACCGCCGACACCACGAGGGCGGTGCTCCGCCCCGCCGGCGCACGGCCAGGGCCATCCCGCCGGACAGGCGCCCAACAGCGGTCCGGCCCGCCTGGAGCGCACACACGGGAAGCCCTTGCTATCTAGGGTCGCGGCGGCCCGCTCGCAGGTCGAACCCGCGATCGTCAACAAGGCACGTGAGACACGGTGTGCGGCGCAGGGCAGGCTGGTGAGTCGAAAGAGGCCTGGCGGCGGTAGGCCGCAACGGCATAATGCGGAGGTGACTGCGACACCGGAGCTCTTAGACCTGCCCGCCCGTCGACGCCGCCACGCGCGGCTGATCGCCGCCCTGACCACGCTGATCGGCGCCTGTGCCGACGCGGCGGGCGCGGTGTACCAGCCGATCGCCGACGCCCCGCCTGGCCGGGAGGCCGTGGAGGTGGCGGCCCTCTTGCCCTGCATCCAGGTCAGCGGCTCTGCCGCCACCCTGCTGGACCAGGCCCGCGCCGAGGACGATGCCCGGTGGCCGACCGTGGGGGCGTGGGAGCAGGAAGAGGCCCGACGGACGTACGCCGCGCGGTGCGCCGTGGCGGAGGCCCAGGAGCCCATGGAGTCGGCCGGCCCGCCTGGTGAGCACGGCGTGCCGCTGCCGACGGTGCAGCAGTCCGCCGCGATGGACCTGGTGAGCGCCGGCGACGAAGTCGCCGCGCGGTGGCGACGCGATCCGCAGGAGGCGGCCGCCTTGGTGCGCGCGCTGGTGGCCGGCGGCGAGTTCGCTGCGGACGAGGTCCTCGACGAGGCGGTCGACTCCGCAGTGCTGACCGGTCTGCTGGCGCTGCAGGAGGTGCGCACCGCGTCCGATCCGAGCACGGCGGCGGAACTCTGCCTCAGCGCCGTCCCCCACATCGCGCTCGCGATCACCCTGGCCAGCGCCGACCTGGACTGATCAAGATCAACACCGCCAGTGCCCGTATGCGTCTCACGAACCCCTAGATATCCGTGAGGGACGGGGGCTTACCGACCCTGTCCCTCACATGCCTAACGCCCGGGGCGCGGCCCCAGATAAGGGACGCGGCCCGCGCGACGGGACGGGGAGAACGGGGAGCTCATTGCCCGCCCGGGCCGGGGCGTGGTTGGCTCGGATGCCCGTGCCCCGGAGAGACCGTGATGCGACCCGCCCCCGCCCTGCGCCCGTGGACCGCGCTGACCATCGGAGCGGTGCTCTGCGTGCTCGCCGCCGCTGCCCTGGGCGCACGCGCCGAGCTGAGTGTCGTGGCTGCCGGTCTGGGGCTGGCGTCCATCGCCGCCTACGGGACGGCCAGGACGCGGAGCGGTCTGCCGGGCGCGGCCGTCGCCTGGCTGGGAGCCGGGTGCGTCGCGGGCATCCTGAGCTGGGGCCTGGGCGAGGACTACCGGTTCGGCTACGCGCTGGCGGCCTTCCAGCTTCTCGTCGGCGCGGTGCTGCTGCCCGGGCACCTGCGGCGCTCGGCCCGTCGGGCCGCCGCGGATGCCCGGGCGGGCCGCAGCGGGGGTTAGACCTCCGCCGGGACCTTCTCGTCAGCGGCTTCGGGAGCCTGCTCGGCCTCGCCGTCCGCGGTGCCGTCGGCAGCGGGCGCCGCATCCGCGTCGGTGTCCGCGTACGCGGTGTACATCACGCTTCCCTGCTGGCGCGACTTCTCCGCGAGGTTCTTCTTGACCAGGGTCTCCAGGCTGTTGCGCACCGTCTGGACGGACGTCGCCCGGTCAGGATGGTCCTGCGCGAGCTGGTCGCGGACCTCCTTGACGACGCACGGCTGCCCGGGGGCCTTGAGGAGGATGCCCAGGGCGAGCCGCCACAGCGGCGCCCCCGGCTTCTCCTCGCCCGCAGCCTTGCCCGCCGGCGCTTCCGCAGCGGCGTCCGGCTGCGCCGGGGCCTCCTCGGGCGACGGCTTCTTCACGGCGGCCTTCTTCGCCGCCTTCCTGACGGTCGCCTTCTTGGCGGTGGTCTTCTTCACCGCGGCCTTCTTCGCGGGCTGCTTGCGCTGCTCCTCCCTCACCGACTGGTCCTGCCGCTGCTGCGGAACCGTTTGGGCCGCATCGGCGACCGGCCCGGCCGGCGCGGAGGTTCCGGCCTGCTCGGCCGTGTCCGACGGCGGGACGCCGGCCACCTCGGAGGCCGGCTGTGCCCCGGGCGCGCTCAGCACTGGGGCCCCAGGCAGGCTGCCCTGCGCCTGGGCCAACCAGTTCTCTTCCGCCTTGAGTTGCTCCAGGCGCTCCTTGAGACCGGCGATCTGCGCGGTGATGTCGCCCTGTTCCTGGCGGTTGGCCGCGAGGTCGTCGGCGTACTGCTGCGCGTACTTGTGTTGGATGGGGGTCTTTGCGGGCTCGTCGGCCACTGCAGCACTCCTTGTACCTGGTTGTTGCTGCCGGATGCTACTCACTGTGAGAGGGCGGCAGTTGCTCTCCCGTACGACCGCCACCCTTGCTGTGCGACCTGCTCGTGGCCCGGTCTCCACGCTCACCGGAGGGACCAGGTGGTGTGCGGTGATGCCACTGGGGCAGTTGCGCGTGGGCCTCGTCGGCCAGTTGCCGTGCGGCGTCTTCCCCGCGGGCCCGGGATGCGGGCCCGACGGCGTTGCCGAGCTCGGGCAGGACGGTGGAGGACAGGCGAAGGCCCTGGGCCGCGCAGGCCGTACGCAGGGTGTTCAGCACGTCGGCGGGTATCCGCGTGGTCGGGACCGGCCAGGGGCGGCGTCTGCCGTGGAAATCGGCGGGCCCCACAGCACCCCGTCGGCGGTCTCGGCGACCTTGACCGCAACGCGGTCTCCCACTCCTGGTCGGGCAGGGTGCCCGTGACACGCGCACCCGCCGCCTCGCCGAACCCCGGTCCCGTACTACGCGCCCCGCAGCGCATTCGCAGCCCCTTTCGTCCCGCCCGGCGGAACGTTCCCGCTGAGCCCCGCTGCCCGATGCGGTGCCGCCGCACAGTGAGGTTGATCAACGGAACGGCAGAGGGGACACACCCATGGGCACGTCGCGGTGGCGTGGGCTCGTGAACTCCGGCCCGCGACGGCCGCGGGCCTTCACGCAGGACACGGCGCAGGTCCTCGCGCTCGACAAGAAGACCAGGCAGCTGCGCTACCTGCCGGCCGGCGAGGGCAACGGCGAGATGGAGCCGGGGGTGACCTGGCGCGACCACGTCGCCCGCGGGATGCTGCTGTGCCCGGCGCCCGACTGCGGCCTCCCGTTCGGCCGGGTCGTCGCCGGGGGAGCGCGGCGCCACCACTTCGCCCACCGCCCCGGAGAGGGCGAGCACGACGACGGGACGGGCCCGGAGACGCTGTGGCACCTCAGCGCGAAGGACGTCCTCGCCCGATGGGCAGAAACCCACCCGGACCTGGCGGACTGGACGCTGCACCTCGACGACACCCCCATCACCCTGCCGGACGGATGGCGGCGCCCCGACGTGCTCGCCGTCTCCCCCGACGGAATCAAGGTGGCCTTCGAGGTCCAGTACTCCGCGCTCACCGGCACCGACTGGAAAGCCCGCCACGACTTCTACGCCAAGGCCGGCGTGGTCGACATCTGGCTGTTCGCCCACCACGGCCCGCAGTGGCGGCCCGCCACCACCCAACAGCGCCGCCGCGCAGAGCTTGTCTGGCACGATCCCGACTGGGCCGCAACCGTCCAGCTCAGCGGCCTGCACCAGACGATGCTGCAGCACGGTGTGATCCCGCTGTGGCTCGACCCGACCACACAGATGGTCGGCACTGCCACGACCCGCGTCCACCCCGCGAACACCTCGCCGGGCGAGCGCCTGTGGGAGGACGCCGCCTACACCCTGCCGCCCCGCCGCGTCTTCCCCGCCTGCCACGTCGCTGCCGATCCGCTGGAGCAGTGCGACGTGGACCTCGCTGCCCGTGAACTGCTCACTCCAGCCCGGCGCGTGCACCACGAGGAACGAGACCGGCTCCAGGAGGACGAGCAGGTCGCACAGGAGCGCGCGGCCCGGGTCCGCGCCTGCCAGGAGGAGCGGACCCGGCGCCGGCGCGCGGCCGAGCAGGACAAGCGCCGTGCGATCGCGGCACGGGCTGCTGAGGAACAGGCAGAGCGGGAAAAGCGCGAGCAAGAGGAACTTCGGCAAAAGGAGGAAGAACGCGCCGCTGCCGAAGCCCGGCAGAAGATGCCGCTGGCCCAGCAGTTTCCGCCGGTGTTCGAGCAGGAACCGCCATCGCCCCCGAAGCCGCCGTGGTGGAAGCCTTGGCAGCGCAGAGCATGACCGCGCCCGCCGGTCCCCGTGGCCGCGAGCCACGCACCGGGCGTGACCTGCGCAATAAGCTCGGCCTTGTCGCCGAGCCGCGACGGGGGAGGACAGACATGACCAGCGCGAGGGCCTACTGGCAAGAGGACGCGGCCTGCCGCACCGCGGACCCGGAGGAGTTGTTCGCGGACAGCACCCGGCAGGACCGGGCCAAGGCCGTCTGCACGGGCTGCCCGGTGCGCACCGAGTGTCTGGTGGAGGCCCTCGACAACCGGGTCGAATGGGGCGTGTGGGGCGGGATGACCGAACGGGAGCGCAGAGCGCTGCTGCGCCGCAAGCCCCACGTCGCCTCGTGGAAGAGGGTCCTGCTCGACGGCCCCGCCCCTCAGCCGGCGCCACGCGCGAGGGGCTGAGGACCCTGCCCGTGGGGCGGACTCGGCCCCTGCCTCTGTCGGACGGCGGCCGAACGCGCAGGTCAGAGGCTCTTTGGCGGGCGGGCGGGCAGGGGCTGAAGGGGCCGGAACCTCGGCAAGCCCTCCAGCAGGCGGACGGAGGGCGGGTGGGGGCTCCAGAGGCCGTGTTCGCCCAAAGTGAGGTCACAAACAGCATGCCGTCGGGCGGCGGCTCCGACTGCGGGCCAGGAGCAGGGGCCGTTTCCTTTGGCGGGGCGGGACGGCGTCCCCGGGCGCGGTCGGTGAGACGGCCGTGCACCCCCCGCGCGGACGGTTCACGGCCTGATGCGGCGTGGCGTCCTGGTACTGCCCTCCGGGCTCGCTGCGGTCGTTGTCCGTGACGCAGAAGACGCGCCGCCGGTAGCGGCGTGAGGGCTCGGTGGGTTCCGCGCTCTCCTCGAGCTCGGCGTAGCCGATGATGGGCTTGTTGGGCGGGTTGGAGAAGCTGCACACCAGACACCTCAGGCGCTGAGAGCAAGCTCACCCAGCTCGATGAGGAAGCAGCCCGGCAGGCCAGCGTGGTTGATCTCGGGATGCCCGCCTTCAGTCAGATCGCCGTCCGAACGGTCACCGACCAGGCCTAGCCAGCTGGCAGCAGAGTGTCCCGGCGGATCTCCTTGGTGACGTCCACGAACCCGTCCGGCAACCGGCGATGACGGGCCTGGAAGGCGGCGAAGGTCGTCGGCACCTGCCGCTGCTCACCTTCAGGTCCGGGCGTGCCCGGTGGGAGACAACCGGCACGAGCTCCGGCACTTTGCAGGCCCGCCCACGCCGGGCAGACGAGCCGAGCCGGGACCCGCCGCTTGTTCGGCCCGGATGAAGATCCCGTCGGGCGGGACCGGAGGGCCGGACATCGCCGCAGCCCCTGGGAAGCGGTCCGGCATCAGCAGCTCAGTGCCACGGGGAGCTGATTGCCTCTCAACGGTCCGGCACCACGGCCGGGCCACGCCTTGAGGAGGCGTCCCTGCAGCCGGCCGGCAGCAGGGACGACCCGAGCAGGACTGGCGTTCTTCGACGAGATGGCCGAGCTGATGCAGAAGGTGGACACCGACGGGGTCAGGCAGCGCATCGAGACGCTGCGGGGCCAGCGCGAGGAACACATCGAGCTGATCCGTCAGCAGCGGGCCGCGCACGGACCCGCGCCCGCGCCGCGGGGCGCCCACGACTATGGACAGGAGCGGTCCGCCGCACACCAGCCTTCCCCGCGACGCTTCCCGCGCATGTGTCTCCGTGCGGCCGCTGGCACGGTACTGGCCGCTGTCCTCGGAGCATCGCTCACGGCTTGCGGCTCACTCTCCAGTGGTGTCCGCGCCGCGCCCGCCGAGACCGCCAGCGTCTCGGCGACGCCCGAGGTACCGGCCCTCGCGGTGCCGGGCACCGGCACCATCCCCGTGCCCAACGGCCCGGCCGCGTCCCCAGGCAGTGAGCTGCCCGAGGACATCGCCAAGGCCGCCGCGGACTTCACCGCTGCCTGGGCCTCCCACGACGCCCGGCCGGGCCAGGACAAGGACTTCACCGACGCGGGCCGACGCGCCTCGCAGTACACCTCCGAGGACCTGGGCGCCTCCCTGAGCGCGGCCAGGCCCTCCACCACGGCCCAGTGGCGGCAGTGGACCGAGGCCAAGGCCAGCGTCGTCGCCTCCGTCACCGCGGTCTCGGTGCCCGACGGGGCCCCGGCACCCACGTCCACCAGCGCGCTCGCGCGGGTGTTCTACCGGGTCACCACCAGCCCGGCCAGCGGCAAGTCGACCACCACCGACAGCCAGGTCGCTCTGTTACTCGAGCGCGGACACGACGGACGGTGGCGCGTGATCGCGCTGCCGTACGCCTGAGCGGCGGCCGCTCATGAAGAAGTTGGTCACGTGCGGGGCGGTCGCGTTCGCCGTCGCCGTGATGCTGGTCTTCTCGCTGCTGATGATGCTCGCCGGGGCCGGTGGGGCCAACGCGGGCGGGAGCCGCAGGGGACCGGGAGGTGGACTGTCGGACAAGGCCCCGATCCCGCCGGAGATCCGCAAGCTGATCGAGGAGGCCGTCAAGGGCAAGTACGGCTGCCCCGAGGTCACCGCGTCCTTGCTGGCGGCGCAGCTATACACGGAAAGCAACTGGGAGGACAAGCCAAGCCCGGTGGGTGCTGAGGGCATCGCCCAGTTCATGCCGGAAACGTGGGCCGAGTGGGGCGTCGACGGTGACGGTGACGGAGTCAAGAACGTCCACAACCCGGCGGATGCCGTCCCCTCTGCCGTGCGCTACGACTGCGTAGTCGCCGATGAGGTCAAGAACGTCCCCGGCAACAAAGCCGAGAACATGCTCGCCGCCTACAACGCGGGCTCGCGCCCTGTGATCAAGGCCGGGGGCGTCCCGCCGATCGAGGAGACCCGCGGCTACGTCAAGGACATCCGCGAGCTGGCCCAAAAGTGGGGCACCAAGAACGGCGACCTGATCCCGGCGGGCGGGGCCGGCTCGGCAGGAGCGGAGCGGGCAATCGCCGCGGCGATGACCGCGCTCGACACCCCGTACGTGTGGGGCGGCAGCTGCGAGTCGCCGTACTCCGCAGGCCAGGGCTGCGACTGCTCGTCCCTGACGCAGATGGCCTGGGGCGCCGCAGGCGTGAACCTCCCGAGGACCACGTATGAGCAGGTCAACGCCGGCACGCCGGTCCAGTCCATCGCCCAGCTGGTCCCCGGCGACCTGCTGTTCAGCGTCGGCTCCGCGTCGGCCCCCGAACACGTCGGGATGTACATCGGCAACGACCAGGTCATCGAAGCGCCGCGCACCGGCCTGGACGTGCGGATCAAGCCCATGAGCTGGTGGACGAACCAGATCGTCGCCATGCGCCACATCAGCTGACCCCGCCTTGTAGGTTCCGATGAGAGATGTCAGTGTCCGCACGTTTTGTCATCGACGTGGCACTGCCACGGAGAAATCCGCAGGCCGCGCGTCCAACCCATCTGTCAGTACGGCCTGCTCAAGCCGACCAGTTGAGGGTTTTTGACAGGTTGGTGGTCCGCCGCGCGGGACACGGCGTGCCCCGCTAAGCGCGTGGAGCGGTCCAGGCGGGACATCGAGCACTCTCCTACGGCTCCAAGCAGCGAGACGCCGGGAACGCGGGCCCCTCTTGGGCGGGATACAGGGCCTCGGGAGCGCCGTCGAGGGCGCGCCACAGCACGGCCCGCGGCTCCGGCGCAGGACCCGCCGCTTGTTCGCCCGGACGAAGATCCCGTCGGGCGGGACCGGGGGGCCGGACACCGCTGCAGCCCCTGGGAAGCGGTCCGGCATCAGCAGCTCGGCGCCACGGGGAGCTGATTGCCTCGAAACGGTCCGGCACCACGGCCGGGCCCCGCCTGTTCAGGAGGACCCGGATGAAGTCGACGCGCAAGTGCCTGGTCCGTGCTGCCGTACCCGCGGAGTGATCGCGTGGACAGCAGCGTGCTGAAGCACCCGCGGATCGCGGAGGTCGTCGAGACGCTCGTGGCCGCCGGGGGCGGACGCATCACCTACGACGTGGGCGGCGGTGGTCGGGAGATGCTCATCGCCGCCGGCGCGAGGCTGGCGGCCGAGACGAACACACAGGTGACGATCGTGGAAGCCCGAAGCCTCCATTCCGACGTCCGCGCCTTCGTGCGCGAGGTGCAACCGGAGGCGCGCAGCGCGGTCATCTCCGCCGAGGAGGCGGCCCTGCAGCCGGTCGGCAGCATCAACGGCGTCCTGGCCGTGCATGCTGACGTCCTGCGCGACGCGGACGTGCGCAAGCCGCTGCTCGCGATGGCCCACAGCGCCGACCACCTCCTCGTGGCACGCCACGACTACAGCGACACCACCCTCGACGCTCTCGCCACCCCCGGCATCGTCCTCAGACTCCGCGACCTGATGCCTCCCGCACCCCGACCGGCACCGATCACCCTGTCGCCCCCGCGATGGACATGAGCGTAGCCCTGAGCCTGGCCCGGCAGACCAACCGCGACGTCCTGACCGACCAAGACCTCGCGGTCTTCGACGACATGGCCGAGGCACTGAAGAGTGCGGACCCCGCCGAGGTCAGACAGCGCATCGGCGCACTCCGCAGCAAGTACGAGGCGACCATCGAGCTGGCTCGCCAGCGCCGAGCCGCGACCGGGCCCACCGACCCGTCACGGACGCCCCTCGACCACGGCCAAGAACAGTCCGCCGCACACCAGCAGCACCGGTCCCAGGGGACCGGCCGCGCCTAGTCACCTGTCCACACCGGCCCACGGCAAGTAAGACCAAGCCGCGCCCAGGAGAAACAGAGAAGGCCCCACATGAACGATGCGATCAACCACCCCGAGGCGGCACAGCTCGTCGACCCCCCGCCGTACAGGCTCCCCGAACTGGCGGAGCGCCAGCAGCGGCTCGTCCGACAGCTCAAGCAGGGAACACCGGGCGGGCACGACACGGCGGGCGCCGAAGAGCTCATCGAGACGGTCAGCTTCGAGGACCTGGCCAAGGCGGTGCAGAACGCGGACCCCGACGAACTGAGACGGCGCATCGCGCGCCTTCAGGACCAGCAGGGACAGCGGGCCACCGCTCACCCTGCCCCCGCCGCCCCGCAGCAGATCACCCGCGACCACGGCCAGGCACAGTCCGCCGCGCACCAGCAGCAGCGCCACCAGAGCCCCGGCCTCACCTAGAACCCGTCCCGGTCGCGTCCGCCAACCGCGGTACGCGACCGCCGCCCTTCGACCCTTCGGAGACCGCCATCACTGTCATACGCAAGAAGACCGTCGTAGTCGCTGCTGCCGTCCTGGTGAGCGCTGTCGCCTGCAGCACAGCCGAGAACGTCACGGCCGCGCAGAAGCTCGACAAGGCCGTCGACAAGCTCGGCCAGCAGACTTCCCTCTCCTTCGAGCTCGGGCTGGACACCGACGCCGCCACCCTGAAGGCGCTGGACTCCGATGCTGCACCGGGTGAAGAGATGCCCGAGCAGGTCGCCGAACTCCTCGCCGGCGCCCGCGTATCCGTCTCCGTGCAGTCGAAGAAGCCGCTCCAGGACTCCTCCGCCACCGACATCACCGGCATGGCGATGAAGGTCTCCGGCCCGGACGGTGACCTGCTGGAGTACCGACAGGTCGACGACTGGGCCTACCTGCGCGCGGGCGTGAAGCCGCTGGAGAAGGCGGCCGGCAGCCAGCTCCCCGCTCCTGAGAACCTGCCGCCCGGCGCCACCGACCTCAAGCAGCTCCTCAGCGGCGGCTGGGTCAAGATGCCGGCCGACAGCCTGACCAAGAGCACCCCGGACCAGGAGAGCTCGCCCTCCGCGAACCCCAGCGCCCAGGCCCGGCAGAAGAAGGTCCTCAACGGCCTGCAGCGCCTGATCAACCGCGAAGTCCAGCTCAAGGACACCGGGACCAAGAACGGCGCCGACCACATCACCGCCACGGCCCCCTTCCGGACCCTGCTCACCGGGCTCTTCGACGAACTCCGTCCGCTCGCAGCGGACCTCCCTCAGGGCGTCAAGCTGCCGACTAGCAAGGACCTCAAGGACGTTCCGGACAAGAAGATCACCGCCGACTTCGCCATCAAGAACGGCACCCTCAACGAGGTCTCGGTGGACCTCGCCCCGCTGGCGCAGACCAAGAGCGACAAGTTCGCCCTCATCCTGCGCCTGGGAAGGGGCGACCGGGCCACCGCGCCCGCCCAGGCCACCCAGATCGACCCGAACGCCCTGACCCAGCAGATCCTCAAAGGCCCCGCGCTCCCGAGCCGGGAGGAGTCGGCCCTATGACCCCCCAGCCAACCCGCTCGGGCGCAGCCGACCCCGGTGACCTGACGCTCGACGTCCAGCACCCCATCTCGCTCCTGGGAGCGGGCAGGACTCCGCATCCTCAACGACGAGCCGGCCGACCGGTCGGGGCCTTCCGGAGACCCCGCCCGCGCCCCGGCGCACCGGCTGGCTGCCCCGCGCCGTTCCCGCAGGGACACGAACACGCCCATCGCTACCCGACCAGGGAGCCCGGCGGATTCGCCCTATGCCGCCGCGGCACCACAGGGGCCAGCCAAGGCCTTTGCGAGGGTGAGCGAGTCGCCGCCACGGCGCCGCCTCAACGAGCTCTGCGCCCACGTCCGCGCACGGGTACGACCCCGGAGGCCGAGGGTTCCCGCGAGTACAGAGCACGGTCCCTGTGAACCGGCGGGGGAGGGCGAGCGGCTTCCGCTACGGTGCCGGCCGGCAGGACGCGCACCGCCGACCGCCGCCGCTGCATCCCCTCCCGCGCCGGGACAGATCAGGCGGCCAAGGTCTCCACCCGGGCTCACGACACCCACTCGCACGACTGCGGGCAGGCGCGGGGTGCCCGGAGAGACGACGTCATGCCACGCAACCAGTCCCCGCGCCGGCCAGCGTGCCTGCGCGGCGCAGAGGGCCACGGGCACCAAGGGCAAGTACACCGAGCTGCTGCGCGTCAATCTCGGCCCGCGCGGCGCGCGCAGGGAGCCCGTCCACGCCGAGCCCGCCCGCCGACTCGCTGCGCTGCGGCGGGCCGCCGCCGGCGCGACCGGCGCGACCGCGCAGGCCCCGCCTTCAGCCCAACCGTTCCGCTGCGCCCCGGAGACCTTCGTCGTGCTCGTGGGCATACCCGGCTGCGGCACATCGCGCTGCGCCGCCCTGTACCCGGCCAGCTGGCGGGTATCCCTGGACGCAGACCGCCTGGCGGCGACTGACGACATGACGGACCAGTGCGCCATCCCCGTCGCCGCTCAGATCCGACACGCCGCCCGCGCTCGTGTCGTGCCCGCGAGTGTGCTGCGCGACATCCATCCGCAGCTGCCCACAGCCGGCCCACTGTGCAGCGAAGGCTTCGACGCTGAGCACCGCGCCGACGATTTTGCGATCGCCGGTGGGAGGACGCGGTGAACGGGACCCTCGTGAACGACTTCTTCGCCGGCGTCGAGTCGCGCCGGAACGCCTGGCCTGCAGGGCGCGCCGACCTGCACTGGCACCTGCTCTTCGACACCACGGCCGTACACCAGAAGCTGGTGGAGCCGTACCGGGCGATCACCCACCGGCCCGGGCTGGCCCCCGTGGCCGCGCCGTGGCTGCACTGCACCGTGCTCCACGCCGGCCCGGTTGCGGAATACCGGGAACAGCAGATCGCGGACATCGTCGAGCGGGTCGCCAAGGAGTGCGCAGACGTCGCCGCGTTCGATCTCACCTTCGATCGTCCGGGCGTCGGGTCGGTCGCCGTCGAGTGCGCGGCTCGCCCCGGCGAGCCCGCCCGCCGGCTGTGGGAGATCACGGCCCGTGTCGACGCCGAAGCTACCGGCGGCCGTCACCCCTTGGTCCCCGCCGTCTACTACCCGCACGTCTCCCTCGCCTACGGCACCGCGGGAGACGTCCGGGCCGACCGGCGCGAACTGAAGCGGGCGCTGTCCGACCACCCGGGTGAGCCGGTCGTCCTGCGCGCCGACCGCCTGTGCCTGGTCGCCCAGTCCCATGACCGCCGGCACATCACCTGGACCCCGATAGCAGAGGTGGCCCTGCAGTGAGATTCCGCCGCACCATGAAGCAAGCACCCCCCTTGACCGCCCAGCCCCTGCCGTCCGCCGCGGGCCTGCCGGCCGACCTGCACGTGACGATCCTGATGCTGTCCGACGGCACCGTCCACGGCGCCGACGCGCCCACCGCCGGGGCCGGCGCACTGTGGGGCTCGGTGAACGCCGCATGGCCGCTGATCCAGGCCGAAGCCCAGCGGCTGGCCAGGCCGGTACGGGTGAGCGTCGGGCAGCATGACGGCACCATCACGGCCTACCTCGTGCACCCGGACGGCCGTGTGGACCCGGCCCCTGCCCACCCGCAGCCGCTGATGCCCGACCATGTCGACTCCCGCTGGCTGGACGGCGCGCTGAACCAGCACCCGATGGTGGAGTCGGTCCGCGCCGCTCACCGCGCAACCGACTGGCGCGCCGCCCAGGTTGCCGCGAGCCGGATGGCCGCACAGGTACGCGCCGAGCTCGGCGACGACCACCCCCACACCGTCCTGGCAGCAGAATTCGAGGCATTCTTCGCCCTCCACGCCCGCGACTGGGCAGCGGCCGTCCGCCTGTACACGGCGGTGGCCGAAGGCCGGCATCGCCTGTCCGCTCCGCCCGGGGACACCCAGCGGGCACTGCACAACGCCGTGGCCGCCTGGCTGAACGCCCGCACCGATCGCCTCAGCGGCGCCCACGGCTACGCCCTGGCGCACCTCCTGGTCCGCATCGCCCCGCACGACCCGCGGGCACTGTCCGCTGTCGTGCGGAGCCTGCCGCCCGCGGCCAGCACATGAGCACGACCGACTCGACCACGGCGGCCGCCACACCGCACCACCGCACCGCGCAGAAGGAGACCAGCGTGATGTCCGTCGTCCTGTTCGACATCGCCTTCCTGGAGACGACCGAGCCGTATCCGTGCCTGTTCTGCGACGTGCTGGTCGAACACGACCGCCGCCCCTACGTCTGGGGCACCCGTACGGACGGGCCACGGTCGCTGGTGTGCCGCGAGTGCCATGAGCACGAGGTCCCCGAGGCGGTCGACCGCTACTACAGGGCCACCTTGCGCACCCTGGCCGCCGTCGCCGATGACATGCGGGTGATGGCCGGTGACTACCGCGAGCTCGACACCCAGCGGCCGCAGTGGCGCGGGCATGCCGTCACCCGTGGGCTGCCTCTGAACCACGTGGCACGGGAGCTGACCGCGCGGGAAGTCGAGGAGGCTGTGCTCGACCAGATGGACGCCAGGCAGCATGCCGTCGGCTATCTCGCGGCAGTGGCGTGAGCTCGACGCCCCACCAGCTGGTCGTTGCCGCCCTTGACCGCCCGGCGGACGCCACCGAGGACCAGCACGCCGCGTTCGCCGCCCCACTCCCTACGGGCCTGCGCCGGCCCCGCGCCGACCGGCACTGACCAGCCGATCGGGCCCCGCCCGGAGCTCCCCCTCCCGCCTTTGAAGACCGTCCCGGACCACCTTGTTCACCACCCCTTGACCTGGAGCAGACCCACGTGCCCCTCACCACCCCACAGATCACGGTCATCACTCCGACACGCCTTCTGCCCAACCGGCTGCCCTACCTCGAGCTCCTACACGAGAGCCTGCACGTCCAGACAGTGGAATGGGAGCTGGTGTTGGCGATCGATGGCGCAGACCCCGACCACGTACCTCGCCCCCTGGCCCGCGACCCCCGCGTGAAAATCCTGGAACTGCCCAAGGTCGGCAGCGCCGCCGCCCGGAACCTCGCGCTCACCCAGGCCGAGGGGGACTGGGTGCAGTACGCGGACGATGACGACGTCTTCCCCGCCGAGGCCTTCGCCGTCCGCCACGATTACGCCCGAGCCAACGGGCTGGGCTGGGTGGCCGGCTGGTTGGCGGACCTGTTCCCCGACGGCTCGACCCGCGTGTGGAAATGTCCCGTTCCGCCCGGCCTACTCGCTCCGGGCGAGGTCTGGACGTACTGGCCGACACCCCAAGCCACCATGCCCCTTGGGCAGACGCAGATCATCGCGCGGCGGGAGCTCGTGCAGGCCGCCGCCGGACATGGCGGCTTGCCGCAGGGAGAGGACTTCGTTTACGTCTGCGCCCTCACCTCGCTCAGCGCCGGAGCTTTGCTGCCCGTGGTGATCTACCACTACCGCCAACATTCCGAACAAATGACCAAATCGAGCAATCACTCCCGCCTGGAAGGGGTAGCCCGGGAATTCTCCTGGCAGCACGGACGCCAACTGCGCACCGTCCTGGGCAACCTGCCATCCCTAGGATCCACGACTTCGCTAGCGGTGAAGGCAGCTCGTTAGCAATGCATTAGTACATCAGTCCGGCTCCAGCGCCGCGCCTCCGGCCCCCGCGAGCAGCAGCCTGCCGGCAGCCGGCCTCCCCGGGAGGACAGGCGGCCGGGGGACGGACCTCCGGCCGCACGGCGTCGGGCGCTGGAGGCTTCGGCGGGAAGCAAGACGTTCATCAAGACCGACGCCCTGGCGTCCCCCTCCAAATACGAACTCCTCGAGGAGGCCGACGACATCACCGCCGACCCTCGGTACACGGCGCTGCTGGCCGCGATCACCGCAGTCCACCGCCCGGACACCACTGCTGCCGATTACGCCCGCGCCGCATGGCGCGCCCTGCGCACCCCTACCAGGGCGGTGCAGTGATCACTGCGCACCGATGCCGAGCGTGACCGGCAGGTCGGCGCCCGGCTCGCCGAGTTCGCCGTGGCCGCCGGCCTGTAGCGGGAGGACATCCTGCAACAGCTCGCCATGGCGAGCGCCCTCGGGTGCCCGAGGTGGCGTTCGGAGGTGTTCGGGCTGGACAGTGAGGTGAGGGCAGTTGGTTCGGTGGTTGAGAATTGTCTGGTCATCAGATTGAAGGCTCCGACCGGGAGCACGCCCATTCCTGGGCGCCCAGGATCATCTCGTGGCGGGCAGACATACGAGCGCACGACGCATTGCAGGACGGGTATCGCAGTATGATATTGAAGTTAACAGGGGTAGCCTTCCTCGGAGGGGGTATTTCATGTTGTTCGATCCGGTAGTGAAGGAAGATGCCGACCGTGTCAGATGGGAGGTCACGCCATATGTGAACGTGGGGCCACTTCGTTTTGGAATGAGTCACGAGCAAGTTATTTCTGCGCTGTCTGTCGGCGATCCCACGGACAGCGGGTATCCGATTCCCGGCGAGTTCGCCCTTTTTCATGATGCCGGAGTAACGGTCTACTACGGGACTGGAGGAGCTTTGGCGGGTGTGGCGATCAATCCCTTCCGGGGGCCGCACGTCTTCCTTGGGGACTTTCAGCTCACTCACCGTCTGCCTACGGAGATCGTAGGCTGGATGGGGAGGGAATCACCCGGGCTGTTCCGTCTCAACCAGCGCTGCGAGCCGTACTTCGAAGAGATCGGTCTTCTCATTCGCGGTCAGCAGGGCGGGGATTTCCTCCGCAGCCGCCCTGTCTTCATCGGGAATGAATGGGCCGACCGGTTCGGAGATCTTCAGGAATGGCCACTTCCGGCACGTGAGTGGGAAGAATACTAAGCGCGCACAACCAGTCGTGCACCGCCCGGACTGCGCCGCCGGCCGCGCCTCCCGCAGATGGCCACCGACGCCGAAGCCCTGCAGCTCCTGGCCGATCCCGAAGTGTGAATGTGTGGTGTTGTGGCGGCGGGTTGGCCGGCAGCGGGTACTGGCGTGGTGGATGGCCTGTTGACCAGCGTGTTTGTTGACCGGGGGATGCTGGGGTTTGGCTGTCATGGGATGACTAATCGACTGCTGTGGTGTGAGAGTTCCGGCTAGCACACCCGGTCTCTGGCTGTCATGGGGATCAGCATTCCTGTGTTCCTGGTCAGGGCTGGGGTGTGGGCTGTTCGGTATGACTACTGCGACCAGGCCACCGACGAGCAACTCGCCGCGCTGCGCCGCACCCGTTCCCAGCGCGCCCTTCGCCTGCGCGATGAGGCGAAAGCCGCCGAGCAGCTGCGCCACACCCGCTTCGCCCCCGCCACCACCCCCGGCTTCCCGCGCCGTCTGGACGCCATGACCACCATCGCAGCCACCCGTGAACTCGACCAGTACCAGCACACCGACCTGGCTGACCTCGCGCTGCCCGACCTCATCCCGCCCGCCCCGCCACCAGCCGACTGGGCCACTCCCGACGCCCTCAAGGCTCGCACCCGACCCACCGGATCAGCCCCCAGCAAGGACTCCCCATGACCGGCGGCCATCTGCCACCCGCCCCCACTGATCAGTACATTCCGCTGCCCGAGGCCCGCTTGGTGAGCACCCGCGCGCTGCTCACCGCCCGGGAGAACCTCGCCGACACCATCGAGGCGAGAGCGATGATGTGCGTCCACGGCGGAGCCGGCTTCGGCAAGACCATGGCTGTCACCAGCTGCCTGCGCGAACTCGAACCCGATGAGGACATCCGCCGCATCACCTTCCACGCCCGCGCCACCACCCGCGCTGTGCGCCACGAACTGCACGCCGCCCTCGAACTGCCGGGCCCGCCCCCGCGCTACGCCAGCGAGTTCGACCAGCTCCTCAAACACGCGCTGGCCACCCACCCGCGCACGCTCGTCCTGGACGAAGCCCAGTGGCTCCAAAGCGACCAACTGGAATACGTCCGATACCTCTGGGACGACCCCTACACCCAGCTCGCCGTCATCTTCGTTGGCGGCGAGGGCTGCCACCACGCGCTGCGCAAAGAACCGATGCTCTCCTCACGGATCTTCATCTGGCAGCACTTCACCCGCCTCACCCCCGACGAGGTCCAGGACATCATTCCGCTCTACCACCCCATCTGGGCCGACACCGACCCCGACGACATCGCCTACGCAGACCAGCACGCCGCCCACGGCAACTTCCGCAACTGGGCCCGCCTGACCGCCCACACCCACACCGCACTTGAGCGCACCGGCCGCACACGCGTCGATCAGGATGTACTCCGCTGGGCCTTCAGCCGTCTCGGATCAGACGAATAGACCACTCACTGCCTGCGCCGCCCTGGATGACTTCGGGGTGCGCCAGCCTTAGCCGGAAGAGGAAGTCACGGGCTGCGTGGGCGTAGCTGCAGCGCCTGGTCCTCGCCGCCGTCGACCCGTACGTCGACCGTGCTGTGCTCGCACAGCAGGGATTGGGGCGCGCTCGGTCCGGTTGCACGGCGACCGGGCCGGGACGGAAGCTGCCGGCACCCCGGTGCTGTCCATCAGGTGCTGAGCCCCGCCAAGGGGTGTGGCGGGAAACTCCCGCCGGACGGAGGTATTGCTGTGATCGTTCGCTTCACGGGTGGTCCGCTCGCCGGGCGCGAGCTGGAGACTACCGACGCTCCGTGGGCCGGAGACTGGTTCACGGCCGGTGTCGCCGACTGGGGCCTGTACGTCCCGGTGCACCGCGACCCGGTGACCGGCGTCGTCCTGGCGGAGGTCCAAGTCACCATCCCGCGCCGCCCGCGGTGGCCCGCCGCAACGCCGCGCCGTTGATGCACGCGACCCCGGGCCCTGTTGGCGGGCCCGGGGTCTTGGGCGGTGAGGAGCGGCGGTCACGAGCCCGCTTGATGGACCAGCAGGTGCAGTTCCCGCCCTCGTACAGCTCCTCGTCGCTCCTCCTGGTGCTCGCGGACCGGCCGCTTCGTCGGGGCAGTCGGCGGCGCGGGCTCCGGGGCGGCCTCGACGGCCGGCACCACGCACGCCCAGTCCATGCCCAGCTTCCGCAGCGCGTCCAGCTGTTCCTGGTCGAGCTTGTCGCGTCTCGACTTGGTGTTCGAGAGCCATACCCCTAGTTTCACCAGCACCGGCTCCGCCTCGCCGTCGACCGCGATCTCCACGACCGCGCTGCGCGGGACGGGCCGCTGCCCCTCCTTCTCCACCCACTGGGCGAGGGCGGCCAGGCCCCGCTGGAACGCCTGGTGCGCCTTGCTCGGGCCCTCCTTCGTCGAATGCGGGGCCGCCGGGGCGGGAGACGGCTCCTCCAGCGGCTTGATGCCCAGCGTGGAGAGCCGCGCTTGCTGTTCGGTGGGTAGCAGCTTCCAGGTGCCCGGCTTGCGCTGTTGCTGGAGCCATCGTCCGATGTCGTCGCCGTCGAAGACGACGCCTGGCTGGATGTCGGGCAGCACGCCGTCGGCTTCGGTGTCGGCAAGGTCGGCGAGGACGCGGTAGTGGCGTTGCCAGTCCAGTGGCCAGGGGCAGTTCCAGTCTGGGTCGATCGTGGCCAGCTGCTTCGCGCGCATGGCGGCCCGCTCGGGGTCCTTCCCGAGGCCGTCCTTCCGGCGCAGGTTGGCCATGTGCTGTCCAACCGGCACAGGGCCCCCGCCAGCCGGGTCATCCCACACGGCGTCCTGCCGGGGTGCGAGGTGCCCGGTGGCCCTCCGGTAGGAGCGGAGCACGGCGAGTTTGTTCTCCCAGGCTTCCTCGCCGGGCTCCCAGACCATCCCGGCCTCGTCGAGGAGCTGTTTGCGGTGGGGGTCGAGTTCTCCGGCCCGCAGTGTTTTCCGCTGCTGGTGCACCCATCGCCCAAGCGGAAACGCCTTCGTCGTCCCGGCCTCGGTCTCGACGTCGTAGGGGACGGCGTACAGGCCAGTGATGCCGTTCTCTTTCCGCCACCGGATGAGGGCCTGGTAGCCCTCGAGCCAGACCAGGGACTGGGGCCGGATGACACGGCAGCGGGTCAGGGCTGCGATGTCGGCGGCGTCGCGGGGCTGGGCAAAGTTGATCACGACGGAGCTGACCCGGTCGACCTCCTGCTGCGCCTCGCTCGTCTCCTCACCGTCCCCGCTGTCGGTTCCCGCTGCGGGGGCGGGGCGGACGTGGAGGCGTCGGCGCTCGGTGCTGCGGGTCAGGGCGCGGGAGGCGAGCTGGTCGACCATGCGCTCCGAGTGCGAGCGCAGCGCTTGGAGGATGTCGACGAGGGGCTGGTAGCTGGCGGAGGCGACCATGTCCTTCGGGTCCTCCCCGGGCTGCAGGAAGATCGGGATGATGATCCGCGCCGTCTTGACCGTGCCGTCCGGATTCGGACGCAAGGCCCGGCCGATGTTCTGCACGATGTCGACCTGGGAGCTGCGCGAGCCGACGATGCACACCGCTTCCACGCCGCGCAGGCCGGTGATGTCGACACCGACCCCGAGGGCCCGTACCGAGGCGAGGAACGCCCGGTGTACGCGCCGGTTCTCGGCGTTGATGCCGTTGGCGAACCGTTGGATCACCTGGCGCCGGTGGGCGATGGGGTGGTCGCCGCACAGCCAGTCGGCCCAGACCCGGTCCGGGGGCACGTGCCGGCCGTCCTCGAGCTCGTACAGCTCGGCCTCAATGGAGGAGGCGGGCAGCTCCCCAGCGTCGGCCAGAGCGGCCTCGGACGCTTCGGTGGCGTACAGCTCCGCAGCGGTTGCCGGCATCTGCTCGGCGAAGGCGCGGGCTTCCTCGACCCGCTGGTGGAAGGTCATGATGGTGTGCAGGTTCATCTGCGCCGCGTGCTCCAGCAGCGCGGCCTGGAGCAACGCCAGGCGCCGGCCGCGTAGCGCGTCCTCCGACAGCCCCAGGATCGGTTCGGGGTCCCGGATCTCCAGCACGTCGATCTCGAAGCCCGCGAGGATCGACCGTTCCACCGCCTCCGCCAGCCCAAGGTCGAAAATCCTGGTGCCGTACGTGGCGCTGTCGTCCTCCATCGACGCGATCACCAGCTCCCGGCCGTCCCGCCCGCGCTGAGGGCTGGGAGCGGCCAGGATCCGCGGGGTAGCGGTCAGGTACAGCCGGAAGTCGACGGGGATGCGCGCGTTGTCGTGGATCGCCGCCCACGGCCGGCCCATGTCCCCGGCCGTCATGTGCCCCTCATCCAGAATCGCCAGATCGAACGGGGCCATCCGCTGGCCATACAGCCGCTCCCCGCCCGCCAGCGCGGCCTCCAGCGGCCCGCGCACCGTCCGCCGGCCCGAAGGGTCCTCCGGGTCCTCGCGGTCCACCAGGGAGGCGTAGGTGGCGAACACGACCACCGGCCCGGACCCTGCCCACAGCGCGAGCTGGATCGGGTTGGTCGTGGTACGCACTCCGAGCTGTTCCAGGACCTCGTCCTTGTTCACCGAGCAGACCGCGACCATGGGCGCGCGGTGCCCGACTCTGCGCCAGGACTGTGCGCTCTGCACGATCAGATCCAAGGTGGGCACCATGACGAGGATCCGCCCGTCCGGGAAGCACTCCAGAGCGCCCGCGGCAGCCATGATCGTCTTCCCGGACCCAGTGGCGGACACCCCCATGGCACGTACCCCCTCGGGGGGTACAGGTGATCTTGCAGGGAATCCAACCCATTTCCGGAAAGCCGATTTCTGGTCGACCTGGTGTTCTTTGAGCTGAATCGCTGACATTTCCGTGCCTCCCCGACGCCAAATTCTAGTGGTCGTTCAGACGGCCGAGTGAGGGGTGCAGGCCGCCCCGGCATCACTCCAGATCGACCCGCCCGCGAGATGCCATCCGCCGGGCGCCCCATCCGATTTCCCGCGCTTGAACCCCGGTAGGTCGTCTGGGTCGTAGTGCTCGGCCTCGCGCGTGCAGAGGATGATGTCCCCGCTGGACAGCTCCACCGTCCGCGCCGTGCACAGGCCGCCGGCCTCGCCCAGCGCCTCCAGCACCCGGCGCCGCTCAGTGGTGTGCGGGTGCGTGCGCGTCAGTACGGTCTCCCGGACGAACGCCTCCAGCCGTACCAAGTCCGCCCGTTCACGTTGCCACACATCTGCGATATGTACGGCCAGCTCAGCAGCTCCGGCCGACCGGCCCCCGCGCCGCACCCAGTCCCGGTCCGCGATGCCCACCAGGGCCTCGCTCACGGCCGTCACACCCGCGTGCCAGCCCTCCCGGAACTCTTCACCCCTGGCGCCCGTGTACCTATCGCGCTCCGCGACCTCGCACTGCGCCCCGGCGACCGCTCCTGCCTCCAGTGCGGCCACCAGGTCGTCCGCCTCGCTTGCGGGAACGCCCTGCGCTTCCAGGAGCGCGAACAGCTTCACCCGGGCGTTCACGCACGCTGTCTGGTACTGCGTCACCCGGCGCAGGGAATCGCTGCTCAGCGCGGGATCTGGTCCGGTAGATTCGTGGTGACTGTCATTTGCGGCCGTTCCTCTCGGTTTTTTGGAAGGTCTCCGGTGTGGCTGGGGGCGTCTCGTGTTTTCGCCAACGCTACATGCTGCATCTCCCTGATGCACCCACTATGCTAGAACCCGACACGAATGAGCAAGCCCCACTCTCGTAGCCAGCCCGGCCCGCGTCAGCGGGCCTTGACGAGGAGCCGGAGGCGAAGCCGCAGGCACCTCGTCACCAGGTGCGGGAGCGAAGCGGACGCACCCACGAGCCGCGCAGCGGCTCGTGACACCCCCTCAGACTCCGGAGCGAAGCGGAGGAGCCTGCCATG